>JBHIAO010000438.1:0-4801 GCA_046758565.1 Anaerolineae bacterium
CCTTGGAGCTTGTCGATGATCCTGTCGGCGATGAGTTCGAGATCGGTGTTGTACATGACGAAGTCCAGGTTGTCGGCCGGCACCGTGAGCATGGGGCACAAGTCGAAGCTGTTGGCCCATTCATCGTACAACTGGTTGAGCTGCTCCAGGTAGGCCGGCTCGATTCGCCTCTCGTAGTCTCGACCGCGCTGCGCGATGCGTTGCAGCAAAGTCGGCACCGAGGCACGCAGGTAGACGATTAGATCTGGCGGTGGCAGGAAGAGGTTCATTGCCCCGTATAGCTCGCGATACGACCGGTAGTCGCGCTCGCTCATGTGACCCTGGCGATACAGGTTGCGGGCGAAGATTTCGGCGTCTTCGTACACACACCGATCCTGTACGGCTGAGGCTGGATGGTCAATTATCTCGCGGTGGTGCTGCAAGCGTCGTGACAGGAAGAACACCTGGGAGTGGAAGCTCCAGGCCCGCATATCGGCGTAGAAGTCTTTCAAGTACGGATTGTCATCGACGGCTTCGTAAAAGGGGCGCCAGCCCAGGCGCTGGCTGAGCAGGGCGGTTAGGGTGGACTTGCCAACCCCGACGTTGCCGGCGATTGCGATAAATCGCTTAGTCATTTCCAGATTCCCTCGATCCGAAAGCCAGTGCACACGAACTCAGTATGCGGAGCATCCTCGATGATTGCCAGCGCCTCCTTCAGTGCGCGGATAATCTCGTCGCCCGAATTCCGTCCGCCGTATGTGCCCTCGTAGTTGAAGATCTCATCGAGTTCGACTGCGTTCTCGTTCATTGACCAGGTCATCCGGTTCGATCCTCTCTGGTTCGCCAGGTACGCCCCACGTTGGCTTGCATCTTATCCAGGTACGCTTCTTCCAAATCAATCCCCAGGTAGTTGCTCAGTTTCAGCAGATATGCCAGGCAGTCGGCCAGTTCTGCCTGAAGAGCCGGCAGCCGGCGTGCCACTGCCTGATGCTGATCTGCGCGCCCGTCGGCTGTCTCAGCCCAGATAGCCTTGAGTTCCGCCGCCAGTTCACCCAATTCCTCCTGCAGACAGATGAAGTTGAAATACACATCAGTCATAAAGCCCTTGTCGGCGTCCAGGGCCTGGTGAAATCGCTGGAAGTGAGCGAGACGGCGTTCGGTCTCGGCCAGTGTCAGCGTCTCCCTGGGATCCAACTGCGGGAGTGGATCCTGCCACACCGCCTGGCCGATGGCGGCTCGCACTCGGCCCACGACAGCGTCCAGGTCGTCGGGCTCAGCCACGATATTCAGGTCATCGGTGTCGATGACAAGCACTGGCGAGTCACCGTAGGCGGTGAAATACCCATCATAGGCTCGATTCAGGGCCTCGATGTAGTTGCGATCCATATCCCGCTCGTACGACCGATCGCGCACAGCGATACGTTCCATCAGGGTGTCAGTCTCAGCCCGCAGGTAGACGACCAGGTCGGGGAGAGGGATGTTCTCTGCCAGGGCGCTGTACACACTTTGGTAGACGGCCAACTCGTCGCCACGCAGGTTCAGGTAGGCGAAGAGGCGGTCTTTCATGAAAGTGTAGTCACTGATGACGGGGGCTTGCCGGTGCATAGTCGGCACCGCTTGCTGCTGCCGATACCGACTCAGCAGGAAGAAGATCTGAGTTTGAAAGGCATAGCGCTCACGATCGGTGTAGAAGTCTGCCAGAAATGGGTTCTCTTCGAATTCTTCCAGCAGTAGATGGGCACCAAACTCCGGCTGCAACCGGCGGGCCAGTGTCGTCTTGCCCACACCGATCACGCCCTCGACGGCGATAAAGGGGTGGTGATTCACAAATCCTCCTCCGTTTCTTAGAGTCAAATGCTAGCAAAGAAGCGTGAATTACGCAAGCGGAAATAAGAGGAACTAAAGAGGAATGAAGGGGAACCAAGCGAGGTCGTCCAGTTCCCCTTAATTCCTTCCTAGTTTCCCTTTAGTTCCTCTTGAAGAAGCGGCGTCAGCCTGGCGTATGTTCGTTGTCAGGAACTTTGCAACCTTTTGTGGTATAATTCGTACAGGATTTTTGAGTGCACGGAGGGACCCGATGAACGCTGAGCACACCTGGATTACACAGGCCCGGCACGGGGATCAGCAGGCGTTTGCGAAGCTGGTTGAGGCCTATCAGGGACCGGTGTACAATTTGGCCTATCGAATGTTGGGAAACGCCGGCGACGCCGAAGACGCGGCACAGGAGACCTTTCTACGGGCATACTCGAATCTCGAATCGTATGACCCGGGGCGGAAGTTTTCGTCGTGGCTCCTGGCCATCGCGTCCAACTACTGCATCGATCAACTGCGTCGTCGCCGGATCAACTGGGTCTCGGTGGAGGATCTGCCTCCCTGGGAGCCGCTACGCGCGCGAACACCCGATCCCGAAGAGTCAGTAGTCCGCTGGTCGAATGGTCAACATATCCAATCGATGCTCGACACGTTACCGTCCGACTACCGTCTGGCAGTCGTCATGCGCTACTGGTACGACTATTCGTACCAGGATATTGCAGCGATGACTAACTCAACCGTCAGCGCTGTGAAGTCCCGGCTGCATCGAGCACGACGGATGCTGGCTGAGGTGATTGAGCCGGCAGCGCAGCCTGGGCGGGATGAACCTCCGGACACTCGAAATCCATCCCACCAGAAGGGAGAGTTGCTGGAATGCATTGTACAGATGCCAGCGAGCTGATGGATCGTGTTCTGGATGGCCATGATGACTCGGAACGGCAGGCCGCCCTGTTAGCTCATACCGCTGATTGTGCGGCCTGCCTCGCCGAGTGGTCAGCGATCCAGGAGGCACATCGACTGCTCGCGGCAGCCCCTCCTGTTTCCCCTCCAGCAGATTTCACAGCGAAGGTGATGGCCCACCTTTCCCGGCGACGGCCAGTCTGGGATTCCTGGGCGGGGGCCTTTGCCCTCTTCGCCGGGGCTATCGTGCTCTCCGTCCTGGCCGTGTTGTCGTTTCTAGGTACCAACCCCACAGCCGAATTGGCCGCCCTGCTTCAAGTGGGGAGTACGTTGGTCGGGTGGGCACAGGCGGGATGGGAGATCCGTCGGGCGATGCTCAGCCTTGTGCCTGCCGGCCTGATTCTGCTGTTCGCCTTGCTGTCCGTGGTGGCTGTGGGCATGTGGCTGGGCTTGGTAGCCGGCGTACAGGCCGCTCTTCGGCCCGCCGGAGAGTGATAACCATCACAATGAGGAGAAGACAGTCTATGAGACGTTTCTGGCTTCTGGTGCCTGTACTTGTGCTATTCGCCGTGCTGGTGCTCACGGCAACACCTGCGTCAGCCCAGGGCGGACGGACTGTGTTTGGCCAGCCGGTGACGATAGAATCCGGGGAGACGGTCGATGGCAATCTGGTGTCGTTTGGTGGCCCCGTCACCGTGGAACGCGGCGCCAAGGTTGAAGGGGATGTTGTTTCCTGGGGCGGTCCCGTGACCATTGCCGGCCGCGTCGAGGGCGATGTGGTGTCCGTCGGAGGCCCAGTGAGTCTCCGGAACTCGGCCGTCATCGAAGGAGACGTGGCACTCATGGGGGGGCCACTGAGCCGCAGCGAGGGAGCAGTGGTGAGGGGCGATGTCGTCGAAGGCTTCCGCTTTGGGGACTTGCGTCGGTTCCGCTTCACCGTCCCACCGGTGCCCCCAGTCAGTCGTGGGGTTCGTGTTGAAATGGGCAACGGCTCTGGATTTCTATCGTTCATCCTCAGCCTGTTGACAAAGGGAATCACAGCAGTTGTGCTGGCTGGCATCGCGCTTCTGGTACTAATCTTCATACCGGAACAGACCAACATAGTCAAACAGATGGCGAGGGATCAGTCCCTAGCAAGTGCCGGTGTAGGCTGCCTGACGATGTTCGTTGTCGTATTAGTGTTTGTAGGGCTCTTTTTCACAGTCTGTGGTTGGCCCATCTTGCCAATTCTGGCACTTGTCTCGGTGATGGCCGTGTTGTACGGCTGGATCGCACTGGGAGTCACCGTCGGTGAGCGCATCCTGACCGCACTACATACCGAGCGACCGCTGCCCCTTATCTCCGGTGTGATCGGTGTACTAGTCATCACCCTACTGGCGTTGTTGGTACCGTTGTGGCTGGGTTTGCCGCTGGCTTTAGTGGGCCTTAGCTGGGGCCTTGGCGCTGTTGTGCTGTCTCGAGGTGGCACGCGGCGGTATCCGTCGCTGCCCGGCGGTCGAGCCTGGACGCCGGCCCCCACAGCCCCGCCTCCGCCGGAGCCGGCTGGGGGTGTCCCGCCGGCTGAGCCCGAGACGGTGCCGGCCGTCGAAGAATGGCCTGAGGCACCTCCAGTCCAACCGGCAAAAGCGATGGTGGAAGGACTGGACGATCTAAAGGTCATCAAGGGGATCGGTCCTGTGTATGAGCGAATGCTGCGCGAGGCTGGTGGCATCCGAACCTACAGAGATCTAGCCTCTCGAAGTCCTCAGGAATTGATCGAAGCCGTTTCGGGGCCGAGCGTGATCCCGACGTCGGTGGAATCTGCCCAGCGCTGGATCGAGGAAGCCAGGCGACTGGCGACAGAGCATCGGGAATAATATTCACTGTTCCATCTTTCTCTTGCGGGGGTGTCGAGACCGGTGGTTGATCGCGACACCCCCGCTTCTTTTTGATCTGGCACCGCACCTTGATGGAAAGAGCCTGAGGTGATATAATCAGGCTAACCTTGGGGGAGTGGGCCACGGCGGACGTCGTGAACCTTGGTCACTGAGTTTCAGCCTTGTCCTTGATAGTTTAGATCCTTAACGCAGCCTTTGGCCGCAACCAAACTGCGTAAAACGTGAAACGTAAA
>JBHIAO010000439.1:0-4801 GCA_046758565.1 Anaerolineae bacterium
CAAGGTCCGTGCGGGGGATAGTATTTTTATTATTTCTGCCGATGCAGGAGGCTGAGCCGTGTACGGGTTTCATGGTCGACTGCTCCACATTGACCTGACCACCAGAACCCACTGCTGGAGTGACTTGGCGGAGTCGCGTCTACGGGTGTTCCTTGGCGGGATCGGTCTAGGGGCCAGCCTGCTCTACGAACTCGCCCCGCAGGGGGTGGAGCCCCTTTCACCGGCAAACCCGCTGATCTTTACCAGCGCACCCCTGGTCGGCACGGGCCTCACCACCACGGCAAAGTTCGCCGTGGTCACCAAATCCCCGCTCACCGGCTTTATCGCCGACTCACTCTCTTCAAGCTTCTTCGCCTTGGAACTGAAAGGAGCCGGCCTTGATGCCCTGGTGGTCACCGGACGGGCCTCTTCTGCGGTGTACATCTTTATTGATAACGAAAAGGTCGGGATAAGGCAGGGCGAATCCCTGTGGGGGAAAAGCCCCAGCGAGACTGAATCTCTCATTCGCTGCGAGATCGGAGATGCAGGGGTGCGTGTAGCAGCTATTGGGCAGGCCGGAGAAAACCGCGTACGTTTCGCTACTATTAGCAACGAGGGTCGCCACGCCGGTCGGGGGGGCGTTGGCGCAGTAATGGGATCAAAGAACCTGAAGGCAATTGCCCTGCGTGGTCGTAGGGGAGTCAGTGTAGCCGATCCGTGCGGGGTCGAGGCCATTGCTGAGTCCTTGCGGCAGCGAAGTCTGGGCACGCTGACCGCCAAGTACCGCCAGATCGGCACGGTGGCAAACCTGGCGGTGTTCAATCGCCTCGGCACCTTACCCACGCGCAATTTCCAGCAGTCGACCTTTGACAACGCCGGAGCCCTGAGCGGTGAAAGCCTGACAGAAAACAAGTTCAGCCGCAGGCACGGCTGCGCGTCATGTTCGATCCAGTGCGAACGCCTGTTCCGGTCTCTGGCCGGAGAGGAGCAGCGCCTGGAATACGAGACCCTCTTTGCCCTGGGGCCATTGTGCGGTATTGAGGACCCGGACATGGTGCTTCAGGCCGCTCGCCTCTGTGACCTCTCCGGCCTCGACACCATCAGCACCGGGGGCACGCTGGCCTGGGCGATGGAGTGCGCAGAGAAGGGGCTTTTGCCTGAGGCCCAGAACTGCGGTCTGCGATTTGGCAATGGTGCCGCGTTGCTGGCGGCCATTCCCGCGATAGCCAGGCGTGATGGCCTTGGCGCCCTTCTGGCCGAAGGCTCGAGGCGGGCCGCAATGCAGGTTGGAAAGGAGGCAATGTACTGGGCAATGCACGTCAAGGGGCTGGAACTGCCCGGGTACGAGCCGCGCAGCTTGAAGACCATGGCCCTGGGCCTGGCGGTGAGCCCGCGCGGGGCCTGCCATAACCGATCTGGCGCGTATGAGGCTGATTTCTCCGGGCAGGTCGATCGCCTGAGCGTGGACCCGGGCCGAGGCGCACTGGTTGTTGCCTCGGAAGATTTTGCTGCCGTACTGGACTCACTGATCGTTTGCAAGTTCCTGCGTAAGTGCTTCACCAACTTTTATGCCGAAGCTGCGGACCTGCTAGGCAAAGTCACCGGCTGGTCCTGCTCTGAGGTTGAGTTGAGCCGGGTCGGCGAGCGAATTCATACGCTCAAGAAGCTGTTCAACCTGCGTGAAGGATGGGAGCCGAAAGACGACTGGCTGCCCCGGCGGTTGCTGAGCGAAACTCTTCCCACCGGTGTGGCCCAAGGTGTGGGGTTAACTGCAGACGAACTGCAGGGGATGATCCAGGGCTATTACCGAGCGAGGGGATGGGATGAAAGCGGGTCTATTCCGAAAGAGAAGCTAAGGGAGCTGGAAATTCCAGCAGGATAAGGGAAAGTTTCGGGACTCGCGTATCGGGTATTGGGTTAACTCGAAACTCGCAACCCCAAACTACCACCTGCGAAAGAGAGGAATGAACGATGCCAACCGATGAGACGCGCCGTTTGCTGAAGGTCTTTGGTGTTGCAGTGACGGCGTACGAGGACGCTGTTGACAAAGGGGCGCCACCGGAGGAGCTGGTCAAGGTGGAGGCGGAGGTAAACACTCGGCTTGAAGAAGTCACAGCGCTCATCGAGCGCTTCCGCACGAAGAAGAGGTGAGGCGAATCGTCTCGTGACCGTATCCCCCGAGGGGCCGCCGGCAACCGTAGGAAGCAGGGCATGTCAGACTCCCAATTCGTGCAGGCTTTTCGCTTCCTCCAGGAGGGACGGTTTGAGGAGGCGATTGCCGCCTTTCGGGAGGCCCTGAAACATCAACCAGATTCGGCAGAGGCCCACTTTAACCTGGGCAACGCTTACATAGGACAGCGAGAATACCCACAGGCGCTGACGGCCTATCTGGAGGCCATCCGCCTGAAGCCCACCTTTGTTCAGGCATACACCAATCTGGGTTTTACCTATGCCAGGCAGGGGCAGCACCAGCAGGCCGTGGCGGCGTATCAAGAGGCCATTCGGGTGCAGCCTGATTTTGTGGAAGCGCACATGCAGCTCGGCTTGGCATACCTGGAGCACGAACAGTTCGAGCAGGCCGTGGAGCCTCTGCAAGAGGTTATCCGCTATGCCCCGCTGCATGGGGAAGCTTACAGAGCTTTAGGGCATGTCTATCTGCGGTGTGCCGCGTACGGCAAGGCGGTGGAGGTCTTAGAGCAAGCCATGCGGCTACTCCCCGACGATGCTGAGGCGCACTTTCACCTCGGTATAGCCCTGTACGAGATGGGCCAGTACGCTGCCGCCTGCGATGTCCTTCACTGTGTCGTGACCCTGCAACCAGAGAATCCACAGGCGCATTTTAATCTCGCTCTGGCACATCTGGCCCGGGGGAACAGCGAGGATGCGTACGCACGATGGATTACGCTTAAAGGCCTCGACCCGCCGCTTGCCGACGAGTTGCGCCAGGAAATCGAACGCTCGCATTGAAAGTCCTGCCGCCGTCTCCTGCTGTGACCGACTTAGTCCGACTGCGAGCGGTGAGACGGGGCTAGAGGTCCTTCACGCAGGAACTCGGCGGCCACATCGGTCGGGGTTCGTCCGAGCTCGTCCACCGAGAGATTCATCTGCCGCATCCGATCGGCGTCGATCGTTCCCACCAGCCGACGCAGTGCTTCGACGACGGCTGGGTGCTTGCGGACCAGGACCGGGCTGACCAGGATGACCGCGTCATAAGGCGGGATGGCGCCGCGGTCGTCTTCGAGAACCCTCAGGTTGAGGGCTGCGATGCGCCCATCCGTGGAAAAGGCGCTGATGACGTCGATGCTTCCGTTGGCGGCTGCCTGATACATGAGAGATGAATCCATGCTGCGCTTGCTGTCGAAATGGAGACCATACGTGTCTCGGATGTCTCGCCACTCGGGTCGCCCGAAGAACTCGTAATCGCCGCCCATGGACAGTCCTGGTGCGTGTGGTGTCAGATCGCTGATGCGGCGAATCCCCAGATTGTTAGCCTGGCGCTCCCGCATTGCGAGGGCGTAGGCGTTCTCGAAGCCCAAGGCGCCGACCTGGACGATGCCGTGCTCGTCGGCCAGGTACCGAGCTACTGCGCTCAACACCTCGGTACGGTCGTCGGGTAGTTGATCGCGCTTCATGATCGTTGCCCAGATCGTTCCCGAGTAGTCGACGTATACGTCGAGCTCTCCAGTGCGGAGGGCGTCGAACGCCACTGTCGAGCCCAGCGACTGCATGACGGTCGTGTCGAGCCCAGTCTCCTCATGGATGGTTCGTGCCATGATCTCGCTGAGGATGTATTGCTCGGTGAAGGTCTTTGCCCCGATGGTGATTCGGTCTCGACTTTGCGAGAAGAGATTGCGAGCGATCGACGCACCGGCAAACAGACAGAGCAGTCCAAAGACGCCCAGCACCGCTACGGCGAGAGCGCGATTACGCCTCTGTGCTGCCACCTCGAGGGCACGCACCAGACCGTCGAGGACCAGCGCCAGGATCGAAGCCGCCGCACAGCCGACCATTACCGCAGTAAAATTCCGAGTCTGGAGTCCAGTGAAAATGTAGTTGCCCAGGCTCGTGGCCCCCACGGGTGTCGCCAGCGTTGCGATGCCGACGGTCCACACCGTGGCCGTCCGGATGCCGGCGACGATCACCGGCATTGCGACCGGCAACTCGACACGGCGCAGCTGTTGCGCGGGGGTCATGCCCACACCGCGTGCGGCCTCGATGAGCGCCGGATCCACGGACTCGAGCCCGGCGACGGTGTTGCGCAGAATCGGCAGTACGCTGTAGAGAGTGAGACCAATGATGGCCGGAAGGTAGCCGATGCTTTGGAGATTGAGGGCGGCCAGCACCGGCACCATAATCGCCAGCAACGCCAGGCTCGGGATGGTCTGAATGACGCTCGCGCAGCCCATGATCGGCTGCTCGATCCAGCCGAGCCTCGTGACGAACACACCGAGGGGTACGCTGATGGTGATTCCGAGCAATAGCGCCACCAGCGTGAGCTGGAGGTGGGCCGTGAGGTATTCCGGCAACAGCGCCAGCTGCTCGGTCACTGCGGCCCCTCTGCCATTAGCTCGTCGACGAGATGCGCTTGCCGCTTCGGAGTACCCATCAGCTGCTGAACATACTCGTCGGCAGGCTCGACCATGAGCTCATGGGGTGTCCCGATCTGGACCAGGCGTCCGGCGCGCATGACAGCAATCCGGTCTCCCAGGATCAGTGCCTCTACCATGTCATGCGTTACGAAGATTGCAGTAAGGTGGTTCTCCTGTCGGATTCTCATGAAGGACTGCTGGAGGCGATCGCGCGTCAACGGATCGAGGGCGCC
>JBHIAO010000440.1:0-4795 GCA_046758565.1 Anaerolineae bacterium
CTCCGTGTCAAAGGACATGTGAGTTCCCCTCATGCATTCTCCAGGAGGCCGTTGCCAAACTCGTCCACGACGAATCGCCAGCCGGGTTCCACCACGACGGTGGTGTCCTCGGCCTCGATAATCGCGGGCCCCTCGAAACCGTGGCCTACCTGAAGGCGCCGCTGTTCGTAGACCGGAGTCTCCTGCCAGCCCAGGTCCCGCCAGTAGGCTGGCCGGGCGTCCAGCCGTGCAGTCGACACCTCCGTATCTTGCACCGGCAGTTTCCGCAACTCGGGTTTGCTCGCGGGCACCGTGGCACGGAGCACGAAATTCTCGATCTCCACGCCGGCCTCGGGGGTTAACCCCATGGCGCTATACGTCTCGCTGTACTCCTTCTCAAAGGCCTTGTAAATCGCCCGGACGTCATCCGGACTGTTCACCTTCATGACCGGCGAGATCGCGCGCTTCACGTTGAGTTGACCGCCGAACTTCATGTCCAGCTCCAACAGCCACTGGATGTCCTTTTCTTCGAACCCCTCGCCGCGGAAGTCCCGCCGCGCCCGTTCCATCAGTGTGTCCACCACTTCGTTGAAGAGGTTGTAGCTCTCGAACAGGTTGCCGTTGACGTCCATGAGGTGCAGGTGTCTGGACTGCTCGTACAAATGGACCACGTCCATGGTGGCGGACCCGTAGGCGCAGAAGGTGGAGGCGAAGGGAAAAACCACGATGGTTTCCAACTGCGCGAACTCGGCAAAACCGGTCGCATGGGCCGGGCCCGCTCCACCCACGGCAAAGAGGATGAAATCACGCGGGTCGAAGCCCTTCAGCACAGTTTCCTTGTAGATCTCTCCGCCCATCTTGGCGTCTACCACCCGCTTGGCCAGCAGGGCGGCGTCTTCCACAGCCATCCCAAGCGGGTCGGCAACATGCTTTTTCACAGCCTGAACGGCCAGGTCCTTACTGAGTCGCAGCCGGCCACCATGAAAGTTGCCCGGATTGAAATAACCCAACACCACATCGGCATCCGTCACGGTTGGCCATTCACCGCCCTGGTTGTAGCAGGCGGGACCAGGGTGAGAGCCGGCACTCTCGGGGCCTACTTCCACCTGATTCCCCAGGAGGGGATTGACCCGGATGATGGAGCCCCCGCCGGCGCCGATGGAGCGAACGTCCAGCATGGTGGCATCCACGACCCACGTGTCGATGACGGGCTGAAATTGATAAAATCGGGTGCTGCCTTCGGCGACCATGCCGATGTCGAAGCTGGTACCGCCCATATCTGCGCTGATCACGTTCTTGTAGCCATATCGGGGGGCGATATAGTAGGTGCCCATGACGCCCGCTACGGGACCGCCGTTGTAAGTGTTAACTGCGGAGGTTTTGAGTACGGAGGCCATGCCTCCGGTGTTGTGGACCATCATCAGCGGTCGCTGGTACTTGCGCTCACGCAGCTCTTCGGTGATGCCGATTAGTTCGGTGTACATGGACTGGTGCAGGTAGGCGTTGAGAATGGTCATCATCGTCCGAGGGTACTCATAGATACGCGGGGCGATCTCAGTGGAGAGAAACACGGGCATGTTGCCCAGGTACGAGTCGTTGTGCTCCTCCGTGATTAGTTCCTTGATGCGCCGTTCGTGTGATGGGTTGACAAACGACCACAGCAGGGAAACCACGAATGCCCGCGCTCCGCGATCCACCAAGCCGCGCAACTGTTCCAGAAAGAACTCCTCGTCCAGCGGGTAGATGACCTCCCCGTTGGAGTCGATGCGCTCCTTGACCCCCACCACCATCGACTTGTCGATCAGCGGCTCTGGTCTTCGGATCCGGGCGATGTTGCGGGCGTACTTGAACGGTATCCCATCCGCCCACTGGCTGCAGCGCCCAATGTAAATGGTGTCCTCAAACCCGTGGGTGGTGATCAGGGCCAGTCGGGGACCCGTTCGCTCGATGAGCTTGTTCATGGCCAATGTGGTGGAGTAACGGATGAGCTGGGTTTCCGCCAGCAAATCCTCCACCGACAGGCCCAGACGGTCGGCGCTCTCCTCGATGGCCTCCATCATGCACACCGACAGGTCATATGCCGTCGTGCGCGCCTTGCACCACACCTGCTGGCCGTCATGGGTCACGAAGCAGTCCGTAAAGGTGCCGCCGATGTCTATGTCAATCGCCGTTTGAGCCATTGCGCTCCCCTTCAACGCGATTGCCCGTGCTTGGCCTTGAGGGCGTCGACGTCCAACTCGATATCGAAGGTGATCGGGTGGCCCGGGGGAAGGTACTCGACCTCGATCAAGGTTGCGCAACCCGGGCAATAGAACTCGACAATTCGGCACCACTCAGGGTCCGGGGCAAAGCCGTACTCGCCCTCCACCACTGGACGGTGGATATCCCGGGGATCGCGATCTGCAACGAGACACCCCTCCTTATAATTTCCCCGTGCCGCGCCCAGAACGTATCCACAGACCCTGCAGATCCAGGTCTCATCCGACAGGTCGATCTCCAGATACTCGGTGATTTGGGCCCGGGTTCCCATGGTCATACCTCTATGACGCCGTTGCCCATTGAGTCTATCGAGAAGGCTTTCTTGTCCGGCACGAGCACCGAGGTGTACTCGCCCTCGACAATGGCGGGCCCTGGTACCTCAGAGCCCAACGGCAAGCGGCCGAACCGATAAACCGGCGCCTCTGACTCGCCCAAGGTCAGCTGGATCCGACGTGTGCCGAGCCGTGCCCCTGCCGTGTCGGCGGCTCTCTCCCTGGTCGCCGTCAAGTCGGGGTGGGGAACGGGGCATGTCGCCGTCAGGCGGATGATCACGTACTGGTCTCCCGTCGGCAGGCTGGAGACGAAGTGCTCCAGTTCCACAGGCAACCGGCCACCGGTGACTGGAGCCATTGCGCTCGCAATCTCCTCCGTGCCGGCCAAACACTCGATCTCAAGCGCGCAACTCATGGCCTCCTCGGTGAACCCCTCGCCGCGCATGTCCCGGTTGGCGCGGGCCATCAGCTCCGCGATGACCTTCTGTAAAACTTTCGGGGCAACCGAACCCTTAAGCAGTGGCCGCATCTCCTCGTAAACGTGGGTCACGTCCAGGGTGCTGGCGCCGAAGGCTGAGAACACGGAAGCGACAGCCGGGACATAGATCCCCGCCATATTCAGTTTTTTCGCAGTGCCCGCGGCCAACAATCCAGCTCCGCCGCCGAAGGCATAGAGCGTAGCCCCCTCCAACGATACGCCGTTCGGCAGTGGCACTTGTTCACCGATGTGCCTTGCCAGTTCAGCCTCGATGGCATCCTTGGCAGCCAGTGCGGCCTGGATGGGATCAACGCCCATCGGCTCCGCCAGCCGACGCCGCACCGCATCCTGGGCCCGTTTGGCCTCGAGGCGCTTGCGGCCGCCCAGGTACCGGTCGGAAACCAGGTAGCCGAGGAGCAGCCAGATATCGGTAGGGGTGACCTCGGAGCCGCCCAGCCCGAAGGCGGCTGGACCGGGCACCGCCCCCTGGCTCTCGGGGCCGACCGTAATCTCGCGAGGCGGCTTGAACCGGATAATGGACCCACCCCCCAAACCGAAGGAAACGATGTTGGGGATGCGTTGGGCAACCCGTACACCGTTAATGGGCAAGTAATTGGCGGTTACTGGATTCCCTTTCGATATCAAGGACACATCAGAGGTGGTTCCGCCCACATCGATGCTCAATACCCGGTCATGGCCAGCAGTCTTCGCCAGGACGTAAGCACCCCGTACACCGGCCGCGGGGCCAGAGTGGTACGTGCTGATGGCTCGGGTCTTGGCGACCCGTGAAACGCCGTAGTCCGCACTTACAATCAACAGGGGAAAACGGTACCCCTGCCGCCGAACTTGGTCTTCGGCCTTGAACAGAGAGTTGACCAAGCTGCGATGAAAATAAGCATTGACCACGGCCGTATTCGTTCGCAATTCATCGTTGGGCGCCAGGGACACCTGGTGAGAGAGTAAGAGGGGCACGGCCCCGAGGTAGTGCCGCGGATAAGAGGTGTCGATAATCTTTTTGATCTGCTTTTCGTTGGCTGGGTTGAGATGAGCATTCTGCAGGCTGATCACAAGCATACGGGCTCCGTTTTCCAGCAGGAAACGCACCCGGGTGTCCACTTCATCGGCATCTGGAGGACGGACCACTTCTCCGTTGTTGCTGGTTTCCTCGGAAATGCCGACCACTAGGTTAGGGGGCACGAAGGCGGTCACTGGGTTTTCAGCTTGAGTGGCATAAAGTGTGCCCTCGAAACCCTGGGTGACAATTACGCCCATCTTGGGTCCGCTGAGTTGAACGGCCGTATTCGTGGCGATCGTGGATGAGAATCGAACGACGCGCGTCTGCTCAAGCAAGGCCTGGGTTTCCAATCCGAGTTGACGGGCTCCCTCTTCAATGCACGAGAAGAAGCAGACCGTCAGGTCATGGGGCGTCGTCTGTACCTTTACACTGGCGCCGCGGCCGCTGCCAAAAATGTAGCCGTCTGTAAAGGTGCCGCCGGTATCAATATCAATAGTGTACACTTGCGCATCCATCTTGGTTGTCGTCCATGTGAAGAAGTGTCACAACCTTCATTCTATATGATGTCGCGCATTAGGACCGAATTCTCTCTTGGAAATCAGCCGCCTTTTCCCTCTTGTTCTTCAGCCATTAGTTCCTGCATTAGTAATGGCCTATCAACGCCAACGGGCGGGTGCGGGAGTCACCGACTCACGCCCCGCCCCTACACCGGATCTGCGGTTGCAATGTTGAAGGGACCGGGCGAGAGTCGGTGACTCCTGTTCCGGCCCGAAAGAAAGATCCGGGTGGGAA
>JBHIAO010000441.1:0-4792 GCA_046758565.1 Anaerolineae bacterium
GTCAGTCACCCTTCTTCGATCTCCAATTCAGATACATGCTAATTGCTCTTCCTAATACAAATCCGGTGGATTGGCATCTCGAGCACATCAAACCCTCTTCAATCCGGGCTTCCCATCGGTGATTGCAACATATGTACCATCGTCCCGAATTGAGCCCCCATCCCAGAGCTGAGGTTCATACTCTGGCACCCACCTCGCCGAGGCGTGGGTATGACCGATGACTATGCCCGTCTCCACCCCCTTCCGATCAGCAAAGGAGAGCGCCCGATACCATATAGTCCTGACGTGCTGTCTGAAGACTGAATCGATGCCCCCAGCCTTTAGCTTCTGATTTCCGGGGTTTAGGTTGAACCGCTCCCGCCACGGCTGGTAGAGATGCCAGAATATCCAGTGAGCCCACTCAGGGTGGGCATCAAAGATAGGCCGCAGAATCGGCCAGCCTTGCCAGATTACATCTCTGAGGTGGCCATGCTCAAACCAGAAACCATCAGCATAGTGATTGAAAGCAACCCTTGCGTTGGGGAAAAGCCTCTTCAGGATGTCATCATCGAAATCGTGATTTCCAATGATTAGGATAGTTGGTATGTCTCTTGAGAGAAGTTCAAGCCTTTCGACGGTCGGGTTCTGGGCGATAACCTCTTCCTTTTCCACCCACAGGTCGATCACATCCCCGTTGCCGATGAGCAAATCGGGGCTTTCTTCAGTGACCACATCAAGCAGAGCTTCTGTGTTGGGGCATCTCGTTCCTACTAGGTGAGAGTCTGAAAATTCCAAAATCCTCATCGTTTATCCCTCCCCTAGATGGACGTGGGTCTCAGACCACAAGCAAGGAGGCAGGTAATGACAACCACGAGCATTGTAGCCACCCCCTGTCACGCGACAGTCACGTGCTGCCGCTCGCAAAAGAGGGACTGGCCAACGCGCCCCCACGTGAAACGCGAAACGTGAAACGTGAAGACACCTTCTGGCATCCGCTTCACGTTTCACGCATCACGTTTCACGCCGTCTCTCGCTCTGTCAACTTCCTCGCCGAAAGCTACATCATTGGTCGCCTGCTCACAGGTCCTCTTCAATCTCGTATGGCGCTGCAAGCTCCATGAGAAAATCGACTTCCTCGTCCACCAGCTCGATAGCCGGCGCCGGCTGCACATCGCGACCGCAATACGCGCGGTAGTTGCAGCGCCGGCACGGCCCAAAGCCATCCACCTTCGGAAAACCATCCGCCGGCAGCCCGACGATCTCGTCGATCAGCGTCTGCAACTCCCACTGGTTCCGCTCATGCGCGGCCCCCGAGTACGGGAACTCGACGAAGCGTTCGGGTGCCTGGGCGTACCAGTAGGCCATGGTGATACAGTCGGGTCGGATGGGCCGGTCGTGGTTGTAGCACGCGCCGGCCTCGGCCAGGACGAAGGGGTACACGAGCGTCTGCATGTGACGGACCAACTCGCCTCGGTCCGGCAACCGGCCCGTCTTCCAGTCCAGGATCGTCGCCTCACCCGACGGCGACACGATCAGCAGATCGAAGCGTGCTACCAACCACGAATCGCCCATTGGGACGCTCAGGACGGCCTCGGGCCAGGGTTCGCCTTCGGGCAGGCGGGGGAGGACGTGTGTTTCGAAGGCTTCCCACCAGGTCCCCAGCCGGCTGTCGGGGTTGCCGGCGATGAGCTCCGCCGGGTCGACGTCGACGAGTTGTTGGTGCACCGCCTGGTGAAAATCGCGTCCCAATTCCATCAAAGCTTCCAGCTCCTGGTCCGCCTGGCTGAAAGGCGCCGGCCAGATCAGCCGATCCACGTAGCGGAGCTTGAAGCGTCGTGGGCAGATCAGGTAGTCTGCGAGGCTGCGTTGGCTGAAGCGGAAAGTGGAAAATGGAAGATGGAAGATGGAAGATGGAAACCCGATTCGATTCTCCATTCTCCACTCTCCATTCTCCATTTTCCTTTCTCTATCTTCCATTCTCCATTCTCCATTTTCCACTTTCCATCCTCACAAACCTCTCCAACTCCTCCAACGCGATAGCCTTCCCCTCTCGCAAGCCCTTGCCACCGCGGCTCCAACTGACGAAGAGGTAGCGCCGAGCGCGGGTGATGCCGACGTACAGCAGCCGCAGGCGCTCGGCAATCAGCTCCAGCTTGGCCAAGTCCGAGGCGCGCCTTGTCTGCCGCGCCGGCACAGGCAGGCGCACAGGCTGGCTGGCCTGCCTTTCGCCGGCGTGTCCCATGAGCCCGCGCAACTGGGCGCCGGCTTCCTCGACAGGGTTACCCAGGCCCTCATGGTAGCCGAGAACTACGTCGTCGGGGGTGCCGGGGAAATCGAAGGGGGTGACCGAGACGATGTACACCAGGTCCCACTCCAGTCCTTTGGCCTTGTGGAGTGTCGTCAGGGTGATCTCGCCGGGGGCCGGCTCGAACCCCAGCTCCTGCTCGTCCAGGCCGGGCAGTTGCAGCTCGCCCTCGGCGACGGCGTACAGCTCATCGGCCAGGCGCGGCAGGCGCCACTCGGGGTTGGCGTCGTGCAGCCGGCGCATGTGCATCGCAACCCTATGCGCGACGGCCAACTCGCTCGGCTTATCGAATCGCTGCTGGGCCAGCGTCATCACCAATTCGTCCACCGGCATGGTGACCGCTTTGAAGCCTTCCGCCAGTACAGCCTGCATGCGTTCCAGTGTTTGCTGCTCGCGTGCCGACAGCCCGCCCGGTATCGGAGGCAGGGCATCCAGGATCGACTGGTCGGACTCGGGGTACACCAGGCACTCGGGCCGCTGCACGCTGTTCAGCAGGGCCGTGATGCGAGCATGGCGGGGGCCTTGGGGTCGGATGCCGGCATAGTCGACCAGGGCCGCGTATACCTCCACCAGGTTTCGGCGACTCAGCGGCTCCCCCAGATAGCGGATCAGCGATGCCAGCGTCCGCGCCACGCCCCGGCTGGATGCCGAGGCCCGCAGAAGTTCCACATAAGGTGCCTGCACATCCTTTAGCCGATCCGACACCTGATAGCCAATCCAGTTGGTCGGAACCAGGATAGCCACGGTGTCTTCGGGGTGTCCGCCGGCGTACCGCACCGCGCGCCGCGCCACGTCGTCCAGCTCCGCATCCAGATCGGCATATCCGCGCATGACAATGCGGCTGGTGCGGTTGTCCGGGTTGGGCTGGGGGTCGCCGGCCGGCGTTGGCTCGATGGCCTGCAGCCGGAAAGCACGCGCCCGTACTTCAGGTACCGGGTGTTCTTCACTGGCCCAACGGACCAGGTGGTTGGCCAGATCGATGATGCGCTGGCTGCTGCGCCCCGAGTTCGGCAACTCGCGCCGGACGATGTCGTCCCGCGCCAGGAACCGCCGGAAGTAGGCCGGGTCGGAGGCCGTGAACGTGCCCATAATGGCCTGGTTCGGATCGCCGACGCGCACCCAATTGCCCTGGGGGCCGGCCTGCCTGTCGGGCAGACAGGCAATCCGCGACAGCATCTCCTCCTGGAGGGGCGTGCTGTCCTGGGCTTCGTCTTCGAGCACGAAAGGCCAGCGCTCTCGCAGACGGTCGGCCACGTCGGGGTGCTGGGCCAGGACGGTGGCGGCCCGGCTGACCAGGTCATCGAAGTCCAGCAGGCCAGACGTTTGCAACTGGGTCTCGTACAGCTCGTAGATGCCGATGGCCATGTCCAGCAGGAAGAACTGATCGGCTTCCTCGGGGTCGAGCGCTGCCAGACGATCCCGGATCTCAGCCGGCCGGTGGCGGAGGTTCTTGGCCAGCCGGATGACACCGCGCGCCACCTCCTGGGCGATTTCGCGACTCCGCGCCTGGGCCGAAGGGTCACCGAGGCCGGCGACCAGGGTCTGCCAGCGATCGGGGTTCGCCTCGATCCACAGCCGGCTGGCGGTTTCGAGCATGTGCGCCGCACGCCGTTCGTCGGCCACCTCGAATTCCGGGGCCACTCCGGCCAGCGCCGGCTGCATCCGGACGATCTCGTAGCCCAGGCTGTGCAGCGTCCGTACCTCGTAGCCGGCGTTCGGCAGCCCCCGATCCCGCAGCCGCTGCCCGACCTGCTGCTTCAGATTGTCCACCGCCGACCGCTGGTAGGTCACCAGCAGCACGGCGCTGTCAAAGGCCTCGAGCTGCGTCGCAATCAACTCCGCTGCCAGAACAGATAGGATGAAGGTTTTGCCGCTCCCCGGTACGGCGGAGATGGCCAGAAGGCCGCCTTGGTACTTCAGGATCTCTTCTTGCGCGTGACGGAGTTTGAGAGCCATCTTAGAGCCAGTGCTATGAAAGGAATTCTCGACATTTGCTGGATCATGTACAACTATAGCCGAGTTCGCCGAATCGGGCAATCTCGCGCCATCTTGACCCTCGGCACCGAGTTTGATACAATCAGAGTCAGCAAACTGATATGGCAACCACAAAACGACTAGAGTTCTTCTACGATCAAGAACGCGATATTCTCTCCCTTGCGATTCTCCCTCGCCGGCGTTCGGTAATGGACCACACTGCTCATGGATTCCACTATTGTACGTCCTGGGATGATCCGGGCGAGATCGTCGGGTTCGAAATCTGGGACTTCGCTTACTTTATCCCCCACCTATATGAGGCTGGCGTCATCCCGGAGATACAGGAACGGTTTGATGTGGTTGGGACCGAACTGCGAAATGCCACGCTCCGAGAGGTGTTGGAGTGGGCGTATCAGCGTCTCATCCTTGAGAAGCGAGCTGGCATGATGACCCACCTGTATGCTGAAGGAGCGGTTCAGGCCGTGGCGGAAGAGCGGGGCGAGTATGAGTTGAGCGAACAAGAGCCGTGAAACG
>JBHIAO010000442.1:0-4790 GCA_046758565.1 Anaerolineae bacterium
TTCTGTCGACGTGTTGCTGTGGAGGAGTCATTGGATGCTACCGAAACCTGATCCGAAGGAAGTAGATCGGAAGTACCGGTTGTCGCTTCCGCATCCCGATATTCCGAAGCAAGCTCCTGGAGAGCGGATTCACAATTTTGAGGAAGTGTACAAGTCCTACGATGCTGAGACCGCAATAGCGGAGGCCTTGCGTTGCATTCAGTGTCCGGGAGCGCCATGTGTCAGAGCTTGTCCGGTTGACAACGATATCCCATGGGCGTTGTGGCAGTTGGAGAATGGCGACTTTGAAGCTGCTGCCGAGGTTTTCCACATGACGAGCACGATGCCCGATATCTGCGGGCGCGTGTGCCCCCAGGATGTTCTATGTGAGGGAGCGTGCATCTACACAAACATGGGCAAACCACCCGTGGCTATCGGCCGGCTTGAGGCGTTTGTGGCTGACTACCACAAGGAGTATGTTGGGGATGCCATTGAAACGGCACCTCCCACAGGTCATCGGGTGGCTGTGGTTGGTGCTGGCCCAGCCGGCCTGACCGTGGCAGAGCTACTTGCCAAGAAGGGGCACTCTGTCACTATCTACGATGCCTGGCCTACGCCTGGCGGCATTTTGCGCTACGGAATCCCGAAGTTCAAGATGGACCACGCTCTAGCTGATGACAAAGCCAGGTATCTGGAGGAACTGGGCGTCGAGTTCATTTACAACACGTGGATCGGTAAGGAGATCACAGTTGACGAGTTGTTCGAGCAAGGCTATGAAGCGGTGTTCCTGGGCTTCGGGGCCGGCATGGGTGCGGAATTCAAGGTGCCAGGGGTGGACCTGAGCGGTATCCATAAGGCCACACCCTTCCTGGTGCGGGCCAACGTTGACCCTGACAAGCGGCCGCCGGACTTGAAGGAGCCGCCCGAGATCGGTGATCGCGTGGCCGTCATCGGCGGCGGTGACACTGCCATGGACTGTGTGCGCACCTCTGTTCGGCTGGGTGCGAAGGAAGTGACGTGCGTTTATCGGCGAACGGAAGCCCAGATGCCAGGCAATGAACGAGATCGCGCGCTCGCCAAGGAAGAGGGTGTGCAATTCAAGTGGCTGACGCAGCCCGTGCGCTTCATCGGCAACGGGCAGGGACATGTCGTCGCCATGGAATGCCTCCAGATGGAGTTGGGAGAGCCCGACGCCTCGGGACGTCGCCGGCCAGTTCCCATTGAGGGATCTGAATTCACCATGCCGGTGGACACGGTGATCCTGGCCCTTGGCTACTGGCCCGATCCGCTTATCGGTGATACAACGCCAGGATTGGAGACGCATGATTGGGGCTTGATCACGGTTGATGAGGCCACGGGTGCGACAACGCGCGAGGGGGTCTTTGCCGGCGGTGACGATGTTCTGGGGCCGGACCTGGTGGTGACCGCGGTGGCCCAGGGGCGCACGGCGGCCGAAGCAATGCATGAGTATCTGATGCAGCGCGACAATGGCTCGCGAGCGGAAATGGCCCCTTGACTCGCAGCCCGTAACACGCCCTCCACGTTCTCTACCACCGAACCCCGACAACAGCCACTGCATGTTCCAGTAGCTGCTTGTCCGGGGCACACAGGCGCTCAACCTGAGCCGGTGTCAGGAGCGCTACGGAAGTGGTAAGGAACAGCCTCACGCCTGAAACTTGACGATCCTCGCGAAACTCTCAACCTCCAACGAAGCGCCGCCCACCAGCGCCCCGTCAATGTCGGGTTGGGCCATGAGGTCATCGACGTTGGCAGGCTTGACGCTGCCGCCGTACAGGATGCGAATGCCGCCGGCCAGCTTCTCGCCGTAGCGCCCCATCAGGATGATGCGGATGTGGGCGTGCATGGCCTGGGCGTCCTCGGGGGTGGCGGTGCGGCCCGTGCCGATGGCCCACACCGGCTCGTAGGCGATGACGAGCTCGCCGGCCTCCTCAACCTCGACGCCGGCCAGGCCCTCCCGAACCTGGGTGGCAACGACGTCCTCTGCCTGGCCGGCATCGCGCTGTGCTTCCGTCTCGCCCACGCACAGGATCGGGATCAGGGCGAACTGCCGGGCGGCCTTCACCTTCTGATTGATGAAGGTATCGTCCTCGTCGAAGTACTGCCGGCGCTCGCTGTGTCCCACGATGACGTAGTCGCAGTTGCACTCACGCAGCATCGGAGGTGAGATTTCGCCGGTGTAGGCACCTTCCTCGGCGGGGTACAGATTCTGAGCGCCGAGCTTGATCCGCGTCTCGGACTTCCGGAGCATGCGCCCCAGGGCGTAGAGGTCAACAAATGGTGGGCAGATCAGAACTTCGCGGTCTTCTACATCGGCTACAGCCTCCGAAAGTTCATTGAAGAAAACAATGGCCTGGCCTGGACCCTTATACATCTTCCAGTTGCCAGCCATGAGTGGTATGCGCATGAGTTCCTCCTCAGTGTGTTGAGTGATGATCGGTGTGGGATTTGCCAGGCAGTTAAGGTGGAAAGTGCCGGCGTGAAGCGTAAAACGTGCAACTTAGGGATCTAGGATGGAATGAAGTCATTACGTTTCACGCATCACGTTTCACGCGGTTCCAATGCTCTTCCCCATGTCTCACCACAAGCTACTTTGTCAGTTCTCGTTGCACGCAAATAGTGTACCACACCTGTCGCTGGCGGGTCAATAGCGAATTCACTCACCCCGTTTACAAACTTTTTGACTGAATTTGCAACCTCATTTTGACCCAAATAAGACCTTGGTGATCTATCATTGGGCAGTCTCGGAGTTTTGGGCCTCCTGAACGATATTCCCTTATAAGGACATCTCCTTCACCTCCCTTCATCGCTCCCGCGCCAACAGCAAAGGCCGGCGAATTCGCCGGCCTTTGCTGTTGGCCTTGAGAGATTCTTGACTTGCCAAGCGGCATCGATGCCAGCCCAACCCCGATGTACGGAAACTTGACACTCAGTTCACGGCACGTACAATAACACCCGGCAGGTTGATAATGCCTTCAGCATAAAAGGAGCTACGTAATGCCTTCACCTTTCCCAGGAATGGACCCATACCTTGAACATCCAGACCTGTGGTCGGATGTGCATCACGGGCTAATCGAAGCCTTACGCGACGCTCTGGCACCTGTCTTGCGCCCACGTTATCTGGTACGGGTGGACAAGCGCACTATCGGGTTGAGCCGGGCGAACTGGTGTTCATCGGCCGGCCAGATGTTGCCACGATCCGGGAGGTGCGTGAGCCGGCGGAGCCTTATGCTGCACCCTCTCAGGGGCAGTTGCGCACGGTTCAGGTGCCTATCCTGGATGTGGTCGAGGAAGGTTATCTGGAAGTGCGGGACGTGGTCAGTGGCGAGGTGGTGACCGCGGTAGAACTGCTATCGCCCACCAACAAGCGTGCTGGCGAGGGACGGCGCCAATACGAGACCAAACGGCTGACGATCCTGGGTTCCTTGACCCACTTGGTGGAGATTGACCTGATTCGCGCCTATGAGCCGATGCTCGTGTATGGCGACGGACATCACAGCCACTACCGTATCCTGGTGAGCCGCAGCCAGCGCCGGCCCCGCGCCGATCTGTTCACTTTCAACGTGCAAGATCCGATCCCTGCCTTCAAACTCCCCCTACGCCGTGGGGATGAGGAGCCCACTGTAGACATGGGCGAGTTACTGGGTGAGCTCTACGACCGGGCCGGCTATGACCTGAGCGTGGATTACCGGCTGGACCCGGTGCCGCCGCTGGAAGATGAAGACGCAGTTTGGGCAGCACAACTGTTGGCCGCGTGGCGCCGGCGGGGAGAGCACCAGTAGGGGCGAGGCAAGCCTGCACTGAGCCCGGTCAATGTGTCGGATTGATCTGCGCTACCAAACGGACATGCTCTCCGACCAGCCTCGCCGTATCTGACACTAGCAGGGAGGACCTATTCGGGAGGTGTATCATGCTGAAAGCAAGATGGTCTGGTTATGAGATCGATTCGTCTGAGGCGGCGTACGAGGTCCCGGTGCGGCAGCCTGAAGAGATGGGAACGCTGGTGCGTGGCCTGCTCAGCTCCGGCTACTTCGTCCGCTCCTACTATCTACTTTTCGAGGAGCCTATGCTTCGCCTGCGAGACTTCATCACAGAGCACGGCGATCCAGACGACAAACTGGCGGCCAAAACGTTGAACTACCTGGATAAGCAGATTGCGAAGTTCGATCCCAGCAGTTGGCGCGGGTCGAGGATTGGAGTGCTGGCTATTCAGACTATCCTCAACTACGTGGGTGCGCATCGCCAGGAACTTCTGAACCGTCAGGTGTTCCGCTTCGATCTGACGAAGGAGCAGAAAAGTCTGTTTGCAGACTTCGACTACGAGTTCACACCAGGGGAAAGGGTGGATGAGACGTATTACTACTCCGAATCCGAGATCCCCCTGGACGGTGTAGTGCTCTACCTGGGCTGTGCCCTGGTGGGCGCAGACAAGCTGGCCCCCACGGAACAGAAGAGGGCATACCGCGCCACCCACGCCAGCTACAAGAGATCGGGGGTGCTGGACGAGTTGGCCGGCTGGGGCTTTGGTCCCCCGCGAGACTACGTGCTGGAAAATATCAGCCGGCGTCAGAATCTCAGCCTGCGCGTCCGCCTGAATCCGAATGCCACCTTCACCGTTACCGGACGCTGGATGGACGATGGCCAGTTCATCTACCCCTACTACGAGTACCTGCTGGAACTGGCGGCCGAGAAGGCTGCGACGCGGATCAACTTCCACATGATCTACTGAGCCAGTAAACAGTAAACTCCTTGAGGATCAGAATTCTTTACAAACAGAGCAAGATTTAGGTTGT
>JBHIAO010000443.1:0-4788 GCA_046758565.1 Anaerolineae bacterium
CGCGTCTTCGCCTACCATGGGGCAGAGCACAAAACCATCAACGCCTACGAGGACGGAGCTACTCTGAAGCCGGATGCTGTCCAGGCTTACAGCACGGCTCATCCACGCTGCGGCACTGGGTTCCTGTTGATCTTTGCCGTGATCGCCATCTTTGTCTTCTCCCTGTTGGGACGACCTCCGCTGGTGCCGCGCATCCTCTCGCGCCTGGTTCTCATTCCCGTCATTGCAGGCCTGACCTACGAACTGATCAAGTTCAGCGCCGCTCACCGTGACAACCCTCTGATAAGCGCAGTGGTTCTAGCGCCCAGCTTGGCCTTGCAGAGGCTGACCACTCGAGAGCCTGACGAATCAATGCTGGAGGTAGCGATAACCGCTTTGCAGCACCTGTTGGATATGGAAGAAGAGGGCATGAGAGGGTGAGCTAGTGGCGCTGCCAGGTGACTTAGGCATGAGAACGATCTCGCCGACGATGGTGTTGGATAGCGATTTTGAGGGGAACTCGGCGATAGCCCGTATCGGGGCTGTTTCAAGCTCCCCTTTTGCGCGTATTGACCATAATCTCACACAAAGGAGTGATGACTATGCGCGAAGAAGCAGGTGCTAAGGTTAGGGCGGATCCCCTGCGCGACTTCTGTGCCCGGGTCTTTGAGAAGATGGGTGTCCCGGCCGATAATGCGGCTGTGACTGCTGACATTCTGGTGACAGCCAATCTGCGCGGCATTGACTCCCACGGCGTGGCCCGCCTGAAGCGTTACGTGGACGGCCTGCGCGACGGGGTGATGTTGGCCCGTCCAGACATCGTGGTGGTACACGAGACCCCCGGCACGGCCCTGGTGGATGGCGGGGCTGGACTGGGACAGCCGGTCGGCGTGCGAGGCATGAAGTTGGCCATCGAAAAAGCCCAGGAGATGGGCGTCGGCTTCGTGGCTGTGCGCAACTCCAACCACTACGGCATCGCCGCCTATTACTCGATGATGGCCCTGGAGCATGAGATGATTGGCATCTCCATGACCAATGCCGCTGTACTGGTGGTGCCGACCTTCGGCAAGGACGCCATGCTGGGCACCAACCCCCTAAGCGTGGCCGCCCCGGCTGGCGAGGAACGCCCCTTCGTGTTGGATATGGCCACCAGCACCGTGCCACGAGGGAAGCTGGAGGTGTACGACCGACAGGACAAGCCGCTGCCATTGGGCTGGGCCACGGACGAGCATGGGGTTGCCACAGCCGACGCCCGTCGGGTACTGGACAATCTGCTGGCCCGCGCTGGCGGTGGACTGCTGCCGTTAGGTGGGGAGGGCGAGCTGTTTCGCGGTTACAAAGGATACGGTTTGGTGCTACTGGTGGACATCCTGAGTGGGGTACTGCCAGGGGCAGGCTACGCCAACACCATCTATCCCAAGACGCCGGAGGGAAAGCCGCTGCCGGCCAACGTGGGCCACTTCTTCGGCGCTATCCGGGTTGACGCTTTCCGACCCCTGGACGAGTTCAAAGCCACCATGGACGACATCATCCGCCGCCTGAGGGGCAGCGCCAGGGCGGAAGGGGCGGAGCGGATCTACGTCCACGGGGAGAAGGAGTTCGAGGAAGAAGAGCGCCGGCGTCGGGAGGGGATCCCGTTGCATCCCAAGACGGTGGCCACGATGCAGCAGATCGCGCGGGAGTTGGGAGTGGAGTACGACCTGTGAAGGGGATGGTTGGTCGGATGCTCCTTGGTCTGATCTCTCCCCAGTCTCCTGACCACTTGACCACCTGACCAAAGGGAGACGAGACAGTGCGCAAATGGACGGTGCGGGATCGCCGTGGGCGCGAGATTTACATCACTGAGGAGCGGTGGAAGCATATTGTCGAATTGCACATTGAGTTAACCGACCTTTTCGATGATGTGCTGGACACAATTCGCAAGGGGCGAAGGCGACAAGAGCCACATGACCATCAGACTTATAAATACTACCGACGCTGTGAGTACCTGCCCCTGCCTTACACGCATATTGTCGTTGCGGTTGTCTTTCGCATCCGTGAGCTGCCAGATGGTTCGACACAACCCAACAACTTCGTCACTTCCGCATGGGGAGTGCATATTTACAGGGAGAGGTGAAAAAATGAGCGCGTTACGTTTAACCAAGTTTGACACTGTTCTCGACGATGGACAGCCTGTCCATTATTGTTACGATGAGGAAGGGGACATTCTGGAGGTCATCTTCCACAAAGGCAAAGCCACCTGCGCGGTTGAGTTGACTGAGAGCATCATTTTGCGGTTCGATTTGGAGGAGGAAGAACCGCTCAGTTTGAGTTTTATCAGTTACTCTCGTTTGGCACAGCCTACTGAGGTGGGGCCACGTAGTTTCCGCCTGGAGTTGGATAGCATGGCCGATGAGGTGCGCCAGAAGGTGGTGCGCATTATCACTTCATCACCGGTGAATCAGTTTCTCAAAGTATCTTCATACACCCGTCCTCGTGCCAGGAGTTCTGAACCCATCACCTACGTCGAAAGGCTACCTGCGCTCGCTCTGGCCCAAGGACAGGTGGCTTAACGGAAGATAAGATGCATGAGGTCACCGACATAAGCTTTAACCGGGGAGTTCCTTGTGTAGAAGCCTTCCCCGTGAGCCAAATCCAGGAGTGCGCGGCGGCTATCTTGGCCGCCGATGGCGCAACTGTTCTGCAGTACGGCAAATCCACTGGCTACCTGCCGCTGCGGGAGATCATAGCCGAGTGGTATGGAGCCAGCCCCGCAGAGGTTCTGGTCAGCAATGGCTCGCTTCAAATCCAGGAATTCCTCTCGACACTCCTGCTGCGTCCAGGCGATACGATCTTCGTGGAGGAACCAACCTATGACCGGACCATCACCACCTTTCGACGGCACGGGGCCAACCTCGTAGGCATACCTCTGGAGCACGATGGCCTGGACATCGGATCCCTGGTCGCCCAGTTGCGGAAGGTGACGCCGAAGTTCCTGTACGTCATCCCCGATTTTCAGAACCCCACCGGAGTGACCACGTCGCTGTCCAAGCGGGAGGAGATCGTCCGTCTGGCGGAGGAGTACGATTTCTGGATAATAGAGGACGACCCCTATCGAGCGTTGAGATACCAGGGCTCCGACGTGCCGCTCATGAGAACCATGAGTCCGGACCGAGTGCTTCACCTCTCATCCTTCACTAAGATTCTGAGCCCTGGGGTGCGGGTAGGCTACCTCGTCGCCCCTGAGCGCATCGTCGAGGCTGTAGCTAAAATCGCCAGCGACACCTACGTCACTCCCGGCCACCTGGCCCAGGGCATCGCCTACGAGTTTTGCCGTCGGGGATGGCTGAAACCCAACGTGGAGAGGCTGAAGGGGATTTACCGGCCCAGGCTAGAGGCCACGGCTGCCGCGCTGCGGGAATACCTGCCCGGAGCCGATTGGGTCGAGCCTGAAGGCGGCTTTTTTGTCGGAATCACCCTGCCCCCGCCGATGAAGGTGGCCAATCTCCGGGAGAGAGCAGAAGAGGTTGGGCTGAGCCTATCCGACGGTCGGGGCTTTTTCCCTCAGGGCGGTGGGGAGAGGTTTCTGCGTTTGGCCTTCCCTGCCCTCTCAGAGCCCGAGATCCGCGAAGGCGTCTTTCGCCTGGCCAGGTTGGTATCTCACTGAGCAGCGATATTGAACCACCTCGCCAGGTTAAGGAGACAAGGCAGTGCGCAGGAGTGGAAGAACATGAAGCAAAGATTCTCATGGCTGATTGAGTTTGAAATCCCCTTAAGAGGACAATACTGTCATTCATTGTCACTACGACAAAGAAGGAGACATCCTGGAGCTATTCTTTAAGCGAGGTCCGGCTACTTGCACTGTCGAACTCACAGACAACATCATCTTGCGCTTTGATCGGGAAAACGAGGAGCCCCTCAGTTTGGGATTGATCAGCTATTCAGCACTGGCCAGACTGACCGAGATCGGCCCTCGTGGTTTCCGTTTGAAGCTAGACGAGATGCCCGACGATGTGCGTCAGACGGTGCTGAAGATTATCACCATGCGACCAGTCAACCGTTTCCTGAAAGTGCTCACCTACTCCCCGCGGCCTGCCAGACGGCCGGTGCCCATCGCTTACGTGGAGGAGCTGCCCGCTCTCACTCTGGCCCAGAAGGAGATAGCTTGATGGACGAGAAGATCTATACCGTACCCTACGGCAAGGGCGAAATCAGCTTCGCCTTGCCGCCGTGGATGCGGGGCACGGTCATCGTATCGAAAAAGGTGCCGCCCATCGCCGACGTGGAAGCGGCCATCGCCGAGGCCCTGGCGAAGCCAGTGGATTCGCCGCCGCTGCGGGAGCTGGCCGGGCCAGGCGATACCGTCTGCATCGTCTTCACCGACATCACCCGCGCTAGCCCGGATCACCTATTGGTGCCGGCGCTGCTGGCAGAACTGGCCGTAGCCGGCGTGCGGGACGAGGACATCACTCTGCTCTGCGGCATCGGCATGCACCGCCCCAGCACGTTGGAGGAGAAGATCACCAAGCTCGGCGCGGAGGTGGTGGCCCGCTACCGGGTCATCGACAACGAGCCGCAGAACCCGGCCGCGCTGGTAGACCTGGGCACGACCGAAAGCGGCATCCCTCTCTCAGTGCACCGAGCGGCCTACGAGGCCGACCTGCTCATCGCTACCGGCATCGTGGAGCCGCACCAGTACGCGGGCTACAGCGGCGGGCGGAAGACAGTGGCCGTGGGCGCGGCTGGGGAGGCGATGATCGCCTACACCCACGGCCCGCAGATGGCGGATCACCCCGGCACGCGGTTGGGTTGCATTGAGGGCAATCCCTT
>JBHIAO010000444.1:0-4779 GCA_046758565.1 Anaerolineae bacterium
CACCTCCTCGACCGTTGTGCCGGGGTGGAGGGCCGCCAGGTACATCTTCATTCGCTAGGCTAGCCGACCGAGATCACGGCGCCGGCAAAGATGTCCATGGCCGTTTCAACTTCATCCTGCGAAACGGTCAGCGGAGGCGAGAAACGGATGGCGCTCTCACCGCACGCCAGTGTGACGAGCCCCTGGCGGAAGCAGTGGTCGAGAATGGTTTCACGCACGTCGGGCGCCGGCTCGCGGGTCTGCTTGTCGTGAAGGATTTCGACACCGATCATCAGCCCCAGCCCTCGCACGTCCCCGATGACGTCCGACTCTGCCGCCAGACTCTCCAGTTGCTCCAGCATCCAGGCACCCCGCTCAGCAGCGTTTGCCATGAGTCCTTCTTCCAGCATCTGGATGGTCTCCAGCGCGGCCACGCAGGCCACCGGGTTCCCGCCGAAAGTGGTGCCGTGGGAGCCTGGCTCCCAATCCATTATCTCCCCTCGGGCCAGGAAGGCGCTGATCGGCATCCCAGACGCGATTCCCTTGGCCAGGCAAATGATGTCCGGTACCACATCCCAGTGCTCAACCGCAAACATATGACCCGTCCGCCCCATGCCACTCTGAACCTCGTCGGCGATGAGGAGGATACCATGCCGATCACATAGTTTGCGCAGACGAGGGAGCCAGCCTGCCGGCGGCACGATATAGCCACCTTCGCCCTGAATGGGCTCCACGATCACCGCCGCCACTTCGCTTGGGGGCACAAACCGCTTGAAATACTGCTCCTCGATGACGTTGACGCAGTGCACGTCACACTCGGGGTAGGTCAGATTGTAAGCACATCGATAACAGTAGCTATACGGTACGTGAGTCACGCCCGGTAGAAGCGTCCCGAAGCCTTCATGCTGAGCCACCTTGCTGGCCGTCAGTGACAGCGCCCCCATGGTCCGGCCGTGGAAGGCACCCTGGAAGGCGATGATGCGTGGCCGGCCCGTGTAGTAGCGCGCCAGCTTGATGGCTCCCTCGACTGCTTCGGCACCTGAGTTGCCGAAGAAGATCCGCCATGGTCCCGCACCCGGCGCGAGCTCGGTAAGTTTAGTGGCTAACTTTGCGTAGGCAGGGTAGTAGAAGTCGGTAGAAATGTGGATGAGCTGTTCCGCCTGACGCTGCACTGCTTCAACGATACGCGGATGGCAGTGCCCCGTGGCGCAGACGGCGATGCCGGCGGCGAAATCCAGAAACCGATTGCCATCCAGGTCCTCAACAACTGTACCCTGCGCCCGATTGACGGCCAGCGGGTACGGTCGTACCAGCGATGGCGAGGAGTGAGCCTCATCACTTTCAATAACCGCTCTAGACTGCGGACCAGGAAGCTCAGTTACGATGTGAGGTGCACTGAAATCAGATGTTGTCATCTCCGTATCCAATCTGCAACAATATGTCGAGACCTCCGAGGTCTTGGAGACCTCGGAGGTCTAAGGGTTTACTGGACAACGGTGCGGCTTTGCTCACGGAGGTAGCACTGCAGCGTGTAGTGGCCGCCAATGCCCTTGCCTGTCGAGCCGCTGGCCTTCCAGCCCCCGAAGGGCTGCACACCGGGCCAGGCTCCGGTGGTCGCGCCGGCCTCGCGGTTCACGTATACCACGCCGGCCTCGATTCGATCGAAGAACCGCTCAATCTCCTCGTCGTCCTCGCTGTATAGGCCGCCTGTCAGGCCATAGACGACATCATTGGCTTTGTCCAGCGCCTCATCGAGGGACTCAACTTCACCCACGTAGAGGATCGGAACGAAGAGCTCCTCCTTAACCAGTTCGTGATCCTCGGGCACGCCCTCGAAGATCATGGGCTCGACGTAGTAACCCCTGGCGAATTCGCCATCCGTCACTACGTTACCACCATAGAGGATCTTGCCGTCGCGCTTCGCTTGCTCGACGTAGTTCTGGTAGTCCTTGTACGCCTGATCGTGGACCACCGGCCCGAGGAACGTATCGCGTTCGAGTGGATTACCGATCTCTAGCGTCTTCGTCTTTTCGATAAGCTTGTCCAGGAACTCAGCCTTAACGCGCCTGTCAACGTAGACGCGGGAGCAGGCCGAGCATTTCTGCCCACCCATGCCGAAGGCCGAGCGCATGACGCCGGTCGCGGCTTTGTCCAGATCGGCGTTGGCGGTGACGATGGCTGCGTTCTTGCCACCCATCTCGACGATGACGGGCTTGGGATGCTCACGGCTGAAGTTCTTGTAAACAAAGTTGAAACCCACATCGTATGATCCGGTGAAGGTGATGCCATCCACGCCATCGTTCTCGACCAGCTCAGCACCAGCGGTTCCACCCGGTCCGGTGACGATGTTCACGGCGCCGGCCGGCACGCCGGCCTCGACAAGGATCTCGTACAACTTCAGCCCGGTCCAGGGTGTGTCCTCGGATGGTTTCATGACGACGGTGTTGCCCGTCACCAGCGCAGCACCGGCCGGGCCGGCAGCCAGGGCCAGCGGGAAGTTGAACGGTGAGATGACGGCCCAGACGCCATAGGGCCGCAGGACATCCATGTTGCGATCTCGAGGCGACAATTGACCCATGGCGCGCTCGAACCCATGGTTGGCTTCCATTTGATGGGCATAATAGCGGATCAGGTCGGCCGATTCCTCGACGTCGCCCAGTGCTTCGATGCGGTTCTTGCCCATCTCATACACCATCAGGGCCGAGAGGTCGTACCGTCGTCCGCTGATAAGGTCGGCGGCGCGGTTCAAGATCGCGCAGCGCTCCTGCCATGGGGTTGTGCGCCAACCTTCCCAGGCAGCACGTGCCGCAGCGACTGCATTGGCCGAATCCTGCCGGGTGCCCTTCTGAAAGTATCCCAGCACCACATCGGTATCGATGGGACTTACGTCAGCGAAGGTCTCCTCTGCCTCGCGGGCCTCCCCACCGATGTACATCGGCCACGTCTGACCGAACTCCTTTTCAACGCGCTCGATCGCGGCATCGAAACCCGCGTGTAACTCTTCGTTATCCGCAGACATCGTGGCATATGTGATTTTAAAGCCTTGTTCTGCCATTGCTGTACCTCCAGTAGGATTGATCAGTCATTGATCCAAAGCAGCGTTGCACACGAAGGCGTAAAACGTGAAACGTAAAACGTGATGAAAATACCCCGCTGGCTTTCCACACATCACGTTTCACGCTTTACGTTTCACGCCTTCGTCTGGCCCCCGAGTTCCTATCGCGCGAAGTCACCTCTGATACACCACCTGTCCATCAAAGATCGTGAGCTCCACCTCGGTCTCCGCGATCTCGGCCGGCGGCACCTCCAAGATGTTGTGTGACAGCACAATCATGTCCGCCCACTTGCCCGGCGTGATGGAGCCCTGGACATGTTGAACGCCGGCTGCGTACGCCGGCCCCATGGTGTAGCCGTGAACCGTCTCGGCGACGCTGATTCGCTCTTCCGGATACCAGCCGGCCTCCGGTTCACCCCGCTCGTCCTGCCGCGTGACGGCGGCGTAAATGCCCAGCATGGGGTTCAGTGGTGCGACCGGGGCGTCGGAGCCGAAGGCCAGGCGCGTTCCGTGGTCGAGCAGCGAGCGAAAAGCGTAGGCGTAGCGAGCCCGCCGGCCCCACACCCGGTCAGCCGTCGGCCAGTCCGTCAACAGATGCACTGGCTGCATCGATGCAATTATACCATGACGGCTTAACTGCGCCAGATCGTCGGGGTGGATCACCTGCACATGCTCGATGCGGTGCGGTAGCACGGAACGTGTTTTAACACGTTTTTCGTACCAGACACCGAATTCATTCGGTGGACCAGCGGGCGCGTCGGACTCATCCCGCCGAAACTCACTTAGCACATCCAACACGTTTCTCACAGCCAGATCACCGATAGCGTGGATCGACAGAGGAAAGCCGGCCTCATCAGCTTGCACAGCCAGTTCCCACAGTTCGTCGGCGGACGTGACAGTCATGCCTCGATTAGCGGGTTCACCCTCGAAGGGCTCCAACATGAGCGCGGTCCAGGATCCCATGCTGCCATCGGCGAAGGCCTTCACCTGACCGATCCATAGCCGGTCATCGCCAAAGCCAGGCTGCAGCCCCAGCTTAGCTGCCTCAGCGAGATACTCCGCCGCGATATTCATGTGGACGCGCAAGTTCAGTTCGTCATGGCGACGCAAGGCCTGGAAGAGGCGGAAGCTCACGCGACCCTCATCCTTCACTCGCTGGTCGTGTATGCCTGTCAGCCCTAGCCGATGGGCATCAGCCATCGCGTCCCGCAGCCAGTTCAGCAAAGTGTCGGCATCGGGGTCGGGGATGTATTGCTGGACCAGCCGGATGGCGTTCCACTCGCGCAGGAGGCCCGTGGGTTCCCCAGCAGCGTCGCGCTCGATGCGGCTCTCGGGTTGGTCAGGCGTGTCACGGGTGATGCCGGCCCACTTCAAGGCCGCACTGTTGACCCACCAGGTATGCATGTCCATGCGGGCCAGCGCAACAGGTGTGTGCGGTGCGATGTCGTCAAGATGCGCACGGGTTGGCTGTATGCCCCAGAAGTGTTCGTCCCAGCCCCAGCCCTGCACCCACTGGCCGGGCTCGGCGCCTTCGACGGCCTGGCGCACGCGCCGGCGCACTTCGTCGAAATCCCTCAAGCCGAACAGGCTGACCTCGTGCCGCCGGATGGCGTACTGCAGAAAGTGAACGTGGGCATCGGTGAGTCCCGGCAGCACTAACCGGCCGCCGGCATCGATGATCTGCGTGTCCGGGCCGGCCAGGTCCAGCAACTCATCGTTACTGGCCACGGCCACGATACGGCCGT
>JBHIAO010000445.1:0-4768 GCA_046758565.1 Anaerolineae bacterium
CGTTTTCAGCGCCGCCCGGCGAGTGTCAATTTTATGTTATGCCGAATATGAGCTACAGAAGGCGGTCAGAAAAGCCGCCAGGTTGGCCGGCATCACCAAACGCGTCAGCCCTCACACCTTCCGACACTGCTTCGCGACGCATCTCCTGGAAGATAACTACGATATCCGGACGGTCCAGGAGCTGCTCGGACACAGGGCATGCCCTGAGCCTGTCGAAGGGATGTGAAAACCACGATGGTCTACACCCATGTCCTGAATCGAGGTGGACTGGCCGTGCGCAGTCCGCTGGATACCTGATGCCGGCCAAATATGAACCCCAGATTCCTCTGAGTTCCCCAAGTTCCCCTTAGTTCCCCTGTAGTTCCCCTCTCCCCCTCACCTCTGCTCCCCTGCCCCCCTGCTCAAATGCCTCGTAGTAGGCCGGCTTCAGGAAACGCACCAGCGCCATCTTCACCAGATGCTCGTACACCTCCTGGCGGTCTGTGAGCCCGTCGGTCAACACGCCCACCGCGCCCATGCGTCGCTTCGTGTCCCGCATGCCTGTCACCTGGTCCATGGCATCGCCCAGCTCTGAGCCCTGTTTGATCCGCTCAACAACGGCCGGCGGCAACAACACGTTCACACCTCCCCCAATGCCCAGAGTGCCTTCGCCGTCCACGATGGCGCACCAGGCACAGGTCATGAGTCCATATTCTGTCTCTATGAGTCCGCCTTCTAACCCGACGCCCAGGTCAGCGCCGGCCTGGTCCAGGGCCCGACGCGCGCGGTTCACTGCGCCCTGCCGGGTCTGCTCATCACCGAAAGGCTGGTCAGGCACGCCGGAGGCTACGGCGACGGCGTCGATCTCTACGTCCACATACACGGCGCGCATCACCGCTTCCACAGCTCGGGCTTTCACCGGATTCGTCGAGCCAATAGCAACCTTCATGATCCTGGTCAGTAATACTGATCACTGATAACTGATCACTGGCGGTTCTATCCGTAGCGCCCGGTGATGTAATCCTCGGTCCGCTTCTTCTGCGGCCGGGTGAAGATCTGCTCCGTTGGTCCGAACTCGATCAATTCGCCGAGCCAGAAAAACCCCGTCCAGTCGCTCACTCGGGCGGCTTGCTGCATGTTGTGGGTCACGATGACGATGGTGTATTCCTCGGCCAGCGCTCGCATCAAGTCTTCGACCTGAAGTGTGGCCACCGGATCCAGCGCAGAGCAGGGTTCATCCATCAGAATGACTTCCGGCGACGTGGCAATGCAGCGGGCAATGCAGAGTCTCTGTTGCTGCCCGCCGTCCAAGGTCACGGCATTTCGATCCAGGTTGTCCTTCACCTCATCCCACAGTGCAGCACCACGCAGTGAGCGCTCCACCAGGTCATCCAGGTTCACGTCCCTGTCCAGCCCTAGCACGCGCGGGCCAAAAGCAACGTTGTTGTAGATTGATTGCGGGAAAGGATTGGGGCGCTGAAACACCATGCCGACGCGCTTGCGCAGCTCAACGACGTTGACGCCCGGGTCGTAGATGTTCTTGCCATCCAGGAGGATCTTGCCTTCGGCGCGGGCGCCTTTGATGGTGTCGTTCATGCGGTTCAGGCTGCGGAGGAAGGTGGATTTACCACACCCAGACGGACCGACCAGAGCCGTGATCTCGCGGGCATAAACCGGGAGGGAAACTTGCTTGAGGGCCTGGAAATCATCGTAGTAGAAATCGAAGCTGATGACATCCATCTTCAGTTCGCCGGCCGGCGGTGGTTCAGAGCTCTGCGCCGGCCGGCCAACGTCAATCTGTTTCTGCTGCGAAAACTCCATATGACTGACGTATTGCGTATTGCGTAGTGCGTACTGCGTATTGCCTGATTCCAGAAACAGGTTTTCGGAATACGCAATACGCAGTACGCACTACGTGGCCTTTTCACCGTCAACTCTGGCTTGATAGGTTAGTCTCTTACGGGAGTATAGCACACCGCTACGATGCCAGCAAGAGACGCTTGTGACGATTGCTCAAGCGAAGTTGACCGGGCAGTGGACAAGATACTATAATAAATCTGGTGTTTACGCAAATGCAATTGTGCCTCTTAACCTTGTTGTTAGCGAGAAAAAGCCTTGTGTCCGTAGTGCGCACTTCAGTGCGTCTTCGAGGCGCTGAAGCTCGCACTGCGAACCTCGATCCAACGGTTATTTACGCCTACACCTTCTTCGCTTCCCTGATGCTCTCCTTGATGGTGCTTGGGTGTGGTGGGCCGGCTGCGGGAGCGGTGCCCTTCCAGACCATCGAGAATAAGGGGTCCGATACCTTGCTGCAGGTGGCTCAGCGCTGGGCCGAGACCTATATGGAGCAAAACCCCGAGATTCACATCTCTGTGAACGGTGGCGGGTCTGGAACAGGTATCGCGGCTCTCATCAACGGGACGGTTGACATCGCCAATGCCTCACGGGAGATGAAGCCGGAGGAAATCGACTCAGCTAGACAGCGCGGCATCGAGCCGGTCCAGCATGTCGTGGCACGAGATGCCATCGCAGTCGTCGTTAACCCTGAAAATCCCGTCGACCAACTGACCTTCCAGCAAATTGCCGATATTTTCACGGGCAAGGTTGTTAACTGGCGAGAAGTCGGCGGTGAGGATCGTCCCATCGTTGTCTTGAGCCGAGAGAGCAACTCTGGCACTTATGTGTTCTTCCTGGAGGAAGTTGTCCAGGTGGGGGCCGGCGACCCGAAGGCGCTATTCTCTCCCGATACTTTGCTGCTGCTCTCGTCTGAAGTCATCAGCCGCGAAGTTGAGCAGAACCCCAACGCCATCGGCTATGATGGATTGGGCTACGTCACGCCGGCGCAGAAGACGATTGCCGTGGCCGAGGCACCGGGTGAGCCTTTTGTGGAGCCGAGCCTGGAAACTGTAAACCAGGGCCTGTATCCGATTGCACGCCCGCTATATATGTACACCAATGGGGAGCCGACTGGCACCATCAAGGCGTATCTCGACTGGATCTTGAGCGACGAAGGCCAGGCGGTGGTTAGGGAAGTGGGATTCGTCCCCCTGAGATGAACAGCCAGCGGACCGACGGTTTAACCGACTGGCTAGCTGCCAGCGTCTCGTTGGTGGCTTCAAATCGGGCTTTCCTTGTCGTGCCCATCGTGTTCGATCTACTTGCATTGATACTTTGGAGTGGTCTGTCCTGGCTGTTGCTGGACCACGTCCAACTACCGGCGCCGGCCGGGAATGGGATTCCTGTTCGACTCGGACTCATCCAGGCGCTGCCATCGACCAACATGATTGTACAGCCGGGCCGGCAAGTGGCTGTGGGCGACCCGCCTCGAGCAGTGGCCGTGTTTGTATTGGCCACGCTCGCCATCGCTGCTCTGCGCGCGTACGGCATGGCGGGCTTTGTCGGATGGCTAGATCGCGCCCAGTTGATTCGCGGCGCCGATCTGGATGCATCCACCTTTCACCTGCTGGGCCGACGTTTTTTCGGCCCCATAGTCGGTTACACGCTGTTTTGGGCCGCGTTCAGTTTCCTGAGCATCCCCGTCGCCACAACGCCCGTGGCTTCCTTCCTCTTTTCTGTGACCAAGGTGGTTGTCGGCGTTGTCTTGATGTTTACGCCGTACGCCATCCTTCGCCACACGATCTACACCCTGGACGCGATGGTAGCCAGCGTCGATTTTGTGTGGCGCAACCGCGGGCTTGTGGTCGGCCTGGCGCTGATTGGTTTCCTGGCAACGGCCGCCGGCTCCTATGTGGCTCGCTCAGCCATGGGTTTGTTGGGCGTGGCCGGCTATCTCATCTCGGTGATGTTGTGGGCTCCCATCGGCTGCGTGCTGAGCGCCGTTGCGTACTCGATGTATCTTGGCTGTGAAGAGGAGATCTAGATGGCTGTGACTGCTTCGCCTCAGGGGCGCGGTGTCGAAGTTGTGCGGGCTCCAGCGGTGCGCGAAGCGGTGATCGAGGGCCTCATACGCGGAGCCGGTGTATCGGCGATCATTTTCGTTGTGCTGATATTCCTGTTCCTGGTCCGTGAGGGACTGCCGGCTTTTCTCGAGGTTGCGCCCACTAACCTGTTTGGCCGGCGCTGGTATCCAACTTTCGGCCTGTACGGCACGGTTCCGTTGATCCTCGGCTCGCTGTTCGTGACCGTCGGTGCCGTCGTCATCGCGGTCCCATTAGGCCTTGCCAGTGCAATCTACATCGGTGAAGTTGCGCCATCACAGGTCCGCGACGTGCTGAAGCCGGCCATTGAGGTGCTGGCCGGCATCCCGTCGGTGGTATTGGGATTCCTGGGGATCCTGGTGGTGTCGCCGCTTATCCGTCGCTACACCGGGGTGCCCACAGGCCTGACGGCTTTCACCGGCTCTCTGATCCTGGCGTACATGAGTCTGCCAACCATCATCAGCGTTGCCGAGGATGCGCTGGATGCTGTGCCAAAGGAGTACCGCGATGCGGCACGTGCGCTGGGGGCCACCGAGTGGCAAACGATTTGGCGGGTCGTGGTGCCGGCTGCTCGATCTGGGATCGTCACGGCTGTGATGTTGGGTGTCGGTCGTGCCATCGGCGAGACAATGGCAGTCATGATGGTAACCGGCAACGCCGCTCGAATTCCGAAGGGACCTGGTGCTTTCTTTCGTCCGATCCGCACAATGACGGCGACCATCGCAGCCGAGATGGGGGAGGTGGCGCAGGGAAGCACCCACTTTCACTTGCTGTTCGCCGTTGGCATGATCCTGTTCATCATCACGTTCGTCATCAACGCCGTGACTTCGTGGGTCGTTTTCCGACAGGGG
>JBHIAO010000446.1:0-4753 GCA_046758565.1 Anaerolineae bacterium
ATAAAAGCGACCCACCAGCCCCGTGATGATGAGACTGGCGACGAAGGTTGGCGGTACCAGTTGCCGGCAGCGGACCGACGCAGGGTGCCGGCTCAGCATTTCAACCTTCCAGAAACCGTATTGGAAATACTGCCTCCAGAAGTCAATCAGAGTACTGCGGTTGATGTACCACGATTTTATCGCAGGATCCAGGTACACCACCCGGCCAGCCTGCCGGATGCGATAGTTGAATTCGTAGTCCTGATCACCTTTGACAACCTGGCGAGTTTGTGGTATCATATAAATAACAGTCGGGGGGTCCGTGGCCTTCCCGGAACATCACCGGGGACTAAGCGGATCTTGGGCGCAAGCTACCCCGACCGTTTTTTGTTACCGCGAATAACCGTCGAGGGGCTCACTAGCCTTCATAGTTGACCCAGGCCTTATTCGCGCCTACTTTTTTTCGCTCAACACTCCTAGCAGCACCTGTTCCGTGATAACCTGGTCAGGCGGTTTCTGATCACGGAAGACCGCTAACGCCAGTTGGTGTGCCGGTGACTTTTTGCCCACTCGTTGGAACTTCACCCGTGTCTTATCAAAGCCCGGGTCTACCTGGTAGATGCGGGATAGAAGCCAGCCTTTGATCTCATCCTCATATCCTTCGTACTCGACGTCAATCACGATCTGATCGATGTGCTCCAGCGCCTCTCGCAACAATAGAAATAGCGCAGCTGAGAAAAGCAACACCGCAGCGCGGGTTTTCGACTTATCCTTCTGCCTCAGATACCGAACCACGTTTCGTTTCACCGCAGCGGGTATCCGGATCGCCCGCTGAACACCATTAGAAAAGGCAAGAACCGTGTCCCTGGCCAAGTCCTCCATTTTGCCACTTTGATCTATTTCCACGTTAGGCATTGTTGCCCACCAGACCGCAAGACACCGCCCACTCCATGGTTTCTAATTCTACACCCCGGCGATCCCTCCAACTTTCTGAGAAGATACTTACGAAGATTGTTTCGCCTCAGGTACAAACGGCGTGGCCGGCTCGCCAAGGAGCGCCGCCACGATTCGATCAGCGGCCCGGCCGTCCCCGTAGGGGTTCACGGCCTGAGCCAGGGCGGCGTACGCCTGGTGGTCGTCCAGTAGCCGGCACGTTTCGGCCACAATGCACTGCGCGTCCGTGCCCACTACGCGCACAGTCCCGACCTCGACGGCCTCAGGCCGCTCCGTCACCCGGCACTACTGCACTCCTTGCAGCGAGAAAGACGGCCGGCATCGCCTATATCCAGACCATCGGTGAGATCCACGGTCATTCGTGATCTTTCTCGATCGGCACCCTTGGCCGGCGGACCAGCCCCCACAGAAAGCCGAGCCCCCAACTGAAGTGCATGGACGCGAAGGTGATGGGGAGGATGGGCAGGTAGCGCCAGCCGTGCTGCTTCGCGGTGCGGAGGGTGAACAGGCCGGCCAGCGACGCATAGGCTCCCACAATCAGCCGGAACACGACGGTCAGGGGGTGGAAAAAGCGACCTAGCAGTCCTGTGACGATCAGGCTGGCGACGAAGCCCGGTGGCACCAATTGACACCAGTGGGAGTAGAGCAATCAAGGAGCGCCGGCCTGCTGCAAAATGGCGGGCACACAGGTATGGATGTCAAGGTCAGGAACGGGTAGAAAGTCGGAATCCGTAATCTTTAACTGGAGCAGGACGAACAGCGCTTCATCCATAGTCAACGTGGAAACGTAGGAACCAGCACAATCATCCGAAATGCGAGGGCGAACGGTCGATAAACGCGGCCCAGCAAGTCCGTAGCGATCAGGCCGGCGACGAAAGCGGGTGGTACCAATTGCCGGCATGGAAACCGAGCCCCATGCCTTTGCCCCATGCCCATCCCCTAATCCCTGAGCCGGGCCAGTTCAGCCTTCACACGCGCCAGTTCATCTTCCAGAGCCTGACGGATTGCTGCTTCTTCCGCAGCGCGCTGCTCCGCTTCGGCAACGCGCTGCTGTGCTTCGGCGGCGCGCTGTTCCGCCTGCTGGCGGGCCGCCGCCTCCTTCGTGGCGCGCTGCTCTGCCTGCTGGCGGGCCGCCTCCACTTCCGCCGGGCGCAAGTAGCGCCACCCGGTGGCCGCATCCACCACTCGCACATGCCCATCGTCTTCGATGACCAGCCGGAAGCCGAGCTGACTCGTCACCCCTCCATCCGGATCCTGCTCGTCCTGCCAGGCGATGTCCTGAGCCTGCCGAAGGATGGGGCGCCCCTCCTCATCCAGGACGTCCGGGTTCAGCCGCTTCAGGAGCAGTCGCTGGGGCAGGAACTCTCCTGTCACGTCCACCAGGATGTACTCCGCCACCCCCAACCTGGCGTAGATCACCGGCTTCCCCGTCGGGCTGGTGTCCTGCTGCTGGTAGGTGCGCTTGGATAGCACCTCCACCACCAGCACCGGTGCCGGCCCTGTTTCGTCCACCCGGTAGGACCCCATCCCTTCGGTAGGGCTCAGGACAAGGTCGGGAGGCAGCTCTGCCACCACCACCATTTCGTCGGGCGAGACGTAGGCTTCCCTGTCAATAGGATGGTAGTGCAGGTTGAGGTTAGAGAAGAGGTGGTGGTTGGGCCGTTCTGCCAGGTGGGATTCCAGCCCCAGGCGGATGATGTCGTCGGTGAGAGTGTGCACGGTGTGTTCGCCCATTTCCTCCTGTCCCTCATCCTCGTAGAGCACCGGCAGGTCGATGGCGATGATGGGGAGCTCCGCCAGGCGCCGCTCATCCGGCGCCGGCGGGGCGACGGAGGCGGGCGGTGTCGAGGGTGTCTTGACCTCTTTCGATTCGATGGACACAACTTCATCTACCATTTGCGTGCTACCTCTGATCGTAGCCGCCGACTGTGGGGCTTTTGACCGAATCAGCGGTCATCGGCGGACAGTCTACGCTGTGTGCTGACCACGGAACTTCACACTCAGAACGATCATACCATACAGGTGCTGATGTGTCAAGATCTCATTTGGGAAGGCTTGTGCAGCGAACCCTCATGCCACTAACTTTTGAGCGCAGCCAGTGGGACTGGTGTGGCTTGAATCACAAGCGTCATGGTATCCACCTCCATCATCTCAACTTTTCTCCTGCAAACGGATCGTTCATTTACTGCGCTTAGCCGCCCTTATGGGTGGTCTGACCGGCCGGCACCCTTGGCCGGCGGACCAGCCCCCACAGGAATCCGAGCCCCTAACTGAAGTGCATAGACGCGAAGGTGATGGGGAGGATGGGCAGGTAGCGCCAGCCGTGCCGGCGGGCTGTGTGTAGGGTGAACAGGCCGGCCAGCCCCGCGTAGGCTCCCACAATCAGCCGGAAAAGCAGCGCCAGTGGGCGGAAAAAGCGACCCACCGGCCCCGTGATGATGAGACTGGCGACGAAGGTTGGGGGTAGGTTTCTGCGAAGCGCGACGCAGCCCAGCGCGATCGATCCGCAGACATTCCATCGACGACCAGGATTTCGAGGGGGCCGGCGTAGTCCTGGGCCACGATCGCCCAATCTGAGGGCCGCTGGGCTCGCCGCCGGCCCGCCGTTCCCAGGCTTGCCGCCAGAGCTGAGTCCTGCAGCACGCTGACCACAGCATCACCAACCACAGCCACATCTGAAGGGTCCACCAGCAGCCCGCTGACGCCATCCTGGACAGCTTCCACAACACCGCCGCTGCGTCCGGCGACGACGGGCTTCCCGCTTCGAGATGGCCGGAAGGGCGCGGATCACCGTATCGACACCCTTGCGGGGAACCAGCCGGCTCACCGTCAGGACAACTTTCTTGCCTTGCAGGTTATGTCGGGCAATCACCCCAGAACCGTCAATATCCGGGTTTCGCTAATCCAGACCTCCTGTGATATAATCTTAGCGGAACTGCTACAACGCTCTTGATTCACCCAAAGGGGGCAGAACTTGTCCAACAGCGAGTCAACTTTGATCTACCTAGACACTAATGTCTACTTGAATGAGCGCCACTGCAGTGATGGCTGAGGCGAACGCGGTGATCCGTGAAGGCTGGAAGGTGCTGGTAGAACAGTTGGGTCTCCTGAAGGCCACCCAGTTTGTCGTGTTGCTTGAGCGAGGACACGGTGACTCAGTGAAAGAGATTGCTGAATATTGGGGAGACAGCAATATCGACGAAATCTTCAATCAGGTATTGGCCTGGAAAAAGAAACGACCCCTGCTCAGTCCAGATACCCCATCAGCCTGAACCGATCCTCTTTTGGTCACACTCGATTGTTTCGCCTCAGGTACAAACGGCACCGTCGGCTCGCCAAGGAGCGCCGCCACGATTCGCTCAGCGGCCCGGCCGTCCCCGTAGGGGTTCACGGCCTGAGCCAGGGCGGCGTACGCCTGGTGGTCGTCCAGTAGCCGGCACGTTTCGGCCACAATGCACTGCGCGTCCGTGCCCACTACGCGCACAGTCCCGACCTCGACGGCCTCAGGCCGCTCCGTCACCCGGCACTACTGCACTCCTTGCAGCGAGAAAGACGGCCGGCATCGCCTATATCCAGACCATCGGTGAGATCCACGGTCATTCGTGATCTTTCTCGATCGGCACCCTTGGCCGGCGGACCAGCCCCCACAGAAAGCCGAGCCCCCAACTGAAGTGCATGGACGCGAAGGTGATGGGGAGGATGGGCAGGTAGCGCCAGCCGTGCTGCTTCGCGGTGCGGAGGGTGAACAGGCCGGCCAGCGACGCGTAGGCTCCCACAATCAGCCGGAAAAGCAGCGCCAGCGGGCGATAAAAGCGACCCA
>JBHIAO010000447.1:0-4731 GCA_046758565.1 Anaerolineae bacterium
AGCCTCTTCATTGCTCTGCAACGTCGCTGCAAGGTCGGCTGCGCCTTGGGCCTCGTGGAGGAGACCCGTACCAATAATGTCCTCGTCCTTGTTCTCGAGATTGCCAAGCGGCTGATCGATTGTGAGATGCACGTTGAACCCGAACACGTTCCAGCCTTCAGCCAGTTCGCGCGACCGCTGTTGCGTGTCCAGCAGGTTGGCTACCATTTCGTCCAGGGCGGTTGCGTCCGGCGGCGTACCATGAGGACATCGGCGGCTGGCGGGGGTGGCCCTGCGCGCTGCCGTGCCGATCATCTGGACATACTGATCCATGGCTGCCTCACGGTAGTCTTGCTGGGCTTTTACAGGCCCCATTCCCACACCGGTGAGGTAGCTCTTCCGCGTCGCGATGTGGTGTTGGGCTCGTTCCAGGCCGTCCACGGCGCGGGAGAGGAGGTCCCATTCGGGCTGTTGGTAGAAGTCGGAGACGAAGCAGCCGCTGCCCAGGGAGTAGCGTGTTCCTTCCTCGATAGCGTCCAGGGCGTCCTGGTACTGTTCCAGCGCTGCCTGCAACTGGTCTACTTCCCGTAGCACGAACTTTTCACCACCCACGATCTCGGTGCCGCTGAAGTGCAGGCCCATGGCATCAGCGGTGAACTGCTGGCCGAAAATCATGTGCACGTAGGCCACCTCCCGCACGCTCTCCCGCATGCGGGCCGCAAAGTTGCACCAGTCGATCACCGGTGGATCGGCTAGCGGGTCGTCTTTCTGGGGGATCGGGTTGCAGTACTGTCTGTTATCTGTGTTATCTCTACTGTAGATCCCGAAGCCAGCGCCCTGCCTGCCGACAATGAATATCCGGTTGCCGTCTTGGATCCGCCACTTGCTTGTTTGCTGCGCCCCGTCTTCCCGGATTGCTGCAAGTGGCGTCAATATCAGGGCATCGCTCAGCTCGATACCCGTACCATCTTTGAATACTTTCTTGATGGCCGTGATCTGATCGGGGGTCAGCTCGGCTGGCTGTTGTTCATCAGCAGCCCCGGCGGGCAGCGCGGCGACAAAGTCAGGTTCGTCGGCAGCCGCGATGTTGAACAAGAACCGGCCATTACGGAAGCGCTGCTCATCGGCGTAGACGGCGAGGAATGCGTAGAGATCGCGGGCGTCTTTTAGCTGCTTAGTGGCGTCGTCGATGCGCTCCTGCAACTTTACCTGTCCGTCAATTTTCTTGCTAAAGCCGGCCGCATAATCGAACTTACGCACGAGCGCGTCAAAGTTATCTTTCTGAGCGTGAGGTGAGATGTCCTGGCGGAATCTCTTGTTTTCCTCCAGCAGCCTCTTTGCTTCCTTTTCAACCGACAGAAAATCTGAATGCGTGAGCTGTCCCACTGTCATAAACCCCGGCGCATCGACGAGGAGTGTCGCATTTGGATCCGGCTCGACGGTGGTGGTTAAGCCAACGGCGCCGGGGCCGGCCTGGTGCAGAATAAAGTCCGGTGTGTCATTCTCGTCCCCATCGTCGTATTCGGCGCATGAGGGATTGCTGGGGGGCAGCTCCCCGGACTCCCCTGGTTTTGGCGTGCAGCGGATGCGGCTGGCCGCGCCGGCCCTGATCGATAGGCCGAGCAGCAGCACTAGGCTCAATAAGACTACCCGAAGCGGCCTTCTAAGAGATCGGCATCTCATACCTGTACTCCTTATGACAATTCAGCTCGCCCAGTTACGCACAAGCACTTCCGAGGTTCACACGATCGGTCATGGACAAGACTAAGCGTCACTTCCTGAAATGGCGTCATCAATCGACAATACCAGCACACCTTGCCCCTGCCCACCCATCTCCGGCTGGCTGTGCTATGGTTATTAACATCCCCCCCTTAATCGTGTTTATCCTATAAGCGGCTTGTCTTCGAAGCACCCATGCCCCATCTCTGACGATGAGCTCTGTGCCGGCTGCGTTTTCGCCGCCCCCCCCAAGTGTCGTTGAGAAATGGGTGATGAAGCAGAAGCCCTTGTCTGCGGCCATGCCCAGATGTTCTTCGAAGAACCAATCCCCATTGTCAGTCTTAACCAACTTCCCAGACCAATTCGTCCCTTTTGTTCCATCAGGGGCACAGACGCTGCTGAGGCCGCACTTCACAGCGCCTCCTATTCTTACCTCTTCAGTATACCGTAGTTTCCCCCTGATCTTCCCATTCACATCCAGCGTCGCCCTGGCGCGAACCAATTCCTGTTCCAGCGGCCCAATAGCAACATTGCCACCTCTTGGGTTCAGGACAATGTCTCTGGTGCGTCCGCCATCTTCCGTCGATTGGAGATATGCAACCTTCCTGGCGGGATCAACGCCGAACTGCACACTTTGCTTGCCGCCCCGTATCTGTACAGGGTGAGCAAAAGACTCATCCGCAGTGGCATCTCCCGCCTTGTTGATATCCACCGCGCTGGAGAGACCATCTACCGTTGCTCCTTCGCTCAGTGCCTTGGCTGTGTCTGCTTCCGCCGCTTCGTCCGCTTGCACCGCGTGGCTGGTTTCTAACGCCTGGGCGGCGAGCAGGGCCTGAGGCACGGCGTGAATCCGCTGGCGGGGCAGCAGGCGCCTGCCGTCCACCTCTACCTCTAGATAAAGGGGTGCGGTGTACAGGACATCGGCGGCGATCAGAGTCTTGTCCCCGAGCACCACGGTGAACCAGCCGTCGCGCACTGCCACGCTCTTTAGCGTCTCTGTGTACTTTGCTGTACCGCCAACTGGTGTGCCATAGATGCGGAGTGTCATGGAATAGGTGTCACCACTTTCGTACGGGTTGCCGTCCAGACGGTGCAGGCGGCCCTGGTAGGTGAATGTGTGGGGAATGGGGGATGTGGGTGTGGCCCTTGCAGCCTGGTTGAGTGGTCCCGCCGTGGCCGGCAGGATGGGGCGCAGCATCAGGGTGAAGGCTGCCGCCGTCAGAATCAGCGCACACAGGGCCATGATTTCAGCTCGTCGAGACTCCATGCTATTTCCCTTTCGTGAATCAACTGCTATGTCGTAACCGCGGCACAGGCACAGGGCGGCGTGTGCCGATCCTGACCGATACGCCGACCAGCAGCACCAAGCTCAACAATGCTAGCCGAAGTGGCCTTCCAAGAGATTGGTATCTCATAAGTGTACTCCGTATGACAATTCAGCTTACGCTGCTACTCACATGCACTCTCGAGGTTCACATGTCTTGTAATGCAAGAGCACAGCATCGCTTGCGAATATGGCATGCGCATTCAATCTACGATGCCGGCGCACCGTGCTCTTACATGCGCATCGGCGTTTTCGCTCCCCCGGGCTGTGCGAACAACCCATTTCCCGTCTACGACCGCGACTTCTCCGCCGGCTGCGTTTTCGCCGCCCCCCCCAAGTGTCGTTGAGAAATGGGTGATGAAGCAGAAGCCCTTGTCCGCGGCCATGTTTAGATCTTTTTGCAGATACGACGTATCTCCTATTCCGTCCCCATCCGTATCGGCGTTCACCACCGTGCCGTCGCTCACTGTTACCTCGTCTGTATACTGTAGTTTCCCCCTGATATCCCCATTGACATCAAGCGTCGCCTTGGGCCCGTGTATCGAGATGATGCGGATTTCCTTGACTTCCTTCTCAACCTGCTCGATTATCCGGTAGGTCACCTGCTCGATTCGATAGGTCTGCCCTGTCAGCTTGACAATTACGTGCCATTCGGGCTTGCCCTCGGTTTTGTTAATATCAAGCTCGTCATCAGGCGGCAACTCGACATTACTTTTCTCAAGCAACAGTTCTCGCAGCGCCTCAGGAACACCTGTCTTCTTGGTCAAAAGCTCCAAATCGAGCGTCTCAAACGAGTCCAACCTGGCGCGAGCCAATTCGTTTTCCATCGGCCCAATAGCGACATTGCCACCTCTTGGGTTCAGGACAATGTCTCTGGTGCGTCCGCCATCTTCCGTCGATTGGAGATATGCAACCTTCCTGGCGGGATCAACACCGAACTGCACCCTCTGGTTGCCGCCCCGTATCTGTACAGGGTGAGCAAAAGACTCATCCGCAGCAGTGGCATCTCCCGCCTTGTTGATATTCACCGCGCTGGAGAGACCATCTACCGTTGCTCCTTTGCTCAGTGCCTTGGCTGTGTCTGCTTGCGCCGCTTGATCCGCTTGCACCGCGTGGCTGGCTTCTAACGCCTGGGCGGCGAGCAGGGCCTGAGGCACGGCGTGAATCCGCTGGTGGGGCTTCAGGCGCCTGCCGTCCACCTCTACCTCTAGATAAAGGGGTGCGGTGTACAGGAGATCGGCGGTGATCGGCTTCTTGTCCCCGAGCACCACGGTGAACCAGCCGTCGCGTATTGCCACCTTGTCTAGCGGCTCTGTGTAAAGTAATTTACCGTTCTTGTTGTACAAGCGAATTGTCATGGGGTAGACGTCGCTCGTGTACACGTTGCCGTCCGGATGGCGCAGGATGCCCTGGTAGGTGAACGTCCGCGGAATGCTGGGTGTGGCAGTTGCGGCCGTGGTTGCTCCCTGGTTGAGTGGTCCCGCCGTGGCCAGCAGGATGGGGTGCAGCATCAGGGTGAAGGCTGCTGCCGCCAGGATCAGCGCGCACAGGGCCATGATTTCAGCTCGTCGCGAGTTCATGTCATTTCTCCTTGTGTTCAATGTCACTTATCGTAACCACGTCCCAATGTCTCCATTTCTCGCCTGGCGATGAAGGGATCTGCTTGGCGAATCGGCTTCTCGCCTGGTAGCCCGCACCGGCATGAAGTG
>JBHIAO010000448.1:0-4718 GCA_046758565.1 Anaerolineae bacterium
CCGTGCCCGTAATATCCCGAATTTGCACGAAGTTGCCCAGCAGGACACCCCGGGCGGCCGGCGTATCGGCACCGCTGAGGATCTGGTTGAATGCCGTAGCATGGTTCGGCTCTTCTTCGAACCAACCCTCCTGCTTCAGTTCCTCGTAGGCGGTGTTGCTGATTGGGAAATAGCCGGTTCCCTTGTGCCAGATCTTGGCCCGCTCGGGTGTGAAGGAGTACTGGAGGAACTTCCAGGCTGCCTCGTACGCCTCCGGTTCATGACCTGCCAGCACCCACAGACAACCACCACCGATAACGCTGTTGCCCTTGGGGTAGTCGCCGGCCATCCGCGGCAGGAAGGTGGTGCCCACCTCGAAATCGGCCTTCTTCAGGATGCCGGCCAGGCTCGAGGTGCTTTGCGCCAGCATGGCAAACTCGCCGGCCAGGAAGGGATCGTTGGCCTTGTACGTCCGACCGCCATAAACCAGCACGCCCTCCTCAGCCCACTTTTGCCACTCGGTGAGCACCTTGACGCCGAAGTCCTGGTTGAACAACACCTCGGTGGCCAGGCCGGCGCGCCCGTTTTCGTTATTGGCGTAGAGCTGGCTATGATAGGCGTGCATCTGTTCGAAAATCCAGGCCGGCCAGCCGAAGGAGATGCCACCCTTGGCTGCGCCAGACTCGATGATCTGCTTGCCATACTCGAAGACTTCGTCGAAAGTCGTCGGCGGCTTATCGGGGTCCAGGCCGGCCGCGCGGAAGACGTCTTTGTTGTAGTACAGCATCGCCGTCGAGGAGTTGAAGGGCATGCAGTACATCTTGCCCTCGACGCTGTAGTACTTCATCACGGGTTGGACCACTTCGCCCCAATTGAAATCACTGGGGGCGAGGGTGTAGACCGGGACGATGGCATCGGAGTCCAGCATGGTCTGGGTGCCAACTTCATATACCTGCACGATGGTCGGGGGTGCGCCGGCGCGTACAGCCGCCAGGGCTTTGGTCAGTGTCTCAGCGTAAGAGCCGGTGTACTCGGCGTTGACCTGGATGTCCGGATTCTTCTCGTTGAAGGTATCCACCAGGCCGTTGACCACGTCTTGCCGGCTGCCGCTCATGGCATGCCAGAAGGTGATGGACACGGGACCTTTCGGTTCCTCGGCTGCCGGTTGCTCCGCGGCGGGCTGCTGCCCGGCTGGGGCTGGCGCCGCAGGCTGCACACAGGCCGCCACCAAGAGTACGAGAGCAACAATCAGCCCCACGAGGATAGGCCGCTTGGTTACCATAGTTTTCCTCCTCCTCAGAGTTTTGTGATGTCTTGAAATCCGCTATGCAGGTATGGACATCCGGATATGCGCGGAAAACCACCTCCCTTCGGACTACCTTGACAATGTTCTGTTGGGGCGTAGACCCCGTGCTCAAGGTTCAAGTAGCCTTAGCGGGAATCCAACAATGTCAAGCTACTCAGCGATAACGATCTGGATATTCAATTCCTCCAAAGCTTCGCGGTAGGCCTCGTCAAAGCCTCGATCCATCACCAGAACATCGACTTGGTCGAGGGATGTCGTCACAAAGTCAGCGACGACGCCCAACTTGGTGTGATCGGCGACAACGATGACTGGCCCTCGGGTCCGCTCAATCATGGTACGAGCCACCTCGGCTTCAGGAAGCGTGGGGGTCGTCAGGCCGTACTTCAAGCTGATACCGTCTACGCCGATGAAGGCCTTGCTGCCGTAGACCTGACGCAAAGACTGGGTTGCCAGGGGGCCGACCAGCGAATTGGACTGGGAACGGAAGGTGCCACCAACCAGAATCACCTCGAACCCGGGGTCGTGTATGGCAAAAGGCCCACCCATGTTAGAAGTGATGACGCGCACGTCCTGCCGGCCGGCCAGATGCCGGATCACCTGCAACGTCGTCGAACCGCTGTTGACGAGCAGCGTGTCGCCGTCGTCCACCAGCGTGGCAGCTACCCGACCAATGGTCTGTTTTTCTGCTCGATGCAGTTGATCTTTATCGGTGTAGAGAGGCTCCCGCCGCATCCGTTGACTCAGGACAGCACCGCCGTGAGTGCGTTCGAGCAACCCGTCACGCTCCAGGTGCTCGAGATCACGACGAATGGTGATCTCCGAGACATCAAAGAGTTGACTCAGCGCGGAGACTTTGACAGTCCCCTGAGCGCGAAGCATCTCCCGAATACGGTGTCGACGTTCGGCGGGGATCAATGCTGAGCTATCGCGATCCATAGATGGCTAATCGATCTCAACGGGTGCCGGCTGCGGACGAGATTGATTCATCTCGATCCGCCGTCGGGAGAGCGGATGGCCTCCCACGTACCTGGACCACTCAATTTCATTGTAGCATGGTGCTTTCTGTTTGTCAAGGGGCGTTTTTGAACGGTTTCTGTCGGTAGATTTGAATGCTTTTGTTCGAACAGGGGCGCTGTGCCAGTAGGTGAGGTCATCTGAGGTGCGGTCGGCTGCCAACCTGCAACCGCTATCTTCCCTGCCACCAGTCCTTGCGGGACCGCGGGTCCAGAAAGGTGCCATGGTCACGGATGGCGACCCCGATTTCATCGCCCTGGGCGCGCCCAACAGCCTGGCCGGCCCGCAAAGCCGGCAGACGGCCACGGCCGGCGCTGTCCAACGATCGATAGAGGGCCAACAGGCTGGGCTCCACACAGATGCCTTCCATGTGCAGTGTGTAACCTCTGATCACGTTGTCATCGTTGGTGTACTTGAGGGTAATGCGATCGGTGCCGGCGTACAGCACCAGCACCTCGTAGCCGCTGCCGATGGTGTAGCCCGAATGGGGCACGTGAATGGTTTCGCCGGGGGTGGTGGCCAGGCCGGCCAGGGTGACCTCGGGGTCCGTGAGCAACGTGCCACGACAGTCGCACCTCCAGTCCCAATCATAGACCTGGTACACCGCACTGAAGGTGGCAGTTCGATTGTCGGCGAAGAGACCGGCCAACTGCGGCGCACGCGCATCGCTGCCACCGCCGTAGTCCACCAGCCCCAGGTAAGCGTCGGTGGGTACATAACCACGCAGTGCCAGGTTCAGGTCGGGGTGATTCTCCGCCGGCCGGTCCGTGGAGGGCAAATCTACTGGTAGGGTGCCGTAGCCTGCGCCCGGGATGGGCGAACACGCCGCGGACCGGACGATCAAGGGCAGATATGCGAATGCGGTGAGTTCGTCTGAGGTGTGGCCGGCTGACCAGACGATGGCCTGGCCAGCCGGCCGGGACGCCGTGGGCGGTGTGGCATAGACAGAGGCCAGCAGAGCCGCAACGCCGAGCGCCGGCGCCAGCCTCATGAGGTTCAGCGGCCAGCCGCTGATGCCTATGCTCACCGCAGAGTGCGCGGAGGTCGCAGAGGTTCTCCAGCTTCCCTCGGCTGTCTCAGCGATCTCAGCGGTGAAAAAGCGGTACCCATACGCGTCAACTCGGTTGGAGGAGACGACCTTCCCGCCCTGTCAGCGTATGTAGCGCAGAACAAAGAGGAGGATGACAGCGCCAACGAAAGCGGTAATGATGCTGCCAAGAAGCCCTCCGCCAACGGCAATCCCAAGTTGGCCGAACACCCAACCGCCTATAATGGCGCCGATAACACCGACAATGATGGCGCCGATCAACCCGACCCGTATGCCACCGACGACAGCATCGGCCAGCCAGCCGGCAATGCCGCCCACGATGATCCAGATGATTATTGATTGAAGTGACATTGACTACTCCTCCTTGCATGAGATGTTTTTGTTGCGTGCCGGCCTGCTTCGACCTGGCGCCAGGCCGGCCTCGGTGATCTGCGGACCAGCCAGGGCCTTGTCTCGTACCGCGATTATGGGTATTCTACCACGATAGAGGAGTTCGTTCAACCTGGTACAGCCAAATCGTGAGCGCGATGCGTCTCTAGCCAGCGCTGGGCAAAGCCTTCACTTGCATTATCCCGACCCCGACCGCAGTTCCGATCCAACTCGCAACCTCGGGCATGTCCCCGCCTGCGGTCGCGCCCCCGACCCAGCCCAAGGCCCAGCCGGCTGCCCAGCCGATGGCGCTGGCCAATACCCACCAGCCGGCCCGGGAGACCTGCCGTCCTAGCACAAGCCATTGCATGGCCGCGCCTCGCCCTCATCCTCGTCCAGTTCCGCCACCCACCGTGCACCGTCCCACGAGTACAATCCCAGGGTGCCCTCGACGGCCGGCCCCTTCTCAGCCTCGGTGTACTGCACCGTAACTGTGTACGGCCGGGTGGGCTGGGCCGGCTGACCGGTGCTGCTGTAGACAGCACTCACCTCGAAGAAGTGGTTGATGCCGGCCAGCCGGCTGATTGGAGAGACATCGCCGGCGAAGCGGGGCGTATGCGTGATGGACACCGTGTCGGTGAAGATGCCCACCGCAAAGGTGTACGTGGTTTGGTCGAACGATGAGATCAGCCGGCCGCCGGCCGTGGAAATCGAGGCCGACACCGGAGCATATCTAAATCCAAGGATGAACAGCCCACCAGCATCATTGGTGACGTAGACGTAGGGCTCCGCCACCGCCACGGCCCGAGCAGGTCCCGGTGTCTCGCAGAAGCCGACTCCGGTCGGGGCGGCCATATTGGCCACGTCGATGATGCTCAGGCCGTCCCAATCCGCGACATAGGCATAGTGTCCTGCGGCGATGGTCATCGTTTTGGCCACCCAAACCATCGAATGAATTCGATGCTGCTATGGGAAACCTGCTAAAGCAGGTTCGGGGCGTGT
>JBHIAO010000449.1:0-4711 GCA_046758565.1 Anaerolineae bacterium
ATCGACGCTGCGGCTTTTGAACGTGTCCGAGGTCGAATGTAAGTGGGCAGGAATGAGGATAGTATTCGCGTCTTCAAGGAGTTCGTGTAGCTGGTCTATGGACGCACTGATCCCCCGTATTTGTTGTTTACCCGACTGGCGTTGTTGTTGATTTCCTTCTCGATAGATGTGGTTGAGCCAATATTCCGGATTCTGATTGGAATCCGGGTCGAAACCGATGAGTAGATGAAAGAATAGGTCCTTGGATATTTTTCCTTCCGGCTTTCCCCAAGCTGCTAAGGCTCACATTGGTTGAGACGCGAAGGCCGGTTTGAGTCTCGGATTCTGCGAGACGGCAACCCCGCCGCCTGGGCTGCTCCCGCCGCTTGGACCCCGCCGCCCCGACAGGTCAGAATAGGACCCCGCCCTTGTTTTGCGCGCTGCGATCGCTGGACATGCTGATGGGTCTGGGGGAAGAAGGGGAGGGCGGCTCGGATCGTGCAAGTGGATCGCAGCGCCGCCCCCCACCAATCAGAAGTACTTCTCGAATAATGAGTACGGAGCAAGAAATCAAGTCGCATACGCGGTGTGCGGAAAGTGACCCAAAGGTCTGTTATGCCGAAGCGTGTCCCTATTGCCGGTCGCGGGGTCCGTTTCATCCGCACGACTGCCGACGTCGGACGTTTCGGCTGGTCAAAGAGCAGAGCATTCAGGTCTTGCGGTCCTGGATCTTACGCTGGCGCTGTCGGAATTGCGGAAGACGGTTCACGGACTACCCGCCCTTTTGCTTTGCCCGGCAAGCGGTTCGTGAAGCAGACCGTAGTGCAAAAGGCGAAGACCTACCTGGGCCGCGAGGTCTCCTATCGCCGTTGCGTCCGTCACGACGGGCTGCCCGTGATGTATGACGGTCCGGGGCCGGCCGATGCGGATGAGCCTCGAAGCCTGGCCCCCAGCACCGTCTGGCGATGGCTGTGGTGGCTGGGCAGTTTGCCCAAGACGGTTCGCGCCGCCGGCCGGTTGATTCGCCAGAAAGAACCTGGCTGTACGCTACATCGAGAAACCTGGGCCTTATCGCCGCAAAAGTATCGTTCCCAGAAGCGACGCCACACGCTGGCAGCAGCGATGCAGCTGATCGCCACGGCTCGTTTGTTTGAAATCCTGTTCGAGAAGCCAATGTTCCCCCACTTCGCAACGGCCCACGGCTGGTCCTGAGTTATCTTGGTGTGCTGACGAGGATCAGAGTGCCAAGGGAGTCGGGATGCTTTCCGATCGACAGGAACAGTGGGCCATTTTCTGGTGTACGTTGCTCAGTCCGCTGCTCTACGGAGACATTCCTCCGGAAGAGGCCGGCCCCTTCCTGCGCCAGTTGGCCTCGCAGGAGCACGTCTTTCCGGATGGAGAGCCTCGCCGGCCGTCGCGGGCTACGTTGTGGCGGAAGTGGAAGCAGTATCGCCAAGGCGGATTCGAGGCCCTGTTTCGCAAACCACGCAGCGACCGCGGCCAGCCACGGCGGGCCACCAAGGCGATGATCGAGAAGGCCGTGGAGCTGAAGAAGGATCAGCCGTATCGTTCCCAGGAAACGATCAACCAGTTCCTGCAAGCCGAGTTTCACGCCACGATCCCCAAGTCGACGTTGTATCGGCACCTGAAGCGTGCCGGCGCCACGCGATTGAAGCTGGGAATCAGCCGCCGCAAAGTCCGTCGCCGCTGGACGCGGGACTACTCCAATGCGCTGTGGGTCGGTGATTTCCAGGACGGACCCTATGTGATCGAAGGCGGCCAGGCTGTGGCCACCCACCTCTCGGGGTTTATCGATTGTTACAGTCGCTATGTCGTTGAGGCCCGCTACTACTTGCGGGAGAACCTGGACATCCTCATCGACTCGCTACTCCGCGCCTGGTCGCTGCACGGCGCCAGCAGCGAGCTGTACCTGGATAATGCCAAGATCTACCACGCCGGGGCCTTGAAAGCGGCCTGCTGTGCCTTGGCCATCCGCTTGATTCATCGCACGGTGGGCGATCCTGCGCCGGGCGGCCTGATTGAACGCTTCTTCGGAACCGCGCAAACGCAGTTCGAGAGCGAAGTCCGCGCCGGCCAGATCCTCACGCTCGGGCGGCTCAACCGCGCCTGGGCCGCGTGGTTGGAGATGAGCTATCACCGCCGGCCGCATTCCGAGACCGGCCAACCGCCACACCAACGCTACCAACAGGGACTGCGGTTCACCCGCCAAGTGAATCTGCAGGAAGTGCTCAAGCACTTTCTCTCTCGCGTGCAGCGGACCGTGCATGCCGACTTCTCGGACGTCCAACTCGAAGGCCGGTTCTTCCAAGTCGATCCCGGCCTGCGAGGGGACCGCGTCGAGGTCCGCTACGATCCCTTCAGCCAACTCGACAGCGTCCTGATCTACTCGCTCGACGCAGAGCCCCTGGGGGTCGGCTGGCGTCACGAACGCCAGCACGCGGCCTCCGCCACCACTCCCACGTCGCAGCCGTCTGCTGCGAAGCACAACTATCTGGAGCTGTTGATCCAAAAACATGAGCAGTCGCTCCACGAGTCGAGTCGGGGCATCGACTATCAAGCCGTGCTGGCGCAGGCGGACCGCCGTTGGCCATTCGTCGAGTTTGCCAAACAACTGGCCACGCATCTGGGCCGCCCGGGGGGACTCACGGCTTTCACGACCGACGAACTGGAAACTCTGAATCAAGTCCATCAGCGTCTTTCGTCTCTGGATGCCTCCCTGCTGGGCCAAGCCTGCCAGCAGGCGCAGCAGCGGACGATTCCCGAAATCGTGTTTGTCTTGCAGCAACTTGAAAAGCAAAGGAGAGAGTGATGTTTCTCAGCCACTTCCAATTCCAATCCCAGCCCTTTCTCGAACGCGTCTCACCGGAGGCGATGTGGGAGGATGACCGCCTGCGAGAGGGGCTGGCCCGACTGCACTACTTGGCTCAGCATGCCACAGTCGGCCTGCTCACCGGAACCAGCGGAGTCGGCAAATCGGCCCTGCTCAAACGGTTCCTGCACGAATTGAACGGACCGCAGTCCGAACCGGTCTATCTGCATTTGACGCATCTGTCGGCGGCCGGACTGCTGAAACTGTTGGTCAGCAAGCTCGGCGAAGTCCCCCGATCCGGCAAGGGACGCCTCTTCGAGCAGATCCTGCAAAAGGCGCGGCAGCTGGAGGGCGCCTTGTTGCTCATCCTCGACGAGGCCCATCTGATCGACGCCGAAGCCTTGACCGACATCCGCTTGCTGATCAGCTCGGCATTGGACGAGGCTCCGCCGTTGAAGGTCCTCCTGGCAGGACAGGAACCGCTGCGGCATACACTCCGACGTTCCTTACATGCCGATTTGCTCAACCGCATTTCCGTCCGCTTTCATCTGGCTCCCTTGAGCAAGCAGCAAACGGCCACCTACCTCGACTTCCAGATCAAACAGGCCGGCGGTTCCGAAAAGCTGTTCGAGGAGTCCACCAAGCAGCTCATCCACGATTACAGCGCCGGCATCCCCAGGCAAATCAACAACCTGGCCACGGCCTGTTTGTTGCAAGCCGCCGCGCAAAACGTTTCCCGCATCAATCAGGCCATCCTGCAACAGACGCTCGCCGAATTCCAGCTGCCATGACCCAAGGACCACAGCACTCACCATGGCCAAATACTTCCCACGCCAATTGTTGTATCGCCTCCGCAATCAGGTTCCGCTGGAGTCTCTCATCCAGCATCTGGATTGGCCTCACAAGCGACGCGACGGGAGGTTCTGCTTCCTGTGTCCCAGTTGTAGCGAGACGCTCACCGCCACCAACCCGCGGACCAATCTGGGACGTTGCTTCCGATGCGAGCAGAACTTCAATCCCATCGACTTTGTGATGCTGGCGACCAGGCGAGACTTTGTCGACGCCGTCCACTTCCTCATCCCACTCCTGCCACCAGAATCCCCACCGGCGCAGGCATCGCCCCTGCGCCGCTCACCAACGTGAACAATCCGCCACACCTGGCATCTCGCAGGGACACGGAGGTCCCCGCGGCATTTCTCAGCGTCTCAAACAATCTGAGATTGACAGTCTCAACCAATGTGAGCCTTAGCACATAGCCGAGCGTCACCGCCCGCATGTCGCTCGCGGCCTGGTTTGCCGCCGCGCCCAGCTTATCGATCAGTTCACGGCCCCACTTCGATTTCGCGTCGAATCCAGGTCCGGAATGGTTGTGCGAGGCGGCGACCATGATGTGCGCCGCCGGCACTCCCGCCAATTTCTCGATCCGTGCGCGTGCGAGCTGCACCATCTCGTCCCAAGCGCCGAGGGTATCGAGCGTCACGATGGCCGCCTTCGTTTCGCTGTCGTCCAACACCAGCACGCAGGTTGGACTTCACCGGAAACTGTCCGTCCCTAATAAAATCCTCCGCGGAAACAACGAGTGAAATCCATCCAACGACGATGACCGATAGTATTGAAATCGGTGTGCGAAAAGTCATGTGATTCAAACTCCCGCCTAAGGGCCGACCTCCGCGTGGCTAAGTTACTCATCAGTTTTCACTCGCACGTGCAGGTGGCCCACCACGCGGCCCAGTTGACGGGATCGTGCCAGTGTTAGCCACCATGGACCTCGCATTTGTCGTGGTTGTAGATTTGTCGCCTGCCGGTGTCCATGGCCTGCACCGCCATGATCATCGCGACGCTGTGCTGATAACCGGCGTCGATCGAGGCGTTGGGTGTCTCGCGGCTGCGGAGGCACTGAAG
>JBHIAO010000450.1:0-4710 GCA_046758565.1 Anaerolineae bacterium
GGCAGCACCAATCTTGATGTCGTGAAGGCCGACATCCTGTACAAGCAGGCCTGGAATGGCTATCACCAGCGTCGCCAGTATGACGCTGCAATTGCCACCTACCGTTGGGCTCTCGAGCTTCAGCCGGATGAGGACTACTATTACCTGTTCCTCGGCAAGGCGTATCTGGAGAAAACCGGCGGCGTTAATGATCCTGCGGAGCGCGAGCGACTGTATGAGGTCAGCCGGCAAGTTCTGGAGCGCGCCCAGCATCTGAACCCTCTCAATCCCGACCACGCTGCCAACCTGGCGCGGCTTCATCAACAATGGGGGCGGATGACGCAGGATCCGGGGCGAAGCCAGGAGTTGCTGGAGACGGCGTTGCAGTATCATCGCCAGGCGACGGAGTTGGCGCCCAACGCGGCCCATCTGTACAACGAATGGGCTTTGACATTGGATAGCATGGGTCGCATCGATGAGGCGCTCGAGAAGCTTCACAAGTCGCAAAGCCTGGATCCCATCTTCGTCGACACGTCTATCCTCCTCGGCGAGGTATACCGCCACGCTGGACAATTCGACGAGGCGATTGCGGCCTTTGAGAAGGCCCTGGAGCTCAGGCCGGACCGCGTTGACGCGAACCGCGGGCTGGCGATGTTGTACGCATTCCGAGGCCAAATCGATAAAGCCATTGAGCAAAACCTGTCAGTGATTCAGCACCGGCCCAACGATGCCCAAGCGCACCAGCACCTGGCTGTTCTCTACCGGGAGCAGGGCCAGCTCGATGCGGCGCAGCGTGAGGCGGAGATAGCAGCCCAACTGGCCGACAACGACCCATCAAGCTATGCGATTCTGGGCGACATCTACCGTATGCGAGGCCAGACCAGGCAGGCCATCGACGCATATCAGCAGGCCCTGGCCCTGAACCCACAGGCTACCGAAGCTTACGGCGGTCTCGCTCTCGCATTTGAGGTCGAGGGTGACCTGGATGCGGCCCTGAACAACGCAAGACAGGCCCTGAGTCTGGCGCCAGACAATGAGCAATTGCAGGCGTTGGTGCAGAATCTTGAGAGGCGAACGCAGTAAAACGTGAAACGTAAAACGTGAGGTATGATACGCGTGCACGCCTTCACGTTTTACGTTTCACGTTTCACGCGGATCTGACATTCGCTCGACCCATCTTACAAGAAGGCGCTGTATCAGTTCTGATGTCATGACGACTTACATGCTGATTTTTGCCGCCGCCCTCGCTTTCGCCGTGGGCGGTACACCGGTTGCCCGATGGGTGGCTGCCCGGACCGACATCGTTGACCGGCCATCCGGACGTAAGCTTCATCTGGAACCTATCCCACTGCTGGGGGGCGCGGCAATCTACGTGGCCTTCGTTCTGGCGCTGCTCCTGTTCGGCGATCGGTTCTACATCCCACAACTGGTGGGCATATTTGTCGGCGCGACGCTGGTCTCTTTTCTCGGGGTTTGGGACGATCGCCAGGCGATTAATCCGCTGCTGAAGCTCGCCGGCCAGACGCTGGCAGCCTTGGTGCTGGTCGCCACCGGTGTTCGCGTGGACCTGTTCCCCGGCGTAGCGTTGGACATCGTAATTACACTGGTGTGGGTGGTCGGTATCACAAATGCCCTCAACCTGCTGGACAACATGGATGGTCTATCTGGTGGGATCGCTGCGATTGCAGCCGGCTTTTTCCTGCTGCTCGCGGCCCTGAGTGGCCAGTTCCTGGTGGGTAGCCTGGCGGCAGCGCTGCTGGGCGCGTGCCTGGGGTTCCTGCGCTACAATTTCAACCCGGCCCAGATTTTCATGGGCGACGCCGGCAGCCTGTTCTTGGGCTTCGTTCTGGCCGCCGTCGGCATCAAGCTGCGGTTCCCAGATAACACCTACGTCGTTACGTGGATGATCCCGGTACTGGTACTCGGCCTGCCGATCTTCGACACGACGTTGGTTTTCGTCTCTCGCCTGCGCCTAGGCGTGAACCCCTTCACGGCGGCTGGCAGAGATCACATCTCGCACCGGCTGGTCGCCCGAGGCTGGACACACCGGGAAGCCGTGATGGCATTGTATCTGGCGGCGTGCGCACTGGGTGCCATCGCCATCTTTGTGAGCCGGGCCGGCATGCGGGAGGCCTATGTGGTGGGGGGTGTGGTCGCTTTGGCCGGCTTATATGGGCTGTGGAAGTTTGAATGGAACCAAACGTAAAACGTGAAACGTAAAACGTGATAACCCATGAGGCTTCAAGACAGAATCCGTAACCAGTCAGCCACCGTTGCCGTCGTTGGCCTGGGCTACGTCGGATTGCCCCTGGCAGCGGCCTTTGGTGAAGTCGGATACCGGGTTATCGGTGTGGACGTCGATGAGGCGAAGGTCGCAGCCATTCAACGTGGAGAGAGCTACATTGGAGACGTGGCGTCGGAGCGTATTGCGGGGCTGTTGGCCGCCGGCCGGCTCACGGGCACGACCGACTACCATGTGCTGCCCGATGCCGACGTGATCTTCGTCTGCGTGCCAACGCCCTTCGATCGCATGAAAACGCCCGACCTGAGCTACGTTCGTGCTGCGTCCGACGGCATCGCCGGTCAACTGCGCGTGGGGCAGCTCATCATCTTGCAGAGCACCACGTATCCCGGAACGACCGAGGAAGAGATTCTGCCGATTCTGGAGCGCTCGGGATTGCGGGCCGGCATCGATTTTCACCTGGCCTTCTCGCCGGAGCGTGTGAACCCCGGCGACACAGAGCACACGGTGTTCAACACACCTAAGGTCGTTGGGGGGTTCACGCCCCGCTGCGCGCAACTGGCCGCCAACCTTCTGGCGACCCTGAACCCGGAAGTTCACGTTGTCTCAACGCCCCGCGTGGCAGAGATGACGAAGCTGCTGGAAAACATCTTTCGGTCGGTCAATATCGCCCTGGTCAACGAAATGGCGTTGCTCAGCGAGCGGATGGGCATCGACATCTGGGAGGTTATCGAGGCAGCGTCCACCAAGACCTTTGGGTTCATGCCCTTTCGACCTGGACCGGGTGTCGGCGGCCACTGCATCCCCGTCGATCCGTTCTATCTGTCGTGGAAAGCGCGCGAATACGACTTCTCGACCCGATTCGTCGAGCTGGCGGCCGATGTCAACCAGGCAATGCCGCACCACGTTGTCGAGACGATCAGCCGGACACTGAATGCCTACGGGATCCCGGTGAGCGACGCCAGTATCCTCATCCTGGGGGTCGCCTTCAAGCCGGACGTGGACGATCCCAGGAATTCGCCGGCCGAGCGCATCATTGAACTGCTGCTCGATCGCGGCGCTCAGGTTGCCTATCACGATCCGCACGTGCCAAGCTTCCGAGTGGGTGACGACGTGTTCCATCGTGATACGGCCGTGCTGGAATCGATCTCACTGACCGATGTGGCACTGGCGCAGTATGATTGTGCCGTTATCGTGGCCGGCCACAGGTGGTATGACTACGCGTGGATCGTTCGGCAGGCACGACTGATTATCGATACGGTGAATGCGACGGCCGGGGTGCCCGATCCTGATGGAAAGGTCATACGCCTGGGCGCCTCGGGCTCGCTTCGCTCGCGACCGCAGACCGGCCAATCTGAGCATGGGAGCAGGGGAGCACGGGAGCTTCTGGTGACAAGGTGACAGGGTGACTTGCACTATCGTGAGAAGCTTGCAGCTAGCGGTTCGCCTTGCCTCCCCCACCCTTGAACAGAAGGCGGCGGTCGGATAATAGGAGTTCATCACAACGTGGCACGAAGCAGAACGCGTACAAAACAGAAACGTCAGACATCGCAGTCGAAGGAAGGAGTTGTTTCCATTACCGTCTCCACGAACACGGTGCTCCTGGCCGGCGGCGGCTTACTGGCTCTGATTCTGATGGTCGTGGTTGGCTACTTCATCGGCTTGCGACTGGCGAGACCCACGGCCCCGTCGGTGGCTCAGCAGCAGGTTCTCCCATACCAGAACTTGCAGACCCAGCAGCAGGCGATCCAGATCGATACCGGTCAGCCAACTTCCACCCCGCCGGCCGGCAAGGCTACGTACGCTGCCCCAGCGCTCATGACCATCGACGTCACAAAGGCTTACACCGCCACCATCAAGACCAAGACAGGCGACATCGTGATCCGCCTGCGCCCCGACCTGGCCCCACAGCACGTGAACAACTTCGTCTTCCTGGCCCGGGAAGGCTTCTACGATGGCTTGTGGTTCCATCGGGTGATTCCGGGTTTCATCGCCCAGGCCGGCGATCCCAAGGGTGACACGACCGGTGGCCCCGGCTACCTGCTGCCGCACGAGATCACCGACACGCCGCACAAGGCCGGCACCGTCGCCATGGCTCGCCTCCCGGACCCGTTCAATCCCGAGCGGGACTCCAGCGGAAGCCAGTTCTACATCGTGCTAGAGGACTCCCAGCAGGCCACCGACCTCGACGGTCAATACAGCATCTTCGGTGAAGTCGTCGAGGGGTTAGATGTGGCCCGCAATCTCACACCGCGCGACCCGAGCGACGCATATCCGGGGGACCAAATCAAGACAGTTGAGATCACGGAGTAGGGGCGAGGCGGAAGTGATTTCTGCTTGATGTTGCATTTCAGGGCGTGAAACGTAAAGCGTGAAACGTGAGGAGACTTTGGCCCGTTCACATTGCGTTTTACGCTGTCCGCTGTTCTGTCGACCTGCCAAACCGGGACCTACTTCTTGCTACGATTTTATGATTCAGGATGCAGAAA
>JBHIAO010000451.1:0-4704 GCA_046758565.1 Anaerolineae bacterium
CGCCGCGGCACGCGCATTCTCGGCCGCTGCCCGTTGCTGGAAGGCAACGGCGGCCAGAGCAATCACCGCCAACAGCAACAGCGTCAGACCCGCTATTCCCCACCGCAGCCGGCTCACCCGCTGCCGCTCCCGCGCCACTTGCTGCTCCGCCTCCGCTCGCTCCTGGTCCCGTGCGTAGCGCGCCCGCCAGTCCAGAATCGCCGGCGCCAGCACGTCGTGGAAGATCTCGTAGCGCGGCTCCTCTGGCCGGCCGGCCGGCGGCGCCACCGGCCGCAAGATGCGCACCGCCGGCTCGGCGAGCTTCTCCAGCACCGGAGTGAGCTGCGCCTGCGGCAATTCGGCATACTCCGCCAGGTCGGCCACCGTGTGCGCGATCTTCGTACCCGACGGCGTCACCAGGTGGTGGAAGATGCGCACGGCGGCGTCCTGCTCTCTTGCCGGCAGCGCCCTCATCGCCGCGTCCAGGTGCCGTTCCACGATCTCTTCCGCCCCGCCCAGCCGGTTCAACGTTGCCAGGCGCAGGACATCTGAGCCGGCCCGCCTCTCCTCATCCCACAGCCGCGTCATCACCAACTGCAGGTAGGGCGTCTCGATCTGCGCTTCTGCCGGGCCGATACCGACTGCCCCACGTCCCGCGCCGCCCATCACCACCTGACCGGTCCGCACCTGATCCAGCACCGCCACCACCAGGGCCGGCTCGACGCTGACCTGTCGTCCGTCCGTAGCGCGCAGGCGGTTGTAGTGCTCAATCGGTTGCTCGATGGCCGCCCGCGCCGCCTCACGGTCCAGGTGCTCGATCCGCAGGTAGTTGTCGAACAGGTTGGGCACCCGTCCTTTGAAGCGGTCCAATTTCGCCAGAGCGTCCTCGCGGATGGCGATGAGGAAGCTGACGCGCAGGTCGGGGCGGTTGACGGCGCGGGGGAACTCGCCGGCGAAGGTGCCCTCGCCGTCCTCGTGGGGGTGGTACAGGAAGTACTCCTCGAACTGGTCGAGGATGATGAGCAGATCGCCGCCCAAGCGCTCGGTGGCGGCCTGCAGGGCCTGGGTCAGCGAGCGGGAGGTGAGGTCCAGACCTCCGAGGTCTCCGAGACCTCGGAGGTCTACAGCTTGTGCCACGGCCTCCTCCACGCTGGCTATCAGTCCCTCCAGCGGATCGTCGCGCCAGGCGCTGAACACGACGACGGCGAACTCGGGCGTGCCCGTCTCGGCCAGGTTCTGCCGGGCGGTCTGGCGTAGGTGATGGACTACGCCAGCACTCAGGAGGGAGCTCTTGCCCACGCCGCTGGGGCCGTAGAGCAGTGTCAGGCGCCAGGCCATGAGGTTGGCGGTGATGATCTCGCGCTCCGGTTCGCGCCCGAAGAAGAAGGGGGCATCCTCTTCGGCGTAGGGCATCAGCCCCTTGTAGGGCGTGGCCGGCATAAGGTTGAGTTGTTCGTTCATGCTACCCCTCCCGCATCTGGCAGCGCCTCCACCCGCTCGTTCAGCGCCGCCACGTAGTCCTCCAGGCGCGCATCGAGGATCTCCACGTCCCGTTTCATCCAGAACTGCTGATCCAGCTCCTGGGGGTTCAGTTGAATGGCCCACGATTTGTAGGTGAGCTTCTGCTGACCCCAGATGCGGTGCAGAATGACCCGCAGGTTCCAGTCCCGCAGGCTGTAGCCCAGGAACAGGAAGTGGCTGCGGCGCAGTTTCGCCACCAGCGTCGCGGGTATTAGATTAGAGATGTCGGTGCGGGTCAGATAGTCGATGTAGTGATCCTCGGTGATGACAAAACTGTCCTGCTCCTCGGCGGCCCGATCCACCGCGCCGTGGATCTTGAGGATCACCGGGCGCTGGTCGAGCGCCAACTCGCGATACTCGTTGGGCCTCTCGATCAGGCGCGTCTCGCCATCGGGCGGGGTGTGGAGGAACTTGCCCCGCTCCTCACCCTCGGCGATGTAGCATACCAGGTCGAAGGGCTCGCCAGCGGCCCGGAAGGCGCGTTCCATGACGTCGTCGTAGTTGGTGGTGACGATGAGCTGGTAGGGGAGGCGATAGCCCTTGTCGCGCAGGACGGCGGGCAGGCCGGCGAAGAACTGGTGCAAGGCGGTAGGTGGATAGTCGGCGTCGAGGAGGGAGCGGAGTTCATCGTAGAGCGGGCCGGAACCGATCGCAAGGGCGACGTATTGCGACACGCGCGCCAGATCGTCGCTGTCGCCCAGGGGGTAGCCGAAGCTCTCGGCCAGATAGGTGGCCAGCTCACTGCCGCTGGGCAGATGCGTGGCCTGGCCGGGCCGCCAGGCGGTCTCTGCCGGCCGGCCACACAGGTTGACGCCGGCGCCGAAGAAGGGGACGACGCGGCCGGCAGTGATGGCTCGCGTTACCATGTTGTAGTGCGTGTCCAGGCTATCAAGCATGACGGACCTCCGGTGAGTATATTGAAGGGGAGCTCCAGATACTATGTCATTGTAGAACGTATTGCGTATTGCGTACTGCGTAACAATGCCCGATACGCAATACGCAGTACGCAGTACGGACCAGGAAACCTATTCTTCTAGAACTACCTACAGCGCATCATCCACCCAGGTTATTCTCGCATCGGGCAGGTTTTTTGCCCGCCAGGTACGGCAGCGCTCGGCCAGCTCGCGGGCATGTTCGTAGTAGTCGGGTTCGTTGCGGCGCCGGCTTTCGTAATCCACGTACGGCTCCAGTTTGGCCCAGGCTTTGACGATCATCGGGTTCATCCAGGGCATGATGGTCTCGTCGGGGATCCAGCCGGCCTGGGTCAGGAACGCCACCCGGTCCAGTGAGTTCAGGACGAGCTTCACGGCTGCCTGTCCTTCCTGTGTCAGCGAGGGGATGCCCTCCTCGGGATCATCCGGCAGGTTCTGGAAGATCCAACGACGGGCTTCGATGTTCTCGGGGGAGTTGAGCTCCTCAAACAGACGATCGGCGACCTCCATGTGCCGGCTGCTGGCGACCTCCGTCAACTCGCGGTAGGCGAGGAAGCCGCCGCCCACCACCATCGCCACGGCCATGGCGGTGGATAGCGCCTCTGTCATCGTCCAAAAGTCAGTTGAGACGCCGGCGGACCGCAGGAGGAGCCACACGCAGAAGAGGCCGGCCAGCCAAACAAGAAAGCCGGCCGCCGTGATCACAGCAACCACGAGCAGGCTCAAGAGCCCTGACCGGTTTGTGTTCACTGCATCACTCCCTGAGTGGTTGGATGCGGAGGAGAAAGAGAGAGCATGCCCATCGCTGCTCAACAAGGATGGCACGCCATAGCTGCGAGGAACAAGGCAAAGGGCGTTCTCACTCTTGCCTCCGTTGGGAAATATCCCTGGTTCAGGGATACTCAATAAGTATAACACAGATCAAAGTGTAGTGCAAGATACAATGCGCGCCATATGCTATATTAAGTATCTTGACAATGGCACATTTGTCATTGCGAGCGGAGCGAAGCAATCTCCCGCCTGCAATGGCTGGCAACGGATAGCAACGGCGGAGATTGCTTCATCGCTCCGCTCCTCGCAATGACATGTAACGCGGAATATGCCATTGTCAAGGTATCTACTGTCAATCAACTCTGGTTCAAGATTCCCCAGGACCGGGCCAGAGGCGCAGAGAAAGTCCCACAGCCGGCCGGCGTTCTCCTGGGTGATGGCCCCCTGGGCCAGCCTGGCTTCCACGTCACCGGTGAGCAGGCCCAGCACCTCGCGGAAGGGCAGGTAGGGGTCGCCGATACCGGTCTGGGCGTTGCAGTCGCCGATGGCGACGAGGAGGTCGGCGTGGGCGTCCTGGGCACGGCGGGCGAACTCGGTGAGGAGAGCGGTCTTGCCAGCGCCGGCCTCACCGGTGACGAAGCACACCTGGCCGTGGCCGGCGAGGGCCGTGTCAAGGAACGACTGGAGTTGAGACAGTTCTCGCTCGCGGGCGACAAAAACCTGCTCGGTCATCGTGAACCTCTCTGTTTAGGTTTATGTGCTCTGGCCCGGCGGCGCGCAATCGGCTCGGTAATGCTCACAAGCGTCGAGAAATTGGCGCCGGCAATTCTCTTGCGAACTTAATAACCCACTCCCGTTGCTCCGACGTTTCCGGAACGGCACACCCGCGTGCGGCGCTCACACGCTGGAAGGCTGTTTCTGGATCCACGCCGGCCAGGACTAGCAGGCAAGCCGCTATCAGCGTTGACCGGCCAATCCCTTGCCGACAGTGAACGGCTACATGCTTTCCCTCGGCCAGGGCGTCGTCCAACTGCCTCATTCATCGCGGGTGAGCAATGACACAATCACATGGAGGCCGGCTCGCTGCCAGGCACGCACTTCATCCTCAAGCCAATCTCCACCCCGTGGGCGGGGTACGATAGCCAACTAACCCGGCCACGGTCCTTCAATCTGATAGAGTTTGGCTCTCATAGCATTCTCCCCATGGCATTAGTTCTTGTTCACGACAGCACTTCGAGCAGCACCTTAGCCGCTTTCAAGTCCGGCGTGTCAAACCCTTCGGTGAACCAACCGTAGATCTCTGCCAGCAGTTGCCGGCCCTTCGACAGGCTCAGGACGTCGCCTTCGTCACCCTTGCCCTGGCTCTGCCACAGCCGGCACAGGCTCATCACCGCCCGCAGCTCCCACGACTTCGCTCGCTGCCGGTGTGCCACCTCGATGGCCTGTCGAAAACATGCCTCAGCCTTGACCTCAGCCTTAGTGTCAGCCTTAGCCAGCAGCA
>JBHIAO010000452.1:0-4703 GCA_046758565.1 Anaerolineae bacterium
CGGGCCTCGGGATCCATCACCTCGAGCTCCCGCGCCCAGTACCGCTCCTCGGTGGCAGGGCGGTAGGTTGCGTCGTACACAGGCGGCCACTTGCACTGCACGGCTTGAGACTCCATGAAGGTACCAGCTCCGAATGGCTTTCTACGGTATTCGAAGAGTGGAGTACCTGTCAACGGCATGAGGCTCAGCGCCCGGCTTCGGTGTGCGCCCCGGTAGCCAGAGGCGGAGGTGGGGCCGTCAAGCACGCCCCAGGGGAGTCCAGACGTTCGACCAGACGCTGCGCCGCCACGACCAGATTCATGGCACTGTTGATGCATGCATGGGCTCCCGGGAATCAGTTCAATCCAGGCATCAGCGTGAAGGGGTATGACGATGCACGCGCTGCGCTCAGCTTGCTGCTTGCTCGGGCTGCTCGTGTTTTCTTCTTCGGCCATCGCCAAGCCGTTGGCCGTCGAGGATGTTCCGGAACCACTGAAACCTTGGGTGCAGTGGGTGCTCCGGGGGCACGAGCACGAGCGGTGCCCATTTCTTCAGAACAACGAGGGTACGCATCGCTGCCGGTGGCCGTCCCGTCTCTATCTCACCTTGAAGGATACTGGAGGTTCCTTTAGCCAGCGGTGGCTGATGCTGCAAGAGGGCTGGGTGCCATTGCCGGGCGCAACCAACCGCTGGCCGCAAGGTGTGAAATTAGACGGCAAGCCCGCCCTAATTTTAGAGCACGGTGGTTCCCCAAGCATTTACGCTTCTCCGGGCTTGCGCACGGTCACTGGCCGGTTCGCCTGGGAGCGCCTTCCCGAATCGCTGCAGATCCCCAGCGAAACTGGGCTGGTCTCAGTCATCCTCAATAACGGAAAGCTCGCCTTCCCGGACATCGACACCGGGGGCAGACTCTGGCTTAAGCGACGCGAAACAAGGCGAGGCGAGAGAGAGGGGATACGAAACACCCTGGAGGTCCAGGTGTTTCGCCGCATCGTCGATGAAATTCCGCTGCAGATCATCACGCGGATCGAACTAGACGTATCCGGGGAAAACCGTGAAGTATTGCTGGGACGGGCCCTCATGCCGGACTACATCCCCCTGGCCCTGGTGAGCCCCTTGCCCGCCCGCTTGGAGCCCGATGGGCGACTCAGAGTCCAGGTTCGACCGGGGCGCTGGACGATCGCATTGACGGCCCGCCATCCGGGTCCGGTGGATGCAGTGACGCGAAAGTCCACACAGGGCCCTTGGCCACAAGAGGAGATCTGGGTGTTTGAGGCCCGGAATCACCTGCGCCTGGTCGGCATCCAGGGCGTGGAATCGGTCGATCCGCGCCAAACCTCCTTGCCGGCCGACTGGAAGCCCCTGCCAGCCTACCGGCTGCAGCCCGGCGATACGCTGCGCCTGGTGGTGAAACGGCGCGGCGATCCGCACCCGGAGCCAGACGCGCTCTCCCTGGTACGCACGCTCTGGTTAGACTTCGCCGGCCGCGGCTACACGCTGCAGGACAAGATCACGGGTACGATGACCCAGAGCTGGCGGCTCGAAGTGGATCCCACCTTGAAGCTGGGGCGTGTGGTGGTGGATGGCCAGCCGCAGTTCATTACTCGGCGCCAGGCCTCCCAGCGCGAGGGGGTGGAACTGAGGCGCGGGCGCATCAACCTGATTGCAGACAGCCAGCTTGAAGGCACGGTCTCTCACATACCTGCCGCCGGGTGGGAGCACGATTTTCGACGAATACGCGCGACCCTGAACCTGCCACCAGGCTGGCGCCTGTTGGCGGCATCCGGGATCGATCAGGTGAGGCATTCCTGGGTGACTCGCTGGAGCCTGTTTGATCTGTTCGTGGTGCTGATTATCGCGGCAGCGGTGGCGAAGCTGTGGGGCTGGCCGTGGGGCGGCGTGGCGCTGGCGACCCTCACCCTCCTCTACCACGAACCCGGTGCCCCGCGGCAGGTGTGGCTGCATATTCTGGCTGCGGCGGCCCTGCTGCGCGTGCTCCCCCTGGGGCGCTTTGAACGCTTCATTCGCCTCTATCGCAACGTAAGCCTGCTGGCGCTCGCGATCATCGCATTCCCATTCGTGGTCAATCAGGTCCGTCTCGGACTGTTCCCGCAACTGGCAAGACCCTGGCAGACGCTGGGTGGGCCTCAACTGGTGCGCCAGGAGGCGCGGGACATGTTGGTCAGTGAGCGGGCCGTTATGGAAGAGGCAGAGGTCGTCGCGCCAGCGTCCCCGACTGCGCAGGCTCCAGTGGCAAAGCTGGGTAGGGAGCTTTCTGAACTAAAGCGGCGCGCTGGAGTTGGCGCCCTCGTTAGCCCTCTCCCGTACAGCCGGTACGACCCGAAAGCCATTATCCAGACCGGTCCGGGCCTGCCGCGATGGACCTGGCGCACAGTCCAGTTGACCTGGAACGGACCGGTAGAGCGGGACCAGAAGATTCGGCTGGTCTTGCTGCCCCCGAAGGTCAACCTGGTGTTCCGACTGATCTCTGTCTTGCTGCTCGCAGTGCTGGTGCTGCGGGTGATGAACGTCCGCCCAGGTTCTGGAGGGTTCCGGATCGGTCGCACACACACCGCAGCGGGTGCCCTTGCGATCCTGCTCTCTGCGGGAGCAGTTCCGGGCGTCGCGCAAGCGGATATTCCATCCGATAAGGTCTTGGGCGAGTTGCGGGAACGCCTACTCGAAAAACCCGCGTGCTTGCCTGGATGCGCGCAGAGCCCACGCATGCGTCTGGATATCGACAGAGACATCCTCCGCGCGCGCCTGGAAATCCACGCGCAGACCGACGTCGCGGTGCCGCTGCCGGGCAGGCACGGTCAGTGGCGGCCGCACACGGTGTTGCTGGACGGGAAGGCGGCAGATGGGGTGTTTCAAGATGGTTCAGGTCACCTCTGGTTGCGACTGCAAAAAGGCCGTCATCAGGTGCTACTCGAAGGACCGCTACCAGCCCGTGACCGCGTGCAGCTTGCTCTGCCCTTGAAACCGCACTGGGTGGAAGCCAAGACGCGGGGTTGGGTCATAGAAGGGCTACACGAGGATGGTCTGGCGGATGACCAGTTGCAACTCACGCGCTTGCGGGGGAGTGGTTCACAACGGAAATCGACGGCGCTCGAGTCGGGGACACTCCCGCCGTTCGTGCGAGTGGAACGGACCCTGCGACTTGGCCTCGAGTGGCAGGTGGAAACTCAAGTCGCGCGCGTGTCACCGCGTGGGTCCGCCGTCGTCCTCGAATTACCGCTGCTTGAAGGTGAATCCGTCACCAGTGCGGGCGTACGCGTCGAGCACGGGAAAGTGCTGGTGAACATGGCGCCTCAGCAGGGCCGGATGCACTGGCAATCGGTGCTGGAAAGGCGTGAGAAGGTCAGCATGTCGGCCCCTCAGACCAGCGGATGGACCGAAGTCTGGCGCGTGGATGCGAGCCCGATCTGGCATGTCGAGAGCGCGGGTATCCCGGTCGTCCACCATCAGGGTCAGGGTCGTTGGTTGCCCGAATGGAGACCGTGGCCGGGGGAATCCGTCTCCCTCGCCATCACTCGTCCCGAAGGGGTGGAGGGGAAGACCCTGACCGTGGATGCGTCCAGCCTCACGGTCAAGCCGGGTCGGCGCGCCGCCGATGTCGAGTTCGCCGTGGCCCTGCGCAGCAGTCAGGGAGGCCAGCACAGCCTGACGTTGCCGGCCGATGCCCTCCTGCAGTCGGTCCGCATCAATGGTACGTTGCAACCGATTCGGCAGGAGGGGCGGACTGTGACCCTGCCGGTGACGCCGAGCACCAAAACGCTCCACCTCACCTGGCGTCAGCGGTCCGGTATCGGCGGACGCTTTACCACGCCCGTGGTGGACCTCGGTGTGGAGAGCGTCAATGCATCGATCCAGCTCAACGTGCCCCGAAACCGATGGGTGTTGTTCACCGGGGGCCCGCGTTTGGGTCCGGCGGTGCTGTTCTGGGGCCTCTTGATCGTCATCGGCCTGGTGGCCGTGGGCCTGGGACGCCTCGGGCGCACACCTTTACACACCGGCCAGTGGATCCTCCTCGGCGTGGGACTCAGCCAGGTCCCGATCTGGTCCGCCATCATCGTGGTGGGGTGGCTGTTCGCCCTCAGCGCCCGCAGGCAGGTGGCTGGAAATCTTGGAACGTGGCGATTTAATCTCTTGCAGATAGGCCTAGGGGTGCTGACCGTCGCCGCTCTGAGCCTGCTCTATTACGCTATAAAACAGGGCCTGCTGGGCTGGCCGGAGATGCAGATTGCCGGGAACGGTTCGAGTGGCTATTTGCTGCGCTGGTTCCAAGACCGGTCAGGCGCCGAGTTCCCACAGGCTTGGGTGCTTTCGGTGCCCATCAGCGCCTATCGGTTCCTGATGCTCGCCTGGGCCCTCTGGTTGGCGTTCGCCCTGCTTCGGTGGCTCCGCTGGGCCTGGGAGTGCTACAGCACAGGCGGGATCTGGAGGCCGGTCAGTCTACCTCGGATTGGGCGCAAGACGGAGTCGCCCGGCCAACTTCCGGACCAAAAGGCGGAAGCCTAACCCCGTTCCGTTCTCCTACGCGGGCCTCCAAGCTGCTCTTTGAGTCTGGTGGGTATCTTTCGGCGGTCACTCGGTTCGTGGGCTACCCGGTGAGACCCGGCGGACGAACTGCTGGACCAGCTCAAAAACTTCTTCGCTCCCTTCCCCCCGCACAATGACGTGCCGGTCGAAATCAAGGCCCACCAGTTCTTTGTCGGTCGAGC
>JBHIAO010000453.1:0-4691 GCA_046758565.1 Anaerolineae bacterium
TCAAGTGTCGTCCTCCTCAAGCGTTGTATCCACCACAGAATTATCGCCGCCGTGGATGTTCGGTACGTAGCTGTCGGCATTCCAATCATTGTGCCACTCGGTACCGTTGACGAGGTACCGGAACTGGTAACACTGGCCGGCGTCCAGCTCTATCGTCACCCGCCAGGCCCCGTCGTCCCGACTCTGGTGCAGTGGCATGGCCGTCTCGCTCCAGTCGTTGAAGTCGCCACACAGATGCACCCGATCAGCCCAGATGACCGATGGCAGTTCAAAACTGACCCGTACCTTGCCTGGCTTGTCCGATGGCTCCTTGTAAATCATCGGACCCCCCTCCTCCGAATACGCAATTCTCAATGCACAATTCTCAATTGCAGCATTGGAAAAGAGTTGTGCACTGTGAATCGCCAATTGTGAATTGTTAATGCCGTGAGCAATCAGCGCAATCATGTCAGGTCCAGGTTATAGAAGGCATCCAGACCCGGGTAGGCTGCCGATTCGCCCAGCATCTCCTCGATGCGCAGCAGTTCGTTGTACTTGGCGACCCGATCCGAACGGGCCGGCGCGCCCGTCTTGATCTGGCCAGCATTGGTTGCCACAGCCAGATGGGCAATGGTCGTATCTTCGGTCTCGCCGCTGCGGTGTGAAACGACGGCCGTCCAATTGGCTTTCTGGGCTCGTTCAATGGCCGCCAGTGTCTCAGTTAGCGTGCCGATCTGGTTCAGCTTGATCAGGATGCTGTTGCAGGCCCCCAACTCGATGCCACGGTTAAGCCGCTCCACGTTGGTCACCAGCAGATCGTCACCTACGACCTGCACCCGGTCACCCAGACGCTGCCGCATCAGTTGCCACGTCTCCCAATCATCCTCCGCCAGACCATCCTCGATGGAAATGATAGGATATTTCTCCACCCACTCGGCAAGGAAATCAACCATCTCGGCCCCAGATAGTGCACGGCCTTCCTTCTTCAGGACATACTTGCCATCCTCGTAGATCTCGCTGGCTGCCGGATCCAGAGCGATGAAGACGTCCTCACCTGGGGCGTAGCCGGCGCGCTCCACCGCTTCGAGGACCAGTTCCACGGCCTCCGTGTTGGAACCCAGGGAAGGTGCAAAGCCACCTTCGTCGCCGACGTTGGTGTTGTAGCCCTTGTCCTTGAGGACGGCCTTGAGGCTGTGGTAGATTTCTGTCCCCCAGCGGAGCGCTTCGGTGAATGTCGGCGCGCCGGCCGGCATCACCATAAACTCCTGGAGATCGGCGCTATCCGAGGCATGTTTGCCGCCGTTGAGAATGTTCATCATGGGCACTGGCAGTACATGGGCATGCGGGCCACCCAAATACGCATACAACGGAATGCCGACGGCATTCGATGCCGCCTTCGCCACGGCCAGGGAAACCCCGAGAATGGCATTCGCGCCGAGATTGGATTTGTTGGGTGTGCGATCCAGCTCAATCATCGCGTTGTCAATCGCGATCTGATCCAGTGCGTCAAGGCCTTCCAGTTCGAAGGCAATCTCGTCGTTGACATTCGCAACGGCTTCCAACACACCTTTGCCACCAAAGCGACCTGGTTCGCCGTCTCGCAATTCTAACGCTTCATACATGCCTGTAGACGCGCCGGATGGCACAGCGGCTCGTCCCTGCGCGCCTCCTGCCAACCACACATCGACCTCGATAGTTGGATTCCCGCGCGAATCGAGGATCTCGCGAGCCGAGACCAGGTCAATGATGGTACTGCTACTCACGTACGTTCTCCTTCTTTGATAGCCTGAGAATAAATCCTCAGGCTAAAAGTTGAAGCACGCTAAAGCGCGCTCAAGATTGGGGACCCAGCTTGCTTTAGCATGTTTGAGCTAATAGCCGGCGGATTTATTCGCCGGTGGACCGGCCAACTCCTGGATCAGTGCCGGCAGCTCTCGCATCAGTTGAGAGTTTGTGATGGACATGCGGGCACCAGCATCGCGGGCCACCTGGTGCGCCTCTTTGTCCACGTGGGGCCCGAAAGCCAGCACCGGAACACCAATGCAGCTCGCCTCGTGAATCACTGTCGCAGCGTCGATGCCGTGAGCAGCCAGGCTCAGTACTGCCATGGCCGGCCGCTCCTCACTCAACGCTCGCAGAAAAGCGGCAGCGTCGCTCACCGTATTCACGGCATATCCCTGACGCTTCGCGACCTCCTCCACTTTCACGGAGAAGAAAAGATCATCGATCAGCAACAGGATCGTCTGGTTCTCACTCATGGCATTCTCATTACTCGAGGATATCATCCAGGTATCGCTGAAGCGTCCTCTCGATGAGGGCGCCGCGGTGAATGTCTGTCACGATACCGTTTGAATCAACGAACACGGTGGTCGGCAGGGCTGCGACTCGATAGGTTGTCGCGACGGCGCCGCCTCGGTCCAACGCCACCGGGAAGGTAAGGCCCATGTTTTCGATGTATGGTTTCACCAGCTCCGGACCTTCCTGGACATCTACTGCCAACACCATAAAGCCATCATCCTTGAGTTTCTCATACGTCTGTTGCAGGAGAGGCATCTCGAAGCGACACGGCGGGCACCAGGTGGCCCAGAAGTTGATGAGAAGCGGCTGGCCGGCGAAGTCGGAGAGGCGCACCGTCTCCCCTTTGGGATCCCGCAGTGTGAAGTCGGGGGCCGGCTGCCCAATCTTGGCGGTCTTCGCCACATCCTCGCCCGTGAGGATCTGGACATCACCTTGCTTGTGCAGCACCTTGACCCACGCCGCATGGTCAGATTGGGCCGATACATTGTCCGGCGGCGGATTCTCTTTGACGAAGCGCTCGGCCAGCATGGTGGCTCGGAGCGAGGCCCGCAGATCATCTATCGACACCCCCACTGTCGACAGTTGGTCAACCAAGTCTTCCACAGAGAGCCCGGTGTCGCTCAGCATCTTGTCGAGTCGAACATCCAAATCAGCTTCACTGATGGTGACGCCGGCCTCTTCCGCCGCCTGCACGAGCAGACGCTCATCGATCAGACTGCTCAGCAGGTCAGCCCGCATTCGCTCGAGGGTTTGAGCATCGTTCTCCACCAGTATACCCCTCAGGAGTGGGTACAGCACGCGCCCGATGCCAACCTCTCGCTCGAGCATCGCTTCGGTGATGGGTTCACCGTTCACGATAGCCACGCGTCGCTCTGAGGCCAGTCGTCGGGCCACATCGGCGGACACCGGATCCGTGCCAGTGTCATCCACAGCCGCCGTACTGCCCGACGGCGCGGGGTCTCCAGCACGCGGAGCGACCTGATTTGAGAGTTGGCCGGCCGGCATCGGGACAGCATCACGGGACGGTTGAGCCACAGCCGCTGTGGCTGGTTGATCTCCGCCGCGAAATACAAAGAACCATACGACCACTGCGACGAGCCCCAGCGCCACCAAGCCACTGCCAATCGTCAGCAACCGACCCAATCTGTGCGGAGGTGCAAGGGTGCGGAGGTGCAGGGGTGCCCTTTGTGCAGCGGCGCCGAGATGCTGAGTTACAGAGGAGAATGCCCCTTCGCTCCCTCGCTCCCCTGCTCCTCTGCTCCCCTGCTCCCCTGCTCCCCTGCTCCCCTGCTCTTCGGCTCCCTCACCAGCCGGCAACGGTTCTTCATCCGACACGACACGTATCTGAATCCACTTCGGCATCCAACATCCTCCCTAAGTCCTACACCCTGTAAGAGTTCGCAGTCTACACAACGCCCACTGTTAACAAAAGTTACGGCCTCTTAATGAGTGGAAATCTAAGCTCCTCAGCACCCCTGGTCCTCTGCACCTCAGTTCCCCAGCACAGACACCGGCATGTCGATCACCAACTCCTTCGGGTAGTTGGTCAGATTGTGGAACACGCCCTGCGTATCGAGATAATAGACGTCCTCCAGACGCACGCCAAAACCACGGTCGGGGTAATATAACCCTGGCTCGATTGTGAAAACGCTGCCCGGTTCCAGGACGTCGTCAGACATATCGTGCACAGAGGGACGTTCGTGGACCGACAACCCGATACCGTGCCCCAGCGTATGTACGAAGCCCTCTTCCGTCGCCGGTTCGGAGCAAATTGTCGGATGTCCACAGGACTCGAAGAACTCACAAGCCATCCGATGGTAGTTGCCGACCGGCGCTCCAGCCTCTAGCGCCGCCACAACGATGTCGAAACAGGCCTGCACATCCTCGAAAACGGACTGAACCTCAGCCGGCGCATACCCCAGGCAGAACGTCCGCGTCATATCGAAGAAGTAACCGCCACCTCGCTCGCGAGGGAACACATCGAAGATCATGGGTTGCCCCAGTCGTATGACATCATGATCCTCGCCATGAGAATGAGGGACGCCGGCATCGCGACCGATGGCGACGATGGTCTCACCTTCCTCCTCCAGGTCATGGTCGAACAATGCACGGCGCACGAAACGCTTAGCATCACCGATGGTCAACGGTGCGCTATCGTGTTTCACCAACATCTCATCCCGCACCTGATGGGAACGCAGGAAATCGACGGTCGCATCGAGCGCGGCTACTGTCTTGCGCCGGACCTCACGGATGCGTTCCACCTCAGCCGGCTCCTTGGTGGCCCGCGCAGTCGAGAAAATGTCACCACCAAATTCGCCGACCACGTCTATCCCTGGAACGTGATCGTCGATGGCTCGCAACAGCGAGTAAGCAGCGCCACGGTCTTCGGTCCCATAGAACGCCACGCGGCCCGA
>JBHIAO010000454.1:0-4691 GCA_046758565.1 Anaerolineae bacterium
GCGGGCACGCCTATGGTTGCGAGCGGATCCGGAGGACCCGAATATCAGGCTGGGGTTCGTTGAGGCTCCAGTAGCTCTCTGTTTGTGGTCCCGACCGTCGCATAGTCCGGCTCGCCGGCAACTGGAAAGGTCACGTAGAACGTGCTGCCTTTGCCGGGCTGGCTCTCGAGCCAGATGCGCCCACCATGCAGTTCGATCAGCGAGCGACTGATGTAAAGTCCCAGGCCAACGCCGTTGTCGTCGGTAAAACGACCGCTTTCGGCTCGAAAGAAGCAATTGAATAGCTTGGCCTGGTCTTCGGCGGAGATGCCCACACCGTTATCTTTGACCGACACCTGCAAGAACCCTTGTGTGTCGGCCCGCGACAGACTCACGATGATGAGCGCACCATGGGGACTGAATTTGCTCGCGTTACTCAACAGGTTGCGGACGATCTGCTCCGCCCGCATCCTGTCACACAGAGCCGGCGGCAGGCCGGTGGAAGCACGTAGGGTGAGACGCTGCGCCTTGGCTTCCAACTGCGGCCCAAACTCGGTGGCTACCATTTCCACGAGAGTTGTCAGGTCCGTCGGCTCCATCGCCAACTCCACCCGTCCTGTCTCGATACGGGTCACGTCGAGCAGGTTGTTCGTGATGGTCAAGAGGCGATCGGCGCATCGCTGTGCAATCTCAAGATATTCACGCTGATCGTTGGTGAGCGGGCCACGATCCTCGTCCAGGAGGATCTCCAGGAACCCGCTGATGGACGTCAACGGCGTACGTAGTTCGTGAGCTGCCACAGAGACAAACATGGACCGCATCCCATCCAGGCGTCGCAGTTCGGTGTTGGCTGCTGCCAGCTCCCGGTTATGCCGAGCCAACTCACTCCGCAACTGGTGTAATTGGTTGCGCTGTCGCACCAATCGCTGCTGACGCAAGGCCGTCTCAGTCGTATCTTCTACAAGGTGCAGCAAACCCGTAATCCGCCCTGTTCGGTCTCGATAGGGAAGGTCCACCATGGCCAGACAGACAGTCTGGCCCCCGGCTGCCTCGCGGTTGACGCAGGTCAACTCATGGCGAGGACAGTTGCCGGCCAGGATATCGGCCAACGCCTCCTCGCAGCCGATCAGTTCAGGGACCAGGTCCAGCAGCGACCGACCCAGGATGGTCTTATGACCGTCGTAGAGATTCGCTGCGCCACTCACCTCCACCACCTTCAGGTTCCGGTCTGTGATCACATAGCCGATCTTGCGGTCTTGGAGAATCAACTGAGTTGCATTTACGTCCATGAGTCAGTTGCAGAAACTCAGAGCAATAGCAGGCGGCCCATGTGGCGGAACAGGTCATCTACATTGTCATTCGTTTTGGCGCTGGTGAGATAGTAAGGGGCGTTGAGGTTTGCAGCAATGGCCTCAAGCTGCGCTCGATCGAGTTTTCGTTGGTCAGCCAAGTCACGCTTGTTTCCAGCCAGGATAAGCTGGGCGCGGGGACTGGTGCTGAGCACAGCTTCAGCATAGGGGCCAAAGTTGTCGAGCGTATCGGGTCGGGTTAAATCGCAGACCAAGACAGCGCCGGCCGTGCCACGTAAGTAGCTGGCCCACACCTGATCGAATTCCTCATGGTCGGCTGTATCCCACAGCATCATGGTCACTTCCACAATGTCGTCAGCACGGTGGACAGCCACTGTCTTGCGACTGACCTTGACGCCCGAGGTGCTGACGTACGTATCATTGAATTGGCTGTAGACGAACCGGCGAAGTAAGCTGGTCTTGCCGACGGCAGAGTCGCCCAACAGGCAGACTTTCTTGCTGACAATCGTCATGGGCAGGCTCCTCTATGGATGGAGCGGCAGCCATCTAAATCTCCCCCAGGGGATACACGGTTGGTATGTGGTACACCCCGGCTACCGCTGGTTTTACGAACAAATCTCGGGATCTCCGTCCTGGTTAGTGCTATTCGGTCAGAGAGGACGCAGGCTGCCGTCGCTATGTAACCGCAAGTCCGGCGAACCTTGGCACTGGCAGTTTGGCAGCAGTTTCACCGGACATCGGGCTTTCTCAGGTAGTCAGTGTATAGCCAGAACCTTACGGTGAACATTACGATGGGCAGGATCTTATCCTTAATATACAAGTCAGTTGTGGGTGAACTGGCTACTCCCATTAGTCGAGACTGTGGCAAGTCTCGTGTCAGACGGACGGAAAGAGTAACCCAGTCCCCGCTTGGTGACGATGTAGCGAGGCTCAGACGGGGTCACTTCTATTTTCTGGCGTAGGCGGTGAACGTGGACGCGCAACGCGTCTTCGAATACCTCTTCCTGGGGCCAAAGGCGCCGGAGAAGAAAATCGGTGGTGACGGTTCGACCGGCGTTGCGCATGAGAATGAATAGAAGTTTGCTTTCCGTTGGCGTGAGGGACGCCGGTTGTCCGTCAACGATGACCTGCTGGTGAACGAAATCTACTGCCAGATGGTCGTCCACCTGCGTTACTGGCCCGAGTGTGTACCGAAAGTCGCCGACACGGCGAAGTATACGGTGCACGCGGGCAACCAATTCGCGGGGGCTAAAGGGCTTGGTCACGTAGTCCTCGGCAAAGTACTCGATGCCCCTGATAACCGTCTCCTCTTCATCCACGGCAGTCAACATAATGACCGGCAAGTCGGTGGACTGCTGCACTGTCCGACAGAATTCAAAGCCATCCATGCCGGGCATCCTGATGTCCACGATGGCCAGGTGGGGTAGGCCACGTCGAGCAATCACATCGAGGGCGTGGCGACCAGAGGATGCGGTGAACACCTCGAAGCCGGCGTAGTCGAGTTTGTCTTCGACCAGGCGAAGAATCGCCGGGTCGTCATCTACCACGAGAATCCGTTGAGATCTTGTGAACGAGTCCAACATCTGTCATTCCCCTTTCCATAACTTCGACATCTCTGATCACCCTCCCGCAGGTTTTGATTATGTCATGCAACATGCGCTCCAAAATGATCTTGGCGTCTAATCAACAACCTGCGGGAGGGTTAGCGTTGAGTTTTCCCAAGTACTGATAGTCTAACAGGGGGGAGACACGACATCTGCGCAAAAAGTGCCGAAAAAGTGCCGAACAGACATCGGCTCGGTATTATGTAGACCTCCCGCTATCACGCTTCACGTTTCACGGCGCTGCGGGTGAAGATGAGGCTTTCCGGTGCGGTCAAATGGTGGTATACTTAGCAGCGGAAATGGCCGGAAGCGGCGGTTGAGACGTTGCCCTCGAACGTGAGGCGTGTACTGAGCTTGTCGCTTGTCACTTCGGCAAGCTCAGTACAGGCCTGAGCCTGTCGAAGTGAAGTGATGGAGGTGCAGAATGGGCAATGGATATGAGAGTGATGACCAGCCGGTGCGCTACGCGCTGCCGGAGATCGTAGGTGACGAGTTCGTGGGCCGGCGGGAGGAACTGGCCTACCTGCGGCATGTCATCGGGCGCGCCCCCCGCCGACTGGCCTACAGCATCGCCCTCATCGCCCGCAAGGGGATGGGCAAGACGGCGCTGATGCAGCGCTTCTTCAACCTGATCTTCTTCGACCGGGAGTTTGGCGTGGCGCCCATCTACCTGTCCCTGGCCCAGTACCGGGCCGAGGAGCGGGAGGACCGGTCGATCCCCCAACTGACGGTGCGGGATTTCTGCGAACTCTATATCAAGACCTATGTGCGTCACCTGCTGGCTTACCGCACGGAAGATCCAGAAATGGTGCGACAGGAGAGGCTGACCCTCCCTCAGCTAGCGGCGCTGGCCAAGGTGCAAGGGCAGGAAGAGCTGGCAGCGGATGCCTTCGAGGCGGCGCGTCAACTTAAGACCGGGGAATACGAGTTGAATGCGATACTGAAATGGCCTTCGCTACGAGCTTACGACTGGGGAGAGCCGATTGTGTACATGATCGACGAGTTCCAGGTGGTACACGAGCTATACAGCGACGACAAGCAGCATGTGACCACCATCAAGGAGAACTTCCAGCCTGTGGCAGAGGCCCGCTGGGCGCCCCTCATCGTCTCCGGCAGCATCGTCAGCCTGGTCACGGAGATCGTCTTCAGCGGCCTGCTGGCGCGGCGCTTCGGCCCCTTCTACCTGTACGAGCTGAAGCCCGAGGAGGCCCACGAGCTCATCACCCACCTCAGCCGGCGGCACGAGCTGCCGGTGCGCCCCGAGGTGGCCGAGGCCATCGTGGCCCGCACCGGGGGCCACCCCTTCTACATCTGGGCCCTCCTCAACAGCCCCGCTCTGGTGGACCACCTCGAGGGGCTGACCTCGCTGGCCGCGCTGGACGCGGTGTTTCAGTTTGAGCTCTACGACCAGATGGGGCGCATCCAGCTCTACTGGGCGGAGAACTTCCAGGACCAGTTGGCGCGGGTCAACGCCGAAGGGCTGGGAGAAGCGATCCTGTACTGGATCGCCAGCGGCCAGATCGAAGGGGAGGCCACCCCCTGGAAACTGGTGCCCCTGCTCCAGGCCCACCGTTTCGACGACGTCAGCGAGCGGGAGGTGGCGGACAAGCTGCGGGAGCTGTACCAGATCGATCTGCTGGCCAGGGGAGTGGGGCTCCACACCTACGAGGGGTTGCGGGACCCGGTGATGGAGGAGTACATCCACCGCAACTACTACCGGGACATCCTGCGCTGGAGCGAGCGGGAGATCGAGAACAGTTGGCGCCGGCGGTACTTCGAGCTGCTGGGGGAGACCAAC
>JBHIAO010000455.1:0-4665 GCA_046758565.1 Anaerolineae bacterium
GGGGGGGGGGGGGGGGGGGGGGGGGGGCGCGGGGGGGGGGGGGGGGGCGGGCCCCCCCCAACCAGCCATCAAACGCTTGGTGAATGTGTGGATGGTCGGGAGCATCCTGTTTGTGGTCCCGAATACTGATCAGGACCATCCCCTCCAGGTCAGGTATGTTGGTCAGCGCGCCAGGGTAGAGACGCACCGCCTCCCGCAGGTCCCAGAAGGCATTGGCCTCAGCGACCGTGGCGATGTCCCCCGGCCAACTGACACCGAAAATGTTCTGATCGGCCATAGCCTGCGTAGCCGGACGGGAGTAGCTCTGCCCCGCCCCATCTTTGCGCAGGGGAAAGTCTTCGTTTAGCTCCAGCGTGCCGTCCAGGTCCAGATCTGGCGTGAGGCAACCAGTACTGGGATCGAGGACCGTCGTGTAACGGCCGTCGCCGGTGCCATCCAGAAAGATAGGATGGCGTGCATCGCTAGCGTCGTAAGCAATTTGCCTGTAGTCTATATCCACCTCCAGCGGCCCGTAGCCCCGATAGCGAGGGTTGATGACACTCCAGTGCTCAGGCCGCTCGCCAGGACAATCCAGGCGGAAACCACCCAGGTCCATGGTGGATATCTGACTGGAAACCGGCGACTCCCACTGGATGATGTAACGCACGTGGTCGGCCAGATCGACCCCGTGCTCGGCAGCAACCGCAACGACGATATTGCCACCATTGGAGGAGCCGAACAGGCCGATTTCGTCGTGGAGGACGGGTACCGGCACGACGTCGTCGATGGTCCGGCCCAGAGAGTCCGTCAGTTCGCCGGCGGCGTAGCGGATGACATCCCGCAAGGCAGCGATGCTGTTCGGGCCACGATAGTCGTATGTGCCGTCGCTGCTCCTACCGAGATCAGTACCGCCGGGGTATAGGAAGAAGATGCGGATGACGTCGTCGGCGAGACTGAGTTGTTGCGTCCGGAGTGTGCCGGCGCTAACACCACCAACCGCGTAGACGACAACCGGTGCGCCCTCTGGATAGCGCGCGTCGGCGGGGGAGGCCGGGGCAACGATGCGCACCGCCAGGGTGCCACCAGGGGTGCCGGTGCTATCCGAGGGCAGGTCCACATCGATCGTAACCGGTGGAGCGGCGGACGCGATGCCAGCCGTGGCTGGGCCGCCGGCGAAGGCCGGCCCCATCATGACGGCCAGGATCACCAGTACAAAGCTTAGAACAGAAACAGTATGACGGTTCATTTTCCTATCCTCCTCTCCGCTGACCCTTCGGCAGGCTCAGGGCAAGGCTACGTGGCTTACTACGAACTTCCATTGGAATGTGTCATGATGTGTCATGTGTCATTGTCAAGATAGTTACATCTCGTCACTTGAACAGCACCGGCTCTGGGGCGAGGGCGATAACATCGCCGGCCTCCACAGCCTGCCAGGTGAAACTTCCGTCGGCGTTGGCGATCACCGACGTCATCTGCGTCATGCCGGCCGGTACCGCAAAGTTGCCACTGCCCCAGGCCACATATTCCACGGCGCCGGCCTCGGTCGTAATCTTGAAGCTGTTCTCGCCAGCGGGCACGCTGGACAGAATCTCCACACTCGCGAAGGGGATCAGTTCCGCCGTCAGTAATTTGAAGGCGTAGTAGGACAGCAGTGCTTCCGCCGTGTCGGTGCGGATGCCGTACAGTCGCCACATATTGTCGGGCGTGTCCGGCGAACCGATGTAGGTGTGCCACATGGCGAGAGAATCGCCATAGCCGTAGGCCTGGATGAGCCGGCGAAAGACGTCGGCGGCCTGGGACTCCGGGCTGTTAGGATAGTCGGTGCGAATGGTGAGCGTGGGGCTGGCGGTTGAGCCGGTTTCGGTCAGCCAGACCGGTTTACCCGCGATGTCATGATCCTCCAGGAAGGTCTGGAGATCCTGGCGCCGCCGGCCATAGGACGCCCAACTGGGGTAGTAGTGGTAGTTCACCACGTCGAACCAGTCCGTGCCGCCCCCTTCGATCACGCCGGCAAACCACGTGTTCAGAGGGTAGGCATCCAGGCCGCCCATGCCGGGCATGATGATGACCGCGTCCGGGTCGCGCTCACGGATGAAAGCCGCCACCTGGGCCAGGAAGACACCCTGCTCCTGCGGGCTGAAACCATCGAGCGGGTTCGAGGGCGGCAAGTTAGGCGGATTCGGATTCACGGCGTCCGGGTCGGCGGCGCGCCAGTGATCCATCTCATTCCCGATCTCCCAGTATTTCACGTAGGGACCGTAGCGCTCAATGATTGTCTCCAGGTAGTCCCTGGCCTCTGGCCCCAGCGCCTTCTGGAACTGGGAAGGGTCTGTCGCCCACGGCGGCGTGGCGGAAGCGTACTGCAGCCGAAACAGCGTGACAATGGGCTCAAAGTCCGGGTTCGCGATGACTGCATCGGCCTGGTCGAAGTTCCACTCGTCATCCTGCGGTTCTACGATGTCCCACAGCAAGTCCGCCCAGATAAACTGGCGGAAGGTGTGGATTCCCAGCTCGGCAAAGTCGTCGAAGATCCATTCCGGCTGGACGTACGGGGTTGTCGTGTCGGGCTCACCGGGCGGTGCCCAGAAGAAGCGGATAAAGTTGAGGCCGATCTGTGGGTCTTCTGGTCGATTGAGTGCCTCATCGGTCGTCGGGATGCGATAGCGTTTGATGGTCGTGGCGCGGTCAGTGCCCTCGACAATGTGGAAGTAGGCCACGTAGGCCTGGCCGTTGTGGATGGCCAATTCCGTGTGACGGGTGTCGTCGTCCTCGGGGGTGGCGTCGTTGTCGGAGGCGAGGAAATAGGTCGCTCCACCGTCGGCGTCAGCCAGGCGCACCCAAGCCTGTCCGATGGCCCCTCCATCCTGGTTTCGCTCCGCGGGTTGGACGGTGAACCCCCAGGCTTCGTGGCCGTCGTAGCGGATGCGGCCGGTGGTGTAGGCCGGCTGATCATCACCGAAGGAATGCTCCGCCACCTCGTAGCCGAGCAGGTTCCAGTCCTGATCGTAGCGATAATCAACCAGGCCATCCTGAGTGAAGGGAGCCTCACCCACCATGTGGGGCGAGCTGAGCAGGTGAAATTCCCCGTCAATGAAGTCCATCACGCCAGCGAACGGGGCATGTTCGGGGTTCGCCAGGATGACCGGGTTTCCCGCACCCACCTGCCCTGAGTTCATCGAAGGGTCATCCACAGTCACTTCGAGGGTGCTGGGATCAACCCCGTAGAGGGCGAAGCCCGTGGCCTGCATGTAGGGTGATGTAGTCAACTTCACCACCCAGACAAGAAGAGTCCCATTGAGCAGAGCTGCACCGGGGTCGTCCGTCTTGTACTCGGTGAGACCAACCGCCCCGTCGAAAAGGAAAGTCTGTCGATCGAGGTTCCAGTCAGGCAGGTAGCGGCGCACGACCGTCCGCTTGAGGTCCTGTCCATCCTGTCTGTAGAGAGCTTCGAAGACCAGCAAGAAAGCCTCATCAGAGCAAATGAGTTGGTGGTCGGTGAAGTCGCCGGCAGGGTTTGGATCACCAGGGCCGTAGAGGACGTGCGGGTCGTCGGGGAAGAGGTCGGCCGTACGGTCCGTCCAGTCTCCCGCCGTGTCCACGTCGAAGACCTTGAGCACGATCAGCCGGTCTTTCGGCCCACCGCCTTCGGGGGTGACGATCTTGCGCAAGGCCAGGTAAGCCCGATCGGAGACAAAGCATAGCTCGGGGCGCGAGAGATTCTCGTCGCTGTAGAAGACGGTCTCCTCGTATACCCAACTCTCGGGCGTGGACGTGGCGGTCGCTGTGGGTGTCGCAGTGGCAGTAGGCGTGGGCGTGTCGATGGGCCAGGGCTGGTGCCACAGCGCGGCTACCACGGGCAGGTAGACCTGACAGGGCAGGTCAGAAGCCACCGTCTGGATGTCTATGACGTCACCGATCCCGTTACCGTTGACATCGGCGACGCACTGAGAGGCCGGTGCCGGCGCGGTGGCGGTCGGCGTCGGTGTGGCGGTGGCTGTTTGCGTGGCCGTCGCTGTCGGCGTTGGCGTGGCACTCGTGGCGTGGGCTCGGTCAGCCATCTCGTGGACCGCAGCGGCGAAGTAGACGTCTTCCAGACCATCTGGAAAGGCGTAGCTCGGGGCGTCGGTCCAGTCGGCCGGCGCGGTGTTGGCGGCGTTGTCCGGCAGGTCGGTGCGGCTGCTGAGGCTGGGGTCTACCTCCAGGACGTAGTCGCGGGCGGGATTGATCTTGACCCAGGGAGAGCCCTCACCTCCTCCCCACCAGCCCCCCACCCACCCTGCGCAGAAGACAGAGAAAACTGTAAGCCGAGGATACTATGGCCACCCGAAAGAGCAGGACCCGGGCCCAGGATGGTGCCCACATCGTCAAGGCCATCTTCGCCGCCGCCGAGTCCATGGGCATAGCTGACCAGGGCCTGGTGGAGCAGCTCACCGGCCAGGTGCTCCAGCGCCTGGGCGCCGCCCCCACCCTGCCCGGCATGGAGGACCTGGTGGCCCGCCAGTCCACCCCGGAAGAGGTAAAGGCGGCTGTCAAAGAGGTCCTATCCCAACCCGCTCCACAAAAGGCCAAGGCGGTGGTGAAAGAGGTCCTCTCCCGGCCCAGAGCCGCTAAGCCCGCCACCAAGGGGGCCCTTCAGCTCTCTGAGAACGCCATCCGGGTGCTGGAGCGCCGCTACCTGAAGAAGGA
>JBHIAO010000456.1:0-4658 GCA_046758565.1 Anaerolineae bacterium
TCGCATCGAGAGTCATGAGGTCATACGTTCCTGCAATACATGATGCGGGTTCTACACCGTCCATCAAGCGCAGCTCTCCCCCCTTCCGGCTTGATTGGGGTCAAGCCAGTGAGGCATCTGCCTGAGGTTGGATAAAGTGACCAGTCAAGCCAGGTGTCAGGAGGTGTAGGGGCTTCCGGTTCCCCCCGCGCTGCCAACGTCAGCGGCCGAGCCAACGCGGCTCGACGCTCTGGCGTCATCTGCCAGGGGAGAAACGAGCTGAGGTCCGTCGGGCTCTTGCCGCCATGGTCCGCACACGCTTGCAAAAACACCCGCAGCCAATGGTAGGGATTGAGGCCCCAGAGCACGATCGTTTGCAGCATGCTCAACATCATCGCGGCCAGATGCGCGCTCCACACGCAACCAGAGCCATCATAGGTCTTCCGCCCGACGACCGGGGTGCGCAGCGCCCGTTCCGCGCTCTTGTTATCCATGGCCACTTCCGGGCGCTCCACAAAAACTGTCAGTCCATCCCAGTGGTTGCGGTAGTCTACCACCGAGGCCGATTGCATCACCCACAGAGACCAGCGATGGCCCACTTTGCCTTCGACCTCTTCACACACTTCCCACCGCGTTTCGTCGCCATGGAAGAGTTTTTCGCCCATCTGACGCGCGCGCAGCAGGGGCCTCAGCGGCGCAAACAGGGCGGCGATCTTGTGCAACCCATCCGTCACCGTGCCTTGGGACAGGGGCAGGCCGTGATGACGCAACGCCTCACATAAACGATGGATCGGGCGACCATAGAGGTATGTGTCCAGCAACACATGCGTCCAGACCGACACCCCTAACGGGCTTTTCGGGATCAGCCGCGGGGCGGGTGGGGCCGTGATGATACCCGCGACCTGCGAGCACCTGCACCCCTTGTGGTAGCGCTTGCGTCGGATACGACGAATATGGGCCTGGACTTCGACTTCGATGATGTCGGACTCTTCGGTGCCGAGAAAGGGCCGGAACGCTTCACCACAGGTGGGGCAGTGCTTCGCCTCCTCGCTTACGTCATGAACTTCCGCCACCACCGGCAGGGCGGAACGATCGCGACGACCGTGTCCTTTACTCCCGGGTTGTTGACCCCGATTCCTTGGAGGAGCTGGCTTGGGCGAGACCATCCCGTCGGCGCCCGACGATGTCTCGCTTTTTGTGCCATAGAGACGCTGCTTCAGGTCGCGAATCGTGGCCTGAAGCGTGTCCACTTCCGCCGTCAGGGCCGCTTCGCGCTCTACGAGACGAGCGTGTTGCGCTCGCCAGTAGTTGGCTTCCCACTTGAGCTCGATATAGGCCTGCTTCGTCAGCACCACCGTCTGTTGGGAAAAGGGCGTGGCGTTCGTCCCGTTGTCCGGGGCAAGCTCGGAGGTGGAGATCAGTTGGGGTTGGGTACGTTCCATGCATGGCTCTATACCAGATTTTTCTGGAAAATGCCGTGTTTTCTGCAGGGAGAAGTGGGTTAACCGAATATTTACTACTTTTCAAATCACCTGCACAGGTGGAAACATTTCTGCCGAGGAGGGGTTGACCTTCCAGTCAGTGGAAGCTTTATACTGTAGGACGAACGTGCTGTGCCTATGGACTCCCGAGGCTTTGCGAGCGGGCAAGTGGCCGGGGGTGTGGCCTCTGGTCGCTCGCCGCTGTACTGATAACGTCTAGACCGGCGAGCCGGTGGAGACTGATGACAGTGCTTTGTGCGCCGTCGAGGAGTGAGGCGTCATGACCCCATGACCATCCTACGCGAGGAGTAAAGCTATGCGCTGGCGTCCCTTCTTGCTGCACTACGCCCGGCGCAACCTGTGGCGGGCGCGTGGGCGCACGGTGTTGATCCTGGTGCTGACCGCGCCAGTGTTTCTGTCGCTCTTGTTGATGCTCGCCACCTCCCGCGCCCTGGAGGGGCAAGTGACGCGCCTGGGCAGTGACAGCGCCACCCTCATTCAGGTGCGCGGGCGGGCCACCTTCGGCCACATCAACCAGGCAGGCGGCCTCAATACGCTGCTTCCGGCCATGCTGGAAGGCGAGCTGGCGCGTCTCGCTCATGTGGTCAAGGTGGAGCCATATCTGGTGGCTATTGAGCCCATCGCGGGCTACTACATGACCCTGCACATCGGGGTGCGGCCGGGTGATGCCCGTCGGCTCGCCACCCATGGCGAAGTGGGTGAGATACAGATCGTTGCCGGGCGGGACCTGACCGCCGCCGATGAGGGCCGGGATGTGGCCCTGCTTGGCCTTGCGTATGCCAGGAAGATGGGCATCACGCCGGACACCTTCCGGCCGGGTGAGACCGTGTTTGCCAAGGACGTGCTGCGCGACGGCGAACCGGGGGTGGTCAAAGTGGGCACCCGCACCATTGGCGGGCGGCCCTTTCGCGTGGTTGGACTGTTCACCAGCGGTTATGCTTTTGGCGACAACCAGATGTTTCTGCCGTATGCCACGTTCCAGCGCCACTACGGCGCCGAGGGGCAGATTCCCAAGCTGTTCGTGCAGGTGGACAGGGTGAAGCACGTGCCGGCCGTGGCAGTAGCGATCCAGGCCAGATTCCCTGAGGTCGATTTGATCACCCGTGCCGAAGGCGCCCGTTTTCTCTCCGCCGCCCTGGGTACCATGCGCCGTATTGGGCGCATCTGGGTGGCTCTGGCGGTGGTGTTGGCCGGCGCCATGGTGCTGTTCGCTCTCCTACTGGCGGCCGATGAGCGGACGCACGAGCTGGGCACGTTGAAGGCCCTGGGGGCCTCGGGAGGCAACCTGGCGCTGGTGGTGATGACCGAGTCCGGGCTGCTAGCCGCGGGTGGGGCGGCCCTCGGGGGGGTGCTGTTTGCGCTGGTCGGCGCACGGCTGGGCCGGTTGTTCTTCAAGGCGACCTTCGGCGTCTATCTGCCTGGCCAGTATAGTGACAGCCTGCTTGACAACATCATCGTCAGTTACACCGTGTCGTCTGCCCTGATCGGCAGTCTCATCGTCGCCGCCGCGGTGACCGGTCTGGTGGGCAGCTTCTACGCCCTGTGGCGGGCCCAGCGGCTCAGTCCGATCGATGCCCTGCGCTCCTGAAGCACAGAGGAGGTTGTATGCCGGAACCGATTATTCTCCTGCACGATGTGGCCAAGTCTTACGGCAGAGGCCCGACACGCGTGAACGCCCTTGCCGGGCTCGATCTCACCATCGCGGCGGGCAGCGTGACCGCCCTGGTGGGGCCTAGCGGCAGCGGCAAATCCACCTTGCTGCACGTGATTGGCGGCATGGACCGGGTCGACGCGGGAGACGTCGTCGTCGCCGGGCAAGCTCTCCACCACCTGGGCCCTGCTGCCCTCACCGCTTTTCGCCGGCATAAGGTCGGCTTCGTCTTTCAGGCCTTCAATCTGATACCCAATCTGACCGCGCTGGAGAACGTGGTGTTGCCCGCCGAGTTCGCCGGCATGCCGACCCGGCAGGCCCGTGCCCGCGCCACTGAGCTACTCGAACGAGTTGGCCTCGGCGGCCGTCTCCGCCACCGGCCAGGGCAGTTGAGTGGCGGCGAGCAGCAGCGGGTCGCCATCGCCCGGGCCCTGATCAACCGTCCGGTCCTGGTGCTGGCTGATGAGCCCACCGGCAACCTGGACAGCAAGACGGGTGCCGCCATCGTCGATGTTTTGGCCGCCCTCGCCGGTGAACAAACCGTCATCGTGGCGACCCATGATGAGCGCATCGCCCGAGTCGCCGACTGTATCGTCCACCTGGCCGATGGCCGTGTGGTAGTGGCATAGGTGGCCCGGCCACGGTGGTGCCATAGTAAACAGGCGAACCCAGCTGGATCTTCCCGATCTACCCGGGATCAAGCAGCACAGGGTGCAGAAGTATTCCAACAGGCTACGCAGTCGAAGCCGTCAACGGTTGCACCTGCACCGTAACCCAAAGGGTGCCGCAGGCAGAGCCCACGCCGCCGTGTGCCTGCCCTTGTTGTCTTGGGTGACACGACGCACCGCTAAGAGCCGGGCGTACCAGGACTTGCTCAACAGGTTCTGGAGTTTGCGTACCGTCCTGACATCTTCACGTTGCGTGGCTTGGTAAATTCGCTTTTGGAGGCGGAAGACATGCCGATGGACTTTCCTCCATGGGATCTCTTGCCAGGCCGCCGTCAGGTTCTTTCGATCCTGCGTTTTGGCTCGTTGCCTCTGACTCACGACTTTACCTCGCAGAATACCGGCCCGACGTCAGCATATCCCGGGCATTACCCCGGACCTTGGCGTCTTCGGGTATCCTCCTCTTCAATGGCATCCGGTTGGCACCTACTCCGTGAGGTGACTCGCCTCACAAAGGGCCACTGGAGGCTACTCCGTTCCCAATTTCCATTGCTCGCATCCTTAGGGCGGTGTTTTCCACCGGGTTTCTAGGCAGTGCAGACCGGTCAGTGCTTCAGGATGCCGGTGCCTTATCCTGTGCCGTTTTGGCTCCAGCGGTTCAGCCTCTTGCGCTGGGTCTATGTGACGATGGCTCAACACACCTTCGCTTGCGCTGCCCATAGATGCCTGCGAGACGGGAGACCCGGATTGAGGCTGCCAGGGTCCGCCGTTTATCCCCGCTTCAGACTTGTGAGGACCAGTCGCCAGCCTGGGGGATACGCTTTCACTCCTGCACCTGGAGGGAGGGACTTGCACCCTCAT
>JBHIAO010000457.1:0-4642 GCA_046758565.1 Anaerolineae bacterium
CTCACCACAAGATATGGACAGCCCGGGTCCCTTGACCCGGTTCTCCGACAAACTGTTAGGTCGCAAGCTCCAGGATCATGGCGTGCTCGCCCGGCTCCATTTCAGTCAATCGGTAACCGTACTCCTGAGGGTCGTACGCCTGCACGAGTTGCCGGGTGGAATCGGTTGCGTTCGTCACGACGATTTCGATGGCTCGTTCTTGTTCCCGGGCGGCCTGCACGATCCACTTGAGCGTGTCCAGGTCGGGATTATCGTGTTTTCCGTTGGCACAAATAACATACGTGTCTGCAGTGACGGTCCTGAAGAACTTCTTCGTGACATTGCGCGCACTGCCATGGTGGGGGACCTTCAGAACATCGACGTGCAGATTGCCTTCAGGTTCGAGCAGATTGACCTGGGCCAGACCCTCCTGCAAGTGGTCGCCGCGTCCATCGCCGGTGAGCAGGATCGTCTTCCCCTCGGCCTCGGCGAGGACCATGATACTGCTCAGATTCGGAACGCTCTGATCAGCCGCCCTGGCGGCCCTCTCCACGAGGATAGGATCACGGACCAGGATGTCCCTTTCGCTTTTCTCCACCCACTCGAGCCATTCCTCTCTGAGCTGGTCCAGATTCTCCGCCGTTGGCCCGACGATGCGCAGCCTCAGATTGCCGAGCTCAATCGGTCCCGACGCCTCGCCGACGCAGATAAGGCGACGGCGGACAAACTCGGGATTGATCCGAATGTCGAGCGTGGTGGCGAGTTGCGTCAGCTCGTCCCCCTGGCGGATACTGCGATCTGCCTTGTCTGAGAAGATCATCACCTCGCGCGTCGCGCCGGCGCTTTGCATGAGCATCCTGAACCGGGTTTCGACATCGTCTCCGAGGGTCTGACTGAACGTGTTGTGCCACAACGCGCCGATGGCGATGGTCTCGGGTGCGCCGCTGTCCCGCTGCGCTCGTAGCTCGGTCATCAGGTCCAGAAGGCCGTTGATATGATCGTCATCCACATGACTGAGGATGGCCAGATCCAGCTTCCCACCGCCGTCCCGGATCTTCAGGAGCTCACCCCGGATGTGGGCCTCGTAGACATCGCCCGGGCCACCATCTACCAGGACGTACCTCGGGTTCGCCGGCGTACCGTATTCCAGAATCAGGCAATCGCCGTGTTCAGCCTGAAAAATATGGAGGTTCAGCACAATTCACTCCTGCACTGGATCATTCCAGTCTCCTGGGCAGAGAGCACAAATAGTGCGGAGACAATCAGGATGCCCCGTCTGCTCAGCGCGGTCTTCGGTGAAATTAGCAATCTGAGGGATTCTTTGCAACTAGTGTGAATAATACGTCAAGTGTATGCGACTGTCAAGCGGCCGATGTATTGGCCCTCAACGTCGGGGCCAGCGAAGACATTTCTCTTGAACGAGCCTTCCTGCGCCGGCTGGTCACGCCGGAGCTGATGTAGTACAATTAGTACTGAGTTATTACCACGAAGGTAAGACTTGATTGACAGCCTGCGACCTTTACTGTGCGACAACGTACAATATTATGAAGATGAGCAACCCCGTGATCCCCAGCTTGGCCATGTCCGAGGCACCTTACAATTATGTCGGTCCAGGATCCACGCCCGACGGTCGGGGGGCCGGCCATCATGCCAGAAAGTGAGGAGAATAACCTGATGGACTACTTCGGAATCCTCGAACGGAGCTTCGCCGTCACCCGTCGCTATCGGGTGCTGTGGTTATTTGGTTTCTTGTTGGCCCTGTTCGGTGCCGGCGGCGGCACCGGTAACGGTGTCCGATATGCGTTTCGCGGCGGTGACTTGGATCAACTCGGCGTCCCACCGGAGTTCGGGATTCTAATAATCCTGGGCATCGTGGCGTTTGTGATTGGGCTGGCAATTGTCGCCGTCATCATCAACTACGTTTGCCAGACCGCCCTCATCGGTCTGGTGGGTGAAATCGAGGAAGGAAAAGATCCGACGGTACGCCACGGGTTTGATGTTGGCTGGTCGCGGAGTGCTTTGCGCCTGTTTGGTGTTGACATCGCCATCTTTGTGCCAGTCGCTTTGGCAGTGACCATTCTGGCGGTACTGTTCATCGTGCCTTTTCTCGCGTTTTCGAGATCTGACCAAGTGGGTCCGGCAGCAGTTGTCGTGGTGTGTTGCCTGGTCTTACTGATCCCCTTGTTTATCGCCGCGATCGTTGCGCTGGATGTGCTCAAAAAATTCTTTTATCGACAGGTCGTACTGGCTGGCAACGGTGTGTTTGAGGCCATTCGAAATGGCTATAGCCTGGTCCGGGCCAACCTGGGGCCGGTTGCCGTTATGTGGCTCATCATGTTCATTGTTGGACTGCTGTGGGCAGCGGTCAATTTCCTCATCGGGCTGATCGCTTTGGCGGCCGTAGGCGGGCCGGCGGCCCTGATTTACGCAATCTTCAAGTCCGGCCTGGCCGCAGCCCTGGCTGCTCTTCCATTCCTACTGATCGCTGTTGTGTTCTTTGCCGCCATCAACGCCCTGTACACTGTCTTCACGCGCACGGTCTGGACCTTGACGTATCTGAAGCTGCCGAGGCAACCGGCATGATCAGTGACCAGTAATCAGTGATCAGTAATCAGTGGACAGAATCTGATTACTGATCACTGATTACCGAATGCTTACGATCACAGGAGGAGAGTCTCTTATGACGAACGAAATAGCGCAGCGCTCAGACGATGAACGGATGATGGCCGGCCTGGCGCATGCCAGCATCTTGCTGGGCTTGCTTACCAGCGGCCTGGGGGGTCCCATCGCCGCCCTCGTCATATGGCTGATGAAGCGAGACGACTCAGCCTGGGTAGGCTTTCAAGCTCTGCAGGCATTGATCTACCAATTTCTCGGCATCGTGGTTGCGTTCCTCAGCATAATGTGCTGGTTCGTAATCTGGTTCGGCTCACTAATTCCAGTGATGGTGAACCCGGACCAGTATCCTGATGCCCCACCACCCGCCTTCTTCGTCTCTTTCGCGCTACTGTGCGTTCCATTCGCCATCAGCATATTGTGGACACTCTATGGTCTTTGGGGCGCGCTTCGGGCGTGGCAGGGCGAGGACTTCCGCTACGTGGTGCTCGGTAACGCCCTGGCGAGACGGACCGGCGCCACCTCAACATAGTCCCGAATGACAGGTCGCCCCTTGATCCTGGTCACGAATGACGATGGCATCGCCTCGCCAGGCCTTGCGGCTGCCGTTGCTGCAGTCTACGACCTGGCAGATCTGCTGGTGATTGCACCCAAGCATCAACAGACGGGCGCCAGCCGCAATTTCCTGCGGCACCCAGGCACACGGCACGATGAGACACTAGCAATCGACGGCCAAGAAGCACCTGCCATCGCTGTCGAGGCGTCGCCGGCCCAGGTGACCCGGACGGGTATCATGCTTTTCGCCCCGAGGAAGCCCGAGTTGGTCATCGCTGGCATTAACTACGGTGAAAACCTGGGCATTGGTGTCACGATTTCTGGCACTGTGGGCGCGTCCATCGAGGCAGCCAGTCTCGGAGTGCCGGCGCTGGCGGTGTCTCTAGAAACTGATATTGGACACCACCTGAGTCACGATGACGCCGTTGATTTTACCACTGCTGCGGTGGTGACCCGGCGCCTCGTGCAACGTATCCTCGTCCGTCCACTGCCGGCCGGCATCGACATCCTGAACGTCAATGTTCCACAAGATGCGACGCCCGATACCCCCTGGCGTGTCACACGTGTATCACGCCAGAGTTACTTCCATTCAAGGGTGAATCATGACCCGGCGAAGGACCAACCCGAGTTCGTCGGCTACGAACGTCGGGTGAACCTGGAGACCCTTGAGCCAGACTCTGATATCCACGCTCTCTTTGACGGTGTCGTGTCAGTCTGTCCGCTGTCAATTGACCTCACCGCCCACCGACAGCGACCCGAACTCGCCACCTGGCTGGAAGCCAGTAATCAGTCATCAGTGAACAGTGAACAGTAAACAGTGATCAGATTCTGTTTACTGTTCACTGTTTACTGTTTACTGTTCACTGATCACGGGGCGGTAATGATGTAGCCTGTGAGTACAACAAGGTAGAGCACGACGTAGAGGGGCACGAGAAGCGTAAACCCAAAGGCGATTTGCTCAATGCGTCCATAGTTCTCGAAATGGCGGACCCCAGCCAGGTACGGAAGCCAACCGGTGAGACAAAGGGAGAGCCATAGTGGGCCAGTGGGCGCGGCTTCTGACATCGTGTGTCCCGGATCGAACACGATGCCACCAGCATTGCTCAACGTTGACGTCAGCGGCAGATAGACCCACAGCCCCAGCAACCCGACCAACGTCATGAGCACGCCGACGCGCATCAGAAACACGGCTCGCTGCCAGTCGGCCCACCGGAACAGGGGCGGCGTTAGCAGGGCACCGATGGTGAGAGTCACACCAAAGAACACGCGCATCGGCCGGCGCACAGCCCAGGCCGGGGCGCCAGGGGGCACCAGGGCGGCCAGCCATCCCGCCTGCACCGACATGTAGATCACGGCGATCACAACAACAGCCACAAGTGCCCGAAACCACCCACCCCACGAAATCCGGTCTCTCAGTTGATTCACCCTGCTAATCCTATCGCCTTAGAGCCTATCCGAAAAATGCTCTGGCCGGTCTCTGACCGAGCCAGCG
>JBHIAO010000458.1:0-4636 GCA_046758565.1 Anaerolineae bacterium
GGTTCCCATTCAGGACTCTGGAACGTCAGCCGGCCCAGATACTTCTCGACACGCCCGCCGAGCACGATCTTGCGCCCGGGCCGCAGTTGCCTGGTGAGATACGGCTGGTTGAACCAGGTGGCCTGAATGGTGCCGGTGGCGTCGGAGAAAATGGTAGTGGTGATGGTCTGTCCACTTCGTGTGCGGCGATTCCTGGACTCCCACACCGTGCCGACGATGGTCACTTCCTCGCCGTATTCGAGCTGGTTGATCGTTTTGAGCGCGCTGAAGTCGTCGTAGCGCCGAGGGAAGAGGTACAGCAAATCTTCCACGGTCCGCACGCCCAGCCGGTTCAGGCGCCGCCGATAGGTATCGCTGATCCCGTGGATCTCATCGACGGGTGTTTGGAGATCCAGATCGATCCGGGCTTGCGAGCTCCGAGTCTGGCCAGCGTCCTGAGCCTGTCGAAGGGCTGCTTGTTCAACCTTCTCGTGTATCTGCTCAGGCGGCGCTATCGATCGCTGCGCCTGGGCCGCACCTGCCTGGGGCTGGTCATCTGAGCCAGTCTCCGGCGTGTGGGCTCCGGATCGACCGCCATCGCTACGGTGTGTCTGCTCCTTGCTGGTCTGCTCCAGTACTGTGACGTTATGCAGTTGCTTCAGGGCTTCCCGTACAGTCGACTCGCGGCTCTCAACGTCCTTGTGCTCGTATCCTCGAAGTAACTCCGTGATGATGCGAATCTGGCGCTTGGCGCGAGCGTCACTGATAGCGTCCAGTGCCTCCTCTTGCCAGCGCGCCACGAAGCGCTTTAGGCCACCGATCACCGCACGATCACGATAGCCCTGATCTCGCTCAAGGTTTAGGATTTTCTTAAGCTTTTCCAACGTCAACGACATACTGATTCCTTGTTACTTACTCTGCTGAGAGAATGTAATGGTAATACGATTGGCCGCCGGAGACAACTTCCACGTCCTGCACGGGATAAGCCTCCCGAACCCGGTCCCCTACCGTCTCAGCTTCCTCGGTGCTGATGTCTTCACCGTAGAAGATTGTGATGATTTCGTAGCTGTCTGCGTCCATGTAGTTCAGCAGCTCCAAGACCATGTCGTCGACGTCGTCACTGGAAGCCACAAGGTTGCCATTCAGCAAGCCAATAACCGCCCCCTCTTCGACCTCCACCCCGCCGATCTGCACCGAGCGGACAGCACGCGTGACCTCGCCGGTCTGGACATCGTGCATGGCTCGGGTCATGGAGTCGGCGTTGTCGTCCAGGCCGGCCTGGTAGTTGAGGGCTAGCAGTGCAGCGATTCCCTGTGGCACCGTGTGGGTGGGCACGACTCGCACCTGGCGATCAGTGAGTTCGACGGATTGTTCGGCCGCCATGAGCACGTTCTTGTTGTTTGGTAACAGGATGACCTGGTCGCTGTCCACTGAATTGATGGCTTCGAGCATTTCCTGGGTACTCGGATTCATAGTCTGGCCACCACGGATGACAGCACTGGCACCTAAGCTCTTGAAGATGTCTTCCAGGCCCGGGCCGGGCACAACAGCGACGACAGCGATTCCACTGAGTTGTTCGACTGTAACGGTCTCGGCCTCTCGCTTTGCTTCTGGGGCCTTCTCAGCTTCCTTGTCCAGGCCAAGCCCGATAAAGTGCTCGTGCTGCTCCTGCATGTTGTCGATTTTGATCTTGTGGAGCGTACCACGTTCAGTCGCGTAGTCCAGCACCTGGCCCGGGCGGAAGGTGTGAATGTGAACGCGAATCAGATACTCGTCGCCGACGATGAGAGTCGAGTCGCCCATCGGCAGCAGATCCCGCTTGATCTGCTCGTAGTCGAGTTCCTGTCCCTGGAGCACGAATTCGGTACAGTAGCCGTACTCCATCTCGGCGGCGCCGGCACGAGGGATCTCGGCAGTGCGTGCTGGTTCAGTTGGCATCGTGATCTCCAGCGGTTCGCCGCGCATGTACCGGAGAGCACCCTCGAAGATAAGCTGCAATCCCAGTCCCCCCGCATCCACAACGCCGGCCTCGTGCAGTATCATCAGCAGGCTGGGTGTCTTCTCGACCGCCTCATCGGCGGCTTCAACAATCCGTTCTAGCATGACCAGGAGGTCTTTTGTGCTCCGGGCGGTAGCTTCAGCTTCATCTGCGGTTTCGCGGATCACGGTCAGGATGGTGCCCTCCACCGCATTGGTGACAGCTTTGTAGGCTATGTTGCTGCCCTCCCGGACAGCCTGGGCGAAATCGTCAACGGTGAAGGCCGGTTTGTTTTCTAGCGCCCGGGCGAAACCTCGCAGAATCTGAGACAGGATCACACCAGAGTTGCCGCGCGCACCCATGAGTGCACCCTGGGAGATACCGCGAGCGATCTCGCCGGCGTGATGGGACGGATTCTCAGCGATCTCGGCCATGGCAGCCTGCATGGTCAGAAGCATGTTCGTTCCGGTGTCACCATCCGGTACTGGGAAGACGTTGAGGGCGTTGACGCGGGCTGCGTTCTTTTCCAGCCATGCAGTGCCGGCTGCAACGAGGCCCTTCAGTTCCTGTCCATCACACGTGCGCCGGCTGGCCGCCTGCAGAGCCACCGATTCTAACGGCGCCTGATCCGGGGAGACCCGTTGGTCAACTGCCTTGGCCATGGTCCGCTCCATCTCGTCTTTCAACGCTTCTCGCGACTCCAATCAACTGACCCGCAGTCCCTGAACGTGGACATTGACACTGGCGACTGGAATACCTAATGCATGTTCGACGGCATATCTTACATTGCGCATGATGTTCTGGGCAACCTCAGAAATTCGGGTGCCATATTCCAGAACGACATACAGGTCGATTACGATCTCATCGCTGACGAGCCGGGCGTGGACACCTCGACGGTAGTTATCGCGTCCCAGGATCTCGGCCAGGCCGTGGCGTAGGCTTGGTGACGACATGCCGACGACGCCATAGCAGGTCAGGACGGCTTGACTGGCCAATGCCGCCACCGCTGCGGGCGAGATTTCAATTTTGCCGAGTTGGGTCTGTTCACTTGCCATGTTCTTTCCGCTGCCACAGGTTTGTCAAAATAGCCAGCCTGTGGTAATATTAGCCCCTGTGAAAAGGGGGTAAATTGCAATGGCCAAATGTGAAGTTTGTGGTAAGGGCCCACAGTTTGGGCACAACGTAAGCCACTCGATGCGGCACACCAAGCGCCAGTTCAAGCCGAATGTGCAAAAGAAGACCATTCACGTTGACGGTAAGAAGCGGCGCATTCATATCTGCATGAAGTGTTTGAAAAACCTGCATCAACGGATTGCTACGGGTGCTGTGCAGCTCTGAGCAGCACACCCCACGGACTTATCATGGGCCGGCGCTTTGTTGGGCGCCGGCCTTTTGATTGCAAAGCACAGCAGTACGATATCGCCTGGACGGTAATTCTCCATCGCTCAGGCTCTGTCGTAGATCGCATCGGCTTCGCTGTAGCCGGCGAAGAATCGTCCGTTGTTAGTCGAGAATGCCGCCTGTTCTCGTGGCGTTCCCAATCGTCCGACCTACAAGCCCCTCCTCCACCCGCGTGCGCAGCTGACCACAGCCGGCCTGCACATCAATCCCGCGACGGACACGCAGCGTGGTTGGGACACCACGCTGCCTGAGAATGCTCTGGAACGCCATGCAGCGGGCGTAGGACGACGGCCGCATGTTCGATCCAGGAGTCGGGTTGAGCGGGATCAGGTTGACGTGACACAGCATGTCCTGGATCAGGTCGGCCAACGCCCCGGCGTGCTCCGGAAAGTCGTTGACGTGGTCGATCATCACGTACTCGAAGGTGATCCGTCGGTGGGTACGCGCCAGATACTCGCGGCAGGCGTCCATCACCTCATCGAGTGGGTATTGCACGTTGATGGGCACTAGCTGACTACGTAGCTCGTCATTGGGTGCGTGAACCGACACCGCCAGTCGTATCTGGATGCCCACCCGGGCCAACTGACGTATGCCCGGCACCAGCCCAATCGTCGAGATCGTCATCCGCCGGGCACCCATGTTAAACCCCTCAGCGTCGTTGAGGGTTTCGACGGTTTGCCACGTAGCCGGCCAGTTAGCCAGCGGCTCACCCATGCCCATGAACACTACATTGGTGAGCCGCCCACCCTCGCGCCGCAACTCCCGGGCCAGATAAATCACCTGCTCGATGACCTCGCCGGCCGTCATCTGGCGCACCAATCCCATCTGGCCTGTGGAGCAGAATACGCAGCCCATAGCGCATCCGACCTGCGTAGAGATACAGGCAGTGTGCCGTTCCCGATCGTGGCCGTTGCTCTCGCCCAGCGGTTCACCGGCGGTCTCACTGCGATAGTCAGGGTCAGCCGTCTCGTAGTGCATCAGGACGGCCTCGATGCTCTCGCCGTCCTCCAGTTGGAACAGAACTTTCCGAGTCGGCGTCTCATGCGAATCGGTCTCGACGACTGGCGCGATCGTGTGAATGGCCGCGGTGTCCGCCAGCCGCTCTCGCAGTTCCAGGGGCAGGTTTGTCATCTGCTCGAAACCAGAGGCGAGATGGTGGTACAGCCAATCCCAAATCTGATCTGCCCGATAGCGCGGCTCGCCGAGTTTCCGCACGAAGTGCTCAAGCTCTTCGTGCGTCAGATCGAAGAGATGAACTTTACTAGGCATAGATTCTGT
>JBHIAO010000459.1:0-4631 GCA_046758565.1 Anaerolineae bacterium
ACGAGGCGATAATTCACGCACATGACGCAAATGTTGCGGAGTAACGCCATAAAGTCACAGCGAACAAGGAGTCACTCTCATGAGCGACTGCATCTTCTGCGCCATCGTCGCCGGCGAAGCCGAAAGCGACACCGTGTATCAAGACGACGAGATCACCGCTTTTCGTGACATCTACCCCGTCGCGCCGACCCACATCCTGATTGTGCCGAATCGCCACATCGGTACTCTATCGACGGTTGACGATGAGGATGCCGAGCTGATTGGCAAGATGGCGCTGCTGGCATCCCGGATCGCCGAGCAGGAGGGCATCGCCGAGAGCGGCTATCGACTGCTTACCAACCAGGGACGGGATGCCGGCCAGATTATCGACCACCTGCATTGGCACGTGATCGGTGGCAAACGGCTTGGCCGGCTGGGATAAGTTTGACCTGGATGGCCGGACCTGGTATAATTTTAAGTTGTTGTCAAGGACCCGTGGAGGAATTATACGTGTACGCAATCATCGAAACCGGCGGAAAGCAGTACAAAGTTAGCGCGGGCGACATGGTTGACGTGGAGCTTCTGGGCGCTGAAGCCGGCGACACTATCGAACTGGACCGGGTTCTTATGGTCGCCGCCGATGACGGGTTGACAGTTGGGACGCCGACCATTGAGGACGCAGTGGTTCGGGCTACCGTTATCGACCAGGTCAAGGGCGACAAAGTCACGGTATTCAAGTACAAACCGAAGAACCGTTATCGCCGCAAGACCGGCCATCGCCAGAAGTACACCCGTCTGCAAATTGACAGGATTGTCATGCCGGGCTTGGAGGAAGAACCCGAAGTGGAAACCGCCGAGGTCGTCGAAGAAACGCCGATTGTCGAGACACCCGTAGTCGAAGCTCCGGAACTGACCGAAGCGGTGGCCGAAATAGAAGCGGCCGAAGAGCCGGAAGTGACCGAGGAAATGACGACTGAAGGAACAGACGAACCAGAGGCAGCCGAGGACGAGACAACAGCCGGCTGATTGTCTCGGCGCCTTTCAGGAGGTGAGATAGATGGCACACAAAAAGGGTGGTGGAAGCACCAGAAATCTGCGCGACAGTGAATCAAAACGACTTGGCGTCAAGCGATTTGACGGCGAGGCCGTACGTGCCGGCACGATCATCGTGCGCCAGCGGGGGACGCGTATTCACCCCGGCGAGAATGTCGGTGTTGGCAGGGACCATACCCTGTTCGCCCTGACCGACGGCTACGTGAAGTTCGAGCACAAAACCCGGGATCGTAAGAGGGTCAGCGTCTACCCCACGCACCCGAACCGTCAATAAGGTTTGCAGTTATGAAACAAGGCATACATCCTGAGTGGTATCCCGAGGCCAGGGTCGTCTGCGCCTGTGGGAACACCTTTACGACGGGTGCCACTCAGCCCGAGATCCGCACCGACGTGTGCTCGGCGTGCCACCCGTTCTTCACCGGTGAACAGCGCATCGTAGACACCGCCGGCCAGGTGGAGCGCTTCATGCGCCGGCTGGAGAAAGGCCAGGCAGTTCGTTCCGACGTCACGGCACAGCGAGAAGCTGCTCTTGGGCAGCGCGAGGGCAAGAAGAAGATCAAGGTTGTTTTCGAGGACGAAGTAGAGAAGCCCCCGGAGCCGGCCACGGGGGAAGAGTAGTCACCTGCGAGCGTGAAACGTGAAGCGTGAAACGTGATGACGATGCTCCATCCGACGTCCTCACGTTTCACGTTTTACGTTTCACGCTAAACTGGTTCACCCTCAGCCATCGGAGGCAGCATCCATGTACCGACAATCCAGCAGTGGATGGATCGAACTGGTGTGCGGCAGCATGTTCAGCGGCAAGACGGAAGAGCTGATCCGCCGCGTGAAACGCGCCCAGATCGCACGGCAGAAGGTCCAGGTCTTCAAGCCTCAGTTGGACGATCGCTACGGCGGGGAAATCGTCAGCTCGCACGACGGGTTAGAAGTTGATGCTGACCCGGTGGCTAGTGCCCAAGAGCTACTGGCTCACGTCGATCCAGACACCACTGTGGTGGCCATCGATGAGGTCCAGTTCTTCGACTGGCAGATCGCTGAGGTCGCGCAGAGACTGGCGAATGCCGGCAAGCGCGTGATCATGGCCGGCCTGGACATGGATTTCCGTGGTGAACCCTTCGGCCCCATGCCCCTGCTGATGGCTCAGGCCGAGAAAGTTGACAAGCTCAACGCCATCTGTGTCATCTGCGGTGCGCCGGCCAGCCGCACCCAACGCCTCATCGACGGACAACCGGCCTCTTACGACGATCCCGTCATCCTCGTAGGCGCCAGTGAAGTCTACGAAGCCCGCTGCCGAGCCTGCCATAAAGTACCCAGATAGGTTGAAGGTTCAAGGTTGGAAGGTCGCAGGTTAACTTTAGCCATCTAGCCATCTAACCAACTCTGGCCTGCAGCCCCTCACACACCCGCCAGTGCCGCACCAGCACGCAGCAGTGCCTGGACCCCAGCTTCGTCCGGTGCCTCCGCGTAGATTCGCAGGACTGGCTCTGTCCCCGACGGGCGAATGAGTAACCAGCTTCCGTCGGCGAGGACGTACTTGATGCCGTCGGCGCTGTTGATGTGGGCGACACGCCGGCCGGCCAACTCCGCCGGAGCGCCGGCCATGAGCCGCTCGACCAACTCCGGCTTCGAGAACGGCCGCTCCGTTCGAACATCCTCTCGCGCATATGCCACCGGCCCCAGATCTGCCAGCAGATCGTCGACAATCTCATGGAGAGGCTGGCGATGGTGTGCCATGATCTCGATCAGCAACAGTCCCATCAAGATCCCGTCGCCCTCTGGAATGTGATGTTTGATCGTGATCCCCCCACTCTCCTCGCCAGCGATCAGTACGTCATCTGCCAGGATCAACTCGCAGAGGTAGTTGGAGCCAACTGGAGTCTCGTGCAGCGGCAGATTGTAGCGCTCAGCCAATCGATTAGCGAGCTGCGTGGTCGATACGGTTTTCACCACTGAGCCGCGCCACCCTCGATCCTCCACCAGATGACGCAGCACCAGCGCGTAGATCAGGTGTGGTGTTACAAATTGCCCATTGGCATCGACCGCCCCAACCCGATCTGCGTCGCCGTCAGTCGCCAGCCCCACGTCGTATCCCCTGGCCTGTACAGCCGCGATAAGCTCACGGAGATTTCGACCAATCGGCTCAGGATAGATTCCGGCGAAGCCCGGGTTCATTTCACCATGAATCTCGTCAGCCTGTCCGCCAGCACGCTCCAGAAATGATCGGATATAGCGCCGGCCTGCCCCGTACATCGGGTCGATCAGCACCCGAGGGCAGTTGGCTGCAATGCGCTCGAAGTCAACCAGCGACCCGACGTGATCCAGGTAGGCTGGAAGGGGGTTGAATCGATCGATGAGGCCAGCGGACATTGCTTCCTCAAAGTCAACCGCCTGCGGCGTTCGCCCGCTCTCCAGGTTGGCGTGCAGCCGCGACTCAACCTGCTTCGTGGTTGCCGGCAGCGCCGATCCGCCGTAGGCCGCCTTCAGTTTGATGCCGTTGTAGCGGGGCGGGTTGTGACTGGCCGTCAGCATCACCCCGAAATCGGCTTCCAGAGCGCGCACCGCGAAACTGAGGGCCGGCGTTGGACAGTCGGCGCGAGTCAGGCGGACGCGGACGCCGTTGCCGGCCAACACCCGTGCCACCTCCATGGCGTAGCGATCCGACAGAAAACGCGTGTCAAACCCGACAACAACTGAGGGGACAGAAGAGCCAATAGAAGGAGCAGAAGAGCCAGAGGGGCCAAAGGAGCCAGAGGTGACCCCCCCTTCTGGCTCTTTTGGCTCTTCTGACCCCTTTGGCCCCTCGGTTAGCCAGTCGGCAAGAGCCTGGGACACATGACGCACGTTTTCAAAAGTGAACTCATCGCTAATAACGGCCCGCCAGCCGTCAGTGCCGAAACGAATGGGCATAGTTCCCCTCCTGACGTGATGCGAAAGAAGGACTGAGCGATTGCGAGGGCGATCACGGAAGAAACCCTGGCCGTCGGCGGTCGCCGTTACAAGTACCCCAGGGAACGCAGACGTTCTTCGATGCGCGCCTGTTCGTCGTCGGAGTAGGCTGGCCCGGGCTCCTCTTCGGACTCAGCGCGGGGTATGTACTCCAGTTGTTCTAGCTTCAGCAAAATCTTGGCCAAGCTCTCTTCAATAGATTCCTTATCAGTTTCAACGATAATCTCGGGGTTAATCGGCTCTTCGTAGGGATCGGAAATGCCGGTGAAGTTCTCGATCTCGCTGGCCAGTGCTTTCTTATAAAGGCCCTTCACGTCGCGACCAATCAAGACCTGAACCGGGCATTTCACATACACTTCAACGAAGCGTCCGACTTTCCGACGCACTTCGTCGCGACCGGCGCGATACGGCGAGATGACGCTGGCAACAGCAACAACGTCATTGCGCGTCAGCACCTCACACACCCAGCCAATACGTCGGATATTGGTATCGCGATCCTCTTTCGAAAAGCCGAGCCCTTTGCTCAGGTTCGTGCGAATTACGTCGCCATCCAGGAGCTCGATCCGGGCGATCCCCCGCGCCCGCAACGCCTCGACTACCCGTCGGGCCAGCGTTGTCTTGCCGGCCCCGCTCATGCCAGTAAACCAAATCGT
>JBHIAO010000460.1:0-4627 GCA_046758565.1 Anaerolineae bacterium
GGGCACGGTCCCGGATCTCGTTGATCCGGCACGCTATAACAGATTTCAGACATGGACTCGCCCTCGGGGTTGCGCAGGATCACTTTATCGCCAGCGTCCTCCAGCAACTCTTCGGGGCTTCCCCAATACAGGTCTGAATACCCCTCAGTCCGCACCGGCTCGCCGTCTTTGGTCCACACCCGAATGCCATGGTCGTGCGGAATGTACAGGTTGGGGAAGGTGAAGATGTTGCCGTCGTCATCTTCCAGGGTCCAGCCGGCCATGTTCGTGGGCTCTCCGCGGTTCTTCATGTACACCCACTCGATGCACCGGGCATCGCAACGGTCCGAACGCCCAATCTGTTCCGCTGAGTAGCGTACCCATGTCAGCCAGACCGCGACGCCGGGCACAGGTTCCTGAAGAATCCGTGGCCGGCGGATGCTCTGCAAGCTGACCCCTTCGGGACCGCACACGGTCAGACTCACGTCGTCAAGCCAGACGGCCGTCACACCGTCCTCGCCATTGTTGAGGACGTTGAACATGAGCTGCACATCGCGGCCGGCGTGTCGAGTAAGGTCGTATGTGTAGTGCATCCAGTCTCGGTCGTTTGAACGCGCGTACAGCACCGGATCGAGCGGACGGGCCGCGGCGTCGGCCAACATGACTTCGAAGTAGTCTCCCTCTGTGTCTTCGCTGACTGGATAATAGTAGAACGATAGCTGGGCGCTGGTCGCGCTATCCGGTATGTGGAACGCCTGGCTGATATACGAGTATGTTCGGACATCGGAGCCGCCCGGTTCGATGCCCAGACGCATGGAGCGCTGTGAGTCGCCATGGGCCCGCACCGTGGAGTAGTCCGCTGGATGGTCAGTGTCGCCGATAGCCCAGTCGGAACTGGACTCAAATCCCCCGTTGGCAATTGCCTCAGCACACGTAATCTGCGGAGTCGCCGTGGGAGTGATGGTTGGCGTAGCGGTTGGAGTGGCCGTCGCCGGCTGCTCCGTCGTTGTTGGGCTGGCGGTTCTCGTAGGCGTAGCCGTTGCCGTCGGCGTTGGACTGGCTGGGACGGCAGTGAGTGTGGCCGTTGGGCTCACCTCGGGTGTGGGCGTCAGGGTGACGGTAGCGGTCGGTGTTGCCGTCGGCGAGGGGGTCACCACCACTCCCTCGTAGTTCCGTCCGACCAGCGGCAGATATGTATTGATCGGCGCCGAAATGAGTTCCAGGCGTGCGTCATCCCAGAAAGAGAAGTTGTTGGCGACCGGCCACTTCGCCGTCCCCTGAGTGAAGACTGTGACCGCGCCGGCTTGTGCGGTCGTCGTGATCTCCATCTGGAACCACTCGTCGTAGTGCTCCACGAGCGGCATCCACTCGACGGTATCGGCCATGGCTTCGGTACCGCCCATCGGATCGATGCCGATGGCGACCCTATACTCGCCGTTGCTGTTGTCGTTCTTTTCTGGATGACACGGCTCCAGGGGTGTGTAGCAAGGATCATCGCAGTCGCTGCTCCACACTCTGGCCCAAATGGAAAACCGAACCACGCTGCCTTCAGGCACCGTGACGCGCTGATAGATGCCGCCGGTGTGGGTGGCGAAGTTGTTGAAATACTTCTGGGCGAAGTCGCCCTGATGGACCATGATGCTGGGAGCCCATATCCACTCTTCTTTGAACTCCGGCTCGTGGTTGATGCCCGGTTGGGTACCTGGCACCCACCATCGGCTCCAGCCTTCGGCCATACGTGACGACGGCGGTGCGTCGAGGTACTCGCCTTCGAAATCACCGTTCACGAGTAGATTGGCCGGCCGGAACGGAAGTGGTGTGGGCGGCGGTCGCCACGCTCCGTGCGGAGGTGCGGGACTTCTCATTATTTCCTCTGCTCCCCTTCCCCCCTGCTCCCCTTCCCCTCTGCTCCCCCCCTCCCCTGCTTGTCCTGAGCGAGGTCGAAGGGCTCCCCTGCTCAGGTCGGTGGCTGTCGTAGAATGAACGACAATGGGCAGGGAAATCAGCCCGAACAGGGTGATGAGCAACAGGCCGATCCATCGTAGACGCATGGCTTCTCCTAACCTTGTGTGCGTGGTGACCTTGTGTGCTGGGACGGCGGACAATGCCAGTTTATCACAAGTGTACGATGGGTGCAAGGAGCCGGCGAGTGCCGTCAGGCGGGCGTAGCCAATTCGTATGAAAAGCGACACGTATCTGATTGCCCGATGGTGCGTTGTATCTAGTGAGAGTCCGGAGAGGGGACCGAGTAGTTACATTTTGGAATATTTTTACACTTTCGCAACACGAGAGTAACAAACGAACGCGATACTCGTTGTAGAACTACAGCACGTAAGGTTTCGTATCGCTGTGCTGTCGAAGTAGTAGGGAAATGGAATTCCCATATTCATAGGGGCACGTCTATAGAGGGAACTGACACATTATTCAACTGCTCCCGCAAGGAGACCTGATATGACTACCGTAATCATCATCTTAGCCTTGACACTGCTACTCGTTTGGTCGAATACCCTGGGCTCTCGCGCCTAGTCAGGTCACACTAGATGGCAAGAAGCCAGGTGTGGCTCCGGATTGTGCAGCGATTGTTGACTAGCAGGTGATCTGAGACGGCCGATCGCATCTTCTTTTCTCCTCCTTTGACAAAAGGGGCGAGACCTTACGGTCTCGCCCCTTTTGTGCGCCTGCTGTGCAAACAAGATATTAGCGCGAATAACCGTTGGGTTAAGTGCCAGGTTAGCGCCGGTCGAGTAGCCAAAGGCGTATCGAGATCCAAGCGGGTTGGGCTTCTAGACCCGCTCGCTGGTCTCGATACGCTTCGCACTCGACCGACGCTCGCTAGCGTTCGAGGTTAACCCAGGACTTATTCGCGCTAACAACAAGATCAGACGGTGTAGCTCTCACCGGGTTTGAGCACTACTACGCTGATGTCCGTTTCATCCTCAACTTGCCTGGCCCAGGCATCGACATCCTGTGCGATGAGGTCAAAGGTGTTGTAGTGCATCGGGATGACCACCCTCGGGCGAACAAACTTTACCGCCTGCAGCGCGTCCCGCGGACCCATCGTGAAGTTATCTCCAATGGGAATCAGGGCCACGTCAATCTCGTTCATGTCGCCGTACAGCTTCATGTCCCCAAAGAGGGCCGTATCGGCAGCATCATAGATTATGGCACCGCCCGTTGTGATCAGGAAACCTGCCGCGTCGCCGCCGTAGCCTCCATCAGGCAACATCGATGTGTGGTGGGCAATCGTCAGTTGGACACGACCAAAGGGGAAGTCATAGCCGCCACCGATATTCATGCCATGACCAGTTTCGGCCCCCTGCGCCTGACAGTAGTTGACGACCTCAAAGGTGGAGATGATCGTGGCGCCAGTCCGTGTGGCGATCTCCACAGCATCGCCCACGTGATCAAAGTGGCCGTGGGAGATCAGGATGTAGTCAGGATTGACGTCGTCTGGTCCTATGTCTGCCATAGGGTTGTCCGAGAGAAACGGATCAATTAGGAGTGTTGTACCATCACTCTCGACGGTCCAACAGGCGTGACCGTGCCATGTGAGTGTTACCGACATTGGTGCGACCTCCTCAATGACTGTTGAAGAATGGTGACTGATCGTTTATGGGGTCTCAATTGTCGTACGTGTACACCGACTGCATTATAACACATTTCCGAACTCTAATGCAACACTTAGGCAACTCTCATCTTCTTCTAATCTTCGGAGCATATCATGGTGAGCAATAAGGGTGACTAACCTCCATCCAAAGTTGTTGGCCCGAGATTGCTGCTTATGGGCAGAGTGGCAACCGACGGGCCATTGTTTTTTACTGAAAATCTAATCCCAAGCTAATAGAACTCTCATCCTCTGTTAATGTTTTCAATGTATAAATACAATCGTCAGAGATTACCCCCTGACAGAAACGAGGGCTGGTTCATGGGGCGGAACCAGCCCTCGCTTTCTTTTGTCGCATAAGACTTCGGAAGTCTCTCACATGACTCCCCTAAACCGAGACAGGGCTCCAGTGGATGAAGCTGAGGCCCATGCACGACAGTTCTCAGACTTCCGAAGTATGGCCGGCCTTCTAGCCGCTGATGTCCTACTGAGCAATCTTCTCTCGCAGCCGGCGTTCCCGCCGTGCCTCGGCGGCCTGCATCCGCCGGCGCTCCTCTTCGGTACGTACTATGAGTGGGGGAACGGGCGCCGGCTTGCCGGCGTCGTCTAGCGCCACGTAGACTAGATACGCTGAGGATGTGTGAGTAATGGTGCCGTCAAGCACGTTCTCAGCCGTGACTTTCACGCCAACTTCCAGCGAAGTGTGCCCAATCCAATTGATCTGCGCCTCCAGCGTCACCAGATGACCGACGTAGACCGGCTGCAAGAAAGTCATGGTGTCCACGACAACGGTGACCACGGGCCGGCAGGCGTGTCGCGTGGCGCAAATGCCGCCGGCCGTGTCAACCAGCTTCATGATGGTCCCACCGTGCACGTTCCCGGTAGGATTGGCATCGGTGAGCATCATCAACTGGCTCATCATAGTTCTGGATTCGTCGACGGTCTTGCCTTCCATAACTGGTCTCCCTTTATTCACCCCGTGAAACGTGAAACGTGAAGCTTAACGCAGCCTTTGGCCGCAACCAAACTGCGTAAAACGTGAAA
>JBHIAO010000461.1:0-4618 GCA_046758565.1 Anaerolineae bacterium
GTTTTACGTTTCACGTTTTACGCAGTTTGGTTGCGGCCAAAGGCTGCGTTAGGAATTGTCAATTGTGAATTGCTTTCGTTCTTCAGTGGCATCGCCCTTGACCATTGTTGTCCGTCTCTAAACACCTAATTCACAATTCACAGTTCATAGTTCACAATTCACAATTCAAGAAGACCGACGGTCGTGCGCAAGCACCCGTTCGTCGCCGACCCGCTTGGTTACCCGCTCTTCGTCCAGACGTTCCAGCAAAGCCAGCGCATACTTGCGACTGGTCTGAAACATGTCGCGGGCCTGTGCCACCGTGATGCTGCCTTGGCGTTGAATGTGCGCTACAACCTGGTCCACCATCTCCTGGTAGATTTCGCTACGGAACAGGACATCCTCGCTAGCCTGTGTGAGATAGCCCTGCTCCACCAGCGCATACAGCACCTCGGGACCAACCTGCGCCTCGACATCGCTTGTGGATGGTGGCGCGTACGGCGTGTTGCGGAAAGCAGCCAGCATTGCGTCAATCCGCTCCTGCTGTTCCGGCGAGAACGCAACCCGATGTGATGGCAGGCGCAACGTGCCCGATTCGGCGACGATCTCACCCTGCTCTACAGCCCGTTCAACAATGGCATTGACAAGCTGCCCCTCCAGATGCAGCCGGCTCCGAAGCTCCTCGCGTGGCATTCCGCTGCGAAGCGGATACGTCGCATGGTATGCCGCCAGGGCTTTTTCAATCCGACCGATCAGTCGTGACCACCCTTGGGCTGAAATCAGATAGGTAGAACTTCGTGCCAACTGTTCACCGCCTGTGCTGCCACCGTCCAAAGCGATCACCAACTCCTCCTGCAACAGGCTGTCCAGGGCGGGTGCAGCGACCTTTAGTTCTAGCTGGCTGCGGCGAACGGCTCGACGGGCTTCGACAGGCTCTTGTTTGAACAGTGTGCCTAGCAGAATGTCCTCCGGAGTATCGGACGCCATGGCCTCAAGGCGCTCAATGACCGCTCGGTGAAACCGGCGATGTCGGCGTCGTGGGTGTGGATCGACGATAGTACCGCCACCCAGGGTCCAGCTCGGGGATGGCTGACGAACAATGAATCGATCGCTCTTTGCTACGGCCATGGGTTCAGCCAGCCGAAGCTGGACCCAACCGGTTTTGCCAGGCGCGATCTCCTGTGCCCCCAGAATTCGCGTGCGTGCTACCATTTGGGCCGCGCCGGCAAAGACCTCAACCTCGGCATCGTGCCGCAGCGGCCTCGGAGCATCTTCCAACATCCGGAGCTGCACATCGATCAACCGAGTGGCTCGTAGCCATCCCGGATTCGTCACGACGTCTCCCCGCTCCAGGTCATCTACGCCCACACCCGACAGGTTGATCGCCACCCGACTCCCTGGAACCGCCCGCTCGATCTTCTGTTTGTGAGTCTGCAAGCCTCTAATGCGAGCTTTAAGACCCTTCGGCAGAATCTCCACCTCATCGCCGACCTCAAAGTGGCCGTCAATCAGTGTACCGGTCACGACCGTCCCAAACCCAGCAATGGTGAAAGCCCGATCGATGGGCAGGCGCGGCCGGCCCACATCGCGCCGCGGCATTGTTTCGGCCAGCAAATGGTCCAGGGCATTCCGCAGGTCTTCGAGACCTTCTCCTGTCCGTCCCGAGATCCGGATGATGGATCCGCCGGCCAGGCTGGTCGGCGCCAGCATCTCTTCAATTTCGGCCTCGACCAAATCCAGCCAGTCTGGCTCGTCTGTCAGATCGATCTTGGTGAGTGCCACCAGGCCGCTCCTCACCTCCAACAGATCGAGAATAGCCAGATGCTCGCGTGTCTGGGGCATCGGTCCCTCGTCTGCCGCCACGACGAGGAGCGCGGCGTCGATTCCCCCAACGCCGGCTAGCATGTTCTTGATAAAGTCCTCATGCCCTGGCACATCGATGATGCTCGCCGTCCCTCCGCTGGGCAGCGTGATCCAGGCAAAGCCGAGATCAATGGTCATCTCTCGTTCCTGCTCCTCTTTGAGGCGGTCCGGATGGATGCCAGTCAGTGCCTCGACGAGGGTCGACTTGCCGTGATCAACGTGCCCGGCTGTTCCTATCACACGCAGTGCCATCATTGCCCCTCAGACCTGGTTGCCCGCTGAGCACCGCGAGGCCGGCGCTCGGCGGGCGATCGCGTTGCAAGGAGGTCAGATAGTGGCTTTTCTTCACTCAACAGGTCGCGCTGTGCCTTGCGTTGTTTGATTTGATGTTCAAGTGCTTTGTCCAGATATCGAACCAGATCGACCAGGCGCGCCAGGATGCGTCGGTCGTTTTCGTCCAGCCGATCAAGCTGCTCAGCAAAGCGACTGGAGTGCTCATCACGCCACACTTCCAACGGTTTGACTCGGCGATCTTGTTCCGTGTCGCGTTTGTCCTGTTGTGCCCAATCGTAGTCGCGCTCCTTCAAGAAGAGCCGCCAGCGTTTCTCGTTCTCGTCCTGCCAGGCTTCCAGTTCCCGCTGCAGCCGCTCGTCCGCCAGACGCTGCTGCTCCGCCACCTCTGCCTGATCACGTTCCAGGCGCTGAGCCAGCATCTGCAGGTCACCTATGAAGCGACGATTGTCCTGATGGGCAATCTCGTAGCGGCGGAGTGTATCCTGCCACTGGTCGATGATTTCGGCGTGCTCGTCGAGAACCTTTTCCCAATCACCCAGCCGGCGATCCCGGAGCTGCTCGCCTCGCCGAATTTCCTCGACAAAGGCGGCACGCCACCGTTCCATCTGGTCCTCGAAGCGTTTAAGTTCGTCGATCTGTTCAGCGCTGCGCTGGGCCCACTCGTACAGGAATGGGAACCTGGCGGCGTTTTCCTCGATCGCCTCGTCCAATAACGGTATTTTGGATTCCAGTTCATCAATTCGACGTGACGTGCGTGGTCGATCTTCTTCCAGGTAGGAGATTCGTTCCCGGTGGTTCTCGATGGACTTTTGCAGCGGTGGAATTCGTTGCTCGTGCTGCGAGATCAGATCGCGCAGCCGCTTGTCCTCAGCTGCCAGTGCTTTGACACGTTCATCCAGTTGTGGAATCGGCTCCAGCCGCTTCTGTATGCTGTCTAATGCCACCTGGATACCCTTGAGTTCAGACTCGCGCAGTTGCGCTGATTCTCTGGCCTCCTTTTTCCGCTCCTCTTCCAGGTCCTTGACCATGAAGACGAGTTCGTCCCTTGTCTCTTGAATAGCAGCCTCAATCTGGGAGAACTTCACCAGTTTCGCGCGAGTGTTCGACAGCCGGCCTCCCAGGTTCTCCACTTGTCGAGCCAGTGCCGCCGTTGAGTCTACCTGGTTGGACAACCGCTCATTCAGTTGGGCCAGGCGCGCCTGCGTCTGATTGAATCGTTTTTCAAACTCTTCGATGTCTCGGGCCAGCCCCGCCATCTGCTCCATCTGACTGTCGATGCGCGCTGGCATCGTCTCGACCTGGCTCTCCAATGTGCTCAGTGCGCTCTGGACCGCCTGGAGTGCCTTGGCCAGGTTCGCTAGCTTCGGCTCCTGTGCTTCCAGTTGTGATTCCAATCGTGTATCTGTCTTCTGCAACCCGGCTTGGCTCTCCTCCAGAACCCCCATAATCTCGTTCTTGAGTTCCTGGAGTGCAGCTTCGATCTCGGCGAACTTGACCAGTTGGGTCTGCGTGCCGGCCAGCCGGCGTTCGAGATCCTCGAAGCGCTTCGTGAGGTCTTCCAGCTCCCGGTACTGCGCTTCGGCAAGCTTACTGAGATCCGCCAATTGCCGGCGATCCTCACGATGCTGCTCGTCGAGCCAGATCAGCAACTGTGCCGGATCTTGCGTTTTCTGTTGATCCATATATGTCCTCGTCAGGGGTTGAGTTCCACGACCTTGCCTGTCACCAGGAAAACCACGCGTTCTCCGATATTTGTCGTCCGATCCCCAATCCGTTCCAGATTGTGCGCAACCCAGATGAGATGAGTGGCCCGGGTGATTGTCCGGGGGTCTTCCGCCATGAAAGTTAGAAGCTCGCGATACACTTGATCAAACAGTTCGTCGATCTCGTCGTCCCGTGCGGCCAGCATGCGCGCCCGCTCCACATCGCGATCAATGAACGCCTGAAGCTGGCCACGGAGCAACTCTCGGCCGAGTTCCGCCATACGCGGGATGTCGATCAGGGGTTTCAGGAGCGGTTTGTCAAAACCTCGGAGTGTGATGTTGGCAATACCTTCAGCGTAGTCCCCCATCCGCTCCAGTTCAGTCGCTATGCTAGTCGCGGACATCAAGGTGCGGAGGTCGCCGGCTAGAGGCTGTTGTGTGGCTATGAGGACCAGCGTCTTCTCCTCCAGATCGTACATGGATTGGTTAACACGCCTGTCCCCCGCGATTACTTGCTGCGCCAGGTCTGCGTCTTGCTCCGCTAACGACTGCACTGCGCGCATGATAGCGTTATCCACCAGATCGCCCATCGCCAACAGATTGCCCAGCACTTCATCAAGGCGTTCCTGAAAGGCTACCCGAATCATGATCCCATCTCCTTACTGGCTGATAGTATGGATGGTTGCTGACATTATACTGTGTTGGCAATTCTGATGCAACCAGCGACTTAATCGCGCGGGAGTGGAGTCAGATATTGACGCACTTTCTTGACCGGCCGA
>JBHIAO010000462.1:0-4611 GCA_046758565.1 Anaerolineae bacterium
AGGAACGTCGTGGTTGGCGTTGTTGTCTCTGTTGGAACAGATGTCTCGGCCGCCGGCGGCGTATCCGTGGGCAGGAACGTGGCAGTCGGTGTTGCGGTTTCTGTCGGGACAGGCGTAATCGTTGCTGTTGGTGTCGTCGTAGACTGAGATGTGGCGGTAGGGGTTGCCGTTGGAATAGGTGGCTCCGTCCCCGCCGGCGTCGGAGTCGGCGATGGGGGTGGCACACTCGGCACGTCCGATGCCGTTGGGGTTGGGGATGGGGTGAGACTCGGCGTTGTTGGTTGAGTCGGCGATGGGGTCGGCGTGGCACTCGGCACGTCCGTCGCCGATGGGGTTGGGGACGCCATGTTCGTGGGTGTTGGCGTCTCTGTGGGCCAGGGCGTATCGGTGGGTGTCTCCGTGGGGGCAGGTGTGGCGACTGGGCGAGCCACGAGAACGGTCCAATAGTCTCGATAGTCCGTATTCGGGTCGTAGGCGTAGCCGGCGCCAATGTCCACATAGTTGACATTCATGAGAGCACTCTGGTACTCCGGGTTTCGCAGCCAGAATTGGACGATGGCGTCAACGTCGATGCTGTTCGCGGCCAGCAGTTCTTCGCCTGCGCCCAGCGGATAGCCGGCGCGTCGCATGCGCTCCTGGGGTGTCGAGCCGTCGGTGCCCGTATGTCCCCAGTGGTTATGGGTGGCCAGATCCGTGCTGTGCGTCTGGGCGGCCGCCATGAGAGAGGGATTGACACGCAACGCGGACAGCCCACGACGCTGGCGTTCCCGGTTAATGACATTGATCAGCGCCAGTGGATCAGGTGTGGATATCGGCATCTCCGTCGCCGTGGGCGTATGGGTCGGTGGTGGCGCTGACACTTCGGTCGGCGTGTGAGTCGGCGACGGGCTCGGTGTGATGCTCGGCGTACTGGTTACCCTGGGGGTTGGGGATAGTGTGCGGCTCGGCATGGTCGTCTGAGTTGGTATGTCTGTCATTTCCGGTGCGGTCGAGGTGGCAATTGGAGCCACTTCCTGTATGGGCTGCTGCGTAGGTTTCGATGTGTTCGTCGGAGGCGGTGTCTGAGTTGGCGTGACAGTGTTAGTCAGCGTGACGGTCGCAGTATTGGTTGAAATGGTTCGTGGCAGGATCGTGATCCGTTCCGCCATCAGTTGGCCATCCTCAGACCTGACAACGATGTTCGCCATATGACCCCGCATGGGTTGACCTTGGATCTGGGTTGCCTCCGTTACTTGAATACGCAAACTACCCTCAAGTACCAGTGAATGTCCATTCCATTCCGTGATGACCCCGCTCACATCTTCTTGGAAAACATGCTCCTGCTCGGCCGCTTGTTGAACCTCTTCCCGTTCTTGGGCTTGGATCTGTTTTTCCTTTGCCTGACGGACTTCCGGGTTCAAGGCTGTGAGGAGCTGAACCTGGCGCGTTACTCGCTTCACGGGATAGAGGGGATCTCCAGGCAGGCTACCCTCCGCTGCTTGTACAACAACCCCGCTGATGGCACCGAACAGCAGCAGGACCACGCTGATGGTCACGATAGCGCGACTCCACAGTGGGCTGGCTGCAGTACCCGTGAAGAATTCTCGTATTCTCTGGAATAGGGAGGGCTCTATAACCGGCTGCTCTTCTCGTCGACGAGTGCTCTCAATCTGGGAGCGTGAACGCGTTTCCTGCTCAGGGGTGAAGCTGTCCGGTGGCATAGGGGCAGCTAGCCGGCCATCCCGCATCGCCGTAACAGCGTCCCGGACCCGGCGCCGGCCATACTCGAAGCCGGCCCGTGGCATGCGCGGCGTTGGGGTCTGGGCAATCTCGCCCGCCAGGCGCAGCAGTGGCTCCAGTTTGCCGGCCTGATCCGGATAGCGCGTCAGGCATGCCTCAACCGTCGCGCCGGCGAACAGCGCATCCAGGCACGCGCCCAGGACGGCTTCAAACGGCCCTTCGACAGGCTCAGGACGTTGCCTCATCGGGATGCCTCCGCACGGTGTCCTGATGGTTCGGCAGGCCTGTCCTGAGCCTCGTCGAAGGGCTCACCACGACGGCTTGTCGAAGGATCCTGCCCTGAGCCTGTCGAAGGGTTGCCCGGCACCAGCATGCGCCGCAGTGTGGTCAATGCCCGGTGCTGCAACACCCTGATCGCCCCCTCACTGCGGCCCATCAGGTTCGCCACCTCGGCATGGCTCAGTTGCTCCCAGAAACGTAGAATCAGGACCTCTTGCTGATCCTCCGGAAGCCGGCCCATGGCTGCGCGCAGGGCCGCTTCGCGCTCCCGGTCCTCGGCCAGCTTCGAGAGGTCCATCACGTCAGCCGGCCGCTCATCCATCTCATCGTTCAACATCAGCACAGATTCCTCCCGCTCCTGCCGGCAATGGAAGTGGTACAGGTCATTGTGAGCGATGCGAAATAGCCAGCCCGAGAAGGTAGCCACGGTGTTCTGCGGGCCGATGCGAAAGGTTGAGATCTTGTGGATCACCCGTTCGAAGATGTCCGCCGTCAGGTCTCTTGCCAGGTCAGCGTCGCGCACGCGGTACCACACGTAGCGGTAGATCCGCTCGGCGTACAGCGCGTACAGGCGATCGAACGCCGCTGGATCGTAACGCTGCGCCCGCCGCAAGAGATGGGCCATGTCTCGGTCGGTGATGGTCATTTTCGCACGCATGCCGGCTTGCTGCTCTTATAGGCTAATAGTATCTTACCGCAAAAACGTTACGGTGTTTTCGTGTGAATTTCACAGAACTCAGTTCGCTTCTATGATTCTTGACACTTAGCCTGGAACCATGTTACAATCGGCTGAGCTTCTGACACCAGGGCTCGTCACGTTCTTGACAGAAAGACCGCCCACCGATGTCGCACTCAGCTTATGATTGTCCCCATCTGCCCGTAATGATGCAAATCGGCTCGAAATCCTTTGATGGTCTGGAGCTAGCGCGATGAGCCGGCGCAGCGACCAGGAATGGGTATCCGACCTGCGTGCTGCCGGCCAGGTGCAGCATCAAGCCTTCGCCGATCTGGGTCGATATCTCTACCGTGTGGTCTACAACTATCTGCGTAATCGGAAGGCCGGCCTGCTTCGGCTCCAGCAGTTGGACACCTCGGACCTGGAGGAGTTGGCGCGTGGCTTCACCCAGGAGGCGCTTCAGGCGGTGTGGGAGAAGTTGTCAACTTACGAGGGGCGGGGAAAACTGACCTCGTGGGCGGCCACCGTTGCGATTCGCACCGCGGCCTACGAGCTGCGGAAGCCCTACTGGCGCGAAGGCAGAATGTCTGCGTCGCTGGCTTACGACCCCGAGAACAACCCTGAGGAGTGGGGCGGTACCAATCGGGAATGGCAAGAGACCCAACAATTGTCGCCGGCAGTTCGGGTACAAACTGCAGAGATTTTAGACCTCATTGAGACCACGATCCAGCAGGACCTCAGCGAGCGCCAGCGGTTTGCCTTCGCTGCCCAGTTCATTGAAGGCCGCAGCAGCGATGAAATCGCAGATGACCTGGGTACTACCCGCAATGCCGTCTACATGCTGATCCACGAAGCACGCAAGAAGATCAAGCGCCGGCTGCGCGAGACAGGCCACACGCCGGAGGGTGTGCTGGGGATGTTTCAGTAACAGCACCAGGCGGCGGGAGTGTGGATGGGGGCCTGAAAGAAACAAGGGATATACAGCATCTTTGGTGATGACGGAACTGAACTGTTTGGCAGACACCGCACACAGGTGATACAATTGGTGCGAGAATTCAGTGTCTCTGTTCCCCAGAAGGTAGGTGATCACAAATGGAAGCGACACGCCCAGACGTACTGTCGGCTGAGCTAGGTGTGTTAATACCTCCCGGCGAAGACGAGCTGCCCTGCGATGATGGAGTCCCCATGGAAACCCAACGCCACTTTCTCCAACTTGCTCTCTTGATCGACTCCCTAACGCTGCACTGGGATAACCGAGACGATTTCTTCGTCGGCGGTAACATGTTCGTCTACTACAGCCTGGAACAGGCCGAAGCGGTGATCCGCGAACTGGAGGCCGAGGAGGAAGGCAAAGAGGCGCCACCTCCCGAGATGCGGGCTTTCCGGGGTCCTGATTTCTTTGCGGTGTTGGACGTCCCCAGGCACGAGCGCAAGAGCTGGGTGATATGGGAGGAAGGCAAAGGCCCGGACGTCGTCATCGAACTCCTGTCGGCGAGCACGGCCAAGGCGGATAAGGGCAAGAAAAAGCGCATCTACCAGGACCAGATGCGGGTCCCTGAGTATTTCTGGTACGATCCGTTCTCTGGCGAGTGGGCCGGCTTCGGGCTGTCCAACGGTCTCTACGAGCCACGGGAACCGGATGAGCGTGGCCGGCTGATCAGTCGCAAGCTGGGCCTGGCCCTCACGCGCTGGGAGGGTGAGTACAAAGATGTCCGGGCGCGTTGGCTGCGTTGGGAAACCCTGGAGGGTGTGTTATTGCCCACGTCTCAGGAGATGGCTGCAGAAGAACATCGGCGGGCCGAGGAAGAACGCCGGCGGGCCGAGGAAGAACATCGGCGGGCCGAGGAAGAACGCCGGCGAGCTGAAGCAGAGCGCCAGCGGACTGAGGAAGAGCGCCGGCGGGCCGATGAATTGGCTGCTGAACTGGCTCGCTACCG
>JBHIAO010000463.1:0-4592 GCA_046758565.1 Anaerolineae bacterium
AGGGAGACCACTGCGCTTCACAGCGAGCAGGGTCTTCGCTTCTACCAGCAGATGCTCAGAATCCGGCTGTTTGAAGAGCAGGTAAACCAGCTCTACATGAGCGCGAAGATGCCCGGACTGGCGCACCAATACAGTGGTCAGGAAGCGGTTGCGGTGGGCGTGTGTGAGGCACTACGGGGCGACGACTACATCACCAGCACCCACCGTGGCCATGGCCACTGCCTGGCCAAAGGGGCCTCTCTGGACCAGATGTTCGCCGAGTTGCTTGGCAAGGAGGCTGGTTACTGCCGAGGCAAAGGCGGCTCCATGCACATCGCCGACCAGGACTCGGGCAACCTCGGGGCCAATGCGATCGTTGGAGGTAGCACCGGAATCGCCACCGGGGCGGCACTGTCTATCAAGATGCGGGGCAGCAATCAGGCGGTGGTGTGCTTCTTTGGGGAGGGCGCCCTGGGACAGGGTTTGGTCTATGAAGTGATGAACATGGCTTCGTTGTGGAAGCTCCCGGTCCTCTTCGTCTGTGAAAACAACATGTACAACGAGTACACGCACTATCACGAGACGACTGCCGGCGACACTCAAGCCAGGGCGGAGGCATTTGGGATTCAGACAGAATCGGTCGACGGCCAGGACGTAAGAGTTGTCTACGCTGCCGCCCACCGGCTGGTGGAGAGGGTGCGGCAGGGGAAGGGGCCGGCTTTTCTTATCTGCAATACCTATCGTTTCTACGGTCATCATGTGGGAGACATCGACCGCACGTACTACCGATCGAAGGAAGAAGAGGAGAAATGGAAGAGGGATCGCGATCCGCTGAAGCTGCTCGCCTCGTGGTTGGGCAGGCACAGGATTGCTGACGAGAAAGTTATTGCGCGGATCGAAAGCGACGTTCGCCGTGATGTTGAGGCCGCCGTTCAGTTCGCGCTGAGCGCTCCGTACCCCGATCCGAGTGAGGTGGACCAGCATGTCTATGCCTAGTGGCAAGGTGGGTTCGAACGGTCGGGAGATTACCTTTGCGCAGGCGATCAAAGAGGCGCTGGCTGAGGAAATGCGCTCCGACCCGCGTGTCTTTATTATCGGGGAAGACGTCGCCGAAGCCGGTACCGCATTCAAGGTGCTTTCCGGGCTCGTCACCGAGTTTGGGCCAGAGCGGGTCATCGACTCGCCGATCTCCGAAGCGGGCATCGCCGGTGTGGGCGTGGGTGCTGCGATGACCGGGATGCGCCCGGTCGTCGACATCATGTTTGGCGACTTCATTACGCTCACGATGGACCAGATAGTTAACCAGGCGGCCAAGATCCACTATATGTCGGGCGGCAAGTTCAAAGTTCCAATGGTCCTGCGCACCACCCTGGGGGCCACGCGCCGCTCCGCCGCCCAGCACAGCCAGAGCCTGCATGCGTGGTTCAGTCACGTACCCGGTCTCAAGGTGGTGCTGCCTTCTACTCCCTATGATGCTAAAGGACTGCTCAAAACGGCCATCCGAGATGACAACCCGGTTGTCTTCTTCGAAGATAAGTTGATGTATCAGGAAAAGGGTTTGGTTCCGGAGAGTGAGTACACCATTTCGTTCGGGGTTGCGGACATCAAACGCTCCGGTACAGATATTACCATAGTGGCAACAAGCAGTATGGTGACCGTCTCCCTTCGAGCGGCGGAGATGCTGGAGGAGGCAGGCATCAGCGCTGAAATTATAGACCTGCGCACTACGGTCCCGCTCGACAGGCAAACGTTGATTGAGTCTGCTAAAAAAACCACCCGTGCACTCGTCGTCGATGAAGGCTATGAACGCTATGGCGTCACGGCAGAAATCGCCTCGGTGATCGCCGAGGGCGCCTTTTATTACCTGGACGCGCCGGTAAGGCGGATGGGCGCAATGGATGTGCCCGTCCCATTTTCGCCGGTACTGGAGGATTTGACTGTGCCCACTCCGGCCTCGGTTGCCGAGCAGGCCAAGGCCCTTTGTGGACGAGTTTAGAGGAGGTTAATTATGGGACTTAAAACTTTCGGCCTGACGGGGGTTGACTGGGAAGAAAGGGTTAACCTGGAGCGGCTGCGGCAAGATCGCCTGGCGCGGATCAAAAAATTGCTAAAAGAGTCGGAGTTGGGGGCACTCCTCTGCTTCGACATGAACAACTCACGCTATATCACGGCCACCCACATTGGTACGTGGGCCATGGATAAACTGGTTCGTTATAACTTGCTACCGCAGGACGACGAACCGATCATGTGGGATTTCGGCTCGGCGGCGCGCCACCACCAGTTGTACTGTCCGTGGCTTGGAGAGCGGTCCCGCGCCGGGATTTCCACGCTGCGCGGGGCCACGTCGCCCGCCTCGGGCCTGGCGCAGGACGTGGCACGAAAGATTCGCATTGAGCTGGAGGAGCGCAACCTGCTCAAGGAGCCGGTCGGTGTCGACGTCATTGAATTACCGGTGCTATTCGCCCTGCAGGCTGAAGGCATAAAGGTAGTGGACGGTCAGCAACTGATGCTTCGCGCCCGGGCGATCAAGACGCAGGATGAGATCACCCTGCTCAACACCGCCTGCATGATGGTCGATGCTGCTTATGAGGAGCTCTATCGTGCGATGAGGCCGGGGATTCGTGAGAACGAATGCGTGGGACTTGTGAGCAAAGTACTTTATGATCTCGGTTCAGAGCACGTAGAGGGCGTCAACGCCATTTCCGGCGAGCGATGCAGCCCACACCCCCATGTGTACACCGATCGCGCGCTGCGTCCGGGCGATCCGGCTTTTTTCGATATTCTGCACAGCTACAATGGCTACCGGACCTGTTACTACAGAACCTTCGCTATTGGCAGCGCCTCACCCGATCAGGTGGATGCCTACAAGCGATGTCGAGACTACATTGATGAGGCAATCAGCATAGTCAAGCCTGGAATCACCACGGCGGACATAGTCAAACTCTGGCCAAAGGCCCAGGATTTCGGATTCCCAAATGAAGAGGCTGCCTTTGCCCTACAGTACGGGCATGGGGTGGGACTCTCTATCTGGGAGAAGCCGATCTTTAGCCGGCTGGTTTCACTGGACCATCCCGAAGTGATCGAAGAAGGCATGGTCTTTGCGCTGGAGACCTACTGGCCGGCCGCGGACGGCTGGTCGGCGGCGCGCATCGAGGAGGAGGTAGTGGTCACCAAAGATGGTTGTGAGGTCATCACACGGTTCCCGGCAGAGAAGCTCATGGTGGCTGGTGCGCGCTATTACACGGCGAGTGGTCCATTGCCCACCACCCGCGAGACGCAGTCACATTTGAATACAGAGGCCGGCCGTGGTGAGACCGGGAGCGGTGGTGGCCGACGCTTAGAACGGCGGCGCCAAGGGTAAAACGTAAGGTCGAGGGAGGATCAACTTGGCAACCGAAGTCATCATGCCTGCACTGGGGATGGCGCAGGAAACAGGCAGGCTTGTGAGCTGGCTCAAGGCTGAGGGCGAGCCGGTGACCAAGGGTGAGCCTCTGATGGAGGTCGAGACCGACAAGGCTACGGTCGAGATCGAGGCCCCCGCCTCCGGTATTCTGTCGAATGTGAGTGCTGCTGTAGATGATGAGGTGCCTGTAGGTCAGAGGGTTGCAATGATTCTGGCCCCAGGCGAGTCGCCACCCGAGCAACCTTCAGCGGTCTCAACGCCTCCTCCGCAGCATGAGATTTCTCCTCAGAAATCCCCCTCGACGACGACCCTCCCACGGGGTGAATCGAGAAGAATCCTGGCCTCGCCTGCGGCGAAGAGGATGGCGCGAGAGAAGGGAATCGATATTGCTGATTTGAAAGGAACTGGGGTGGAGGGGGTGATCGTGGCTGAGGACGTTCTTTCCACTGCTGGTGCGCGAACTGCGACGTCAGGCGCTCAACCCGGAGTGAGAGAGGTCCGCCCGCTCAGCGCAATGCGCCGTATCATCGCTGAGCGCATGGCCCGGAGCAAGCAGACGGCTCCCCATTTTTACGTTAGCATGGATGTGGATATGACCCAGGTAAACAGAAGGCGGGCTGAGTCGAAGGAGAAAGGGGAGAAGGTCATTCCATCAATCAATGACTTTATTCTTTGGTCCTCGAGTCAGGCGCTCAGGGACTATCCTTCTCTAAACTCGGCCTTTACCGAGCAAGGGGTGGAGCAGTTTTCAGACATTAACATCGGCCTTGCAGTGGCCGTCAGCGATGGGTTGGTGGTTCCCGTAATTCGTAATGCTGACCGATTGAGTTTAAAGGAGTTAGCCCAGCATAGCCGCGAGCTCTCGGAGAAGGCGCAGAGTAAAAAACTCCTACCCCTAGATTATGAGGGTGGGACCTTCACGGTTTCCAACCTGGGTATGTTCGGGGTGGATAGTTTCGTGGCGATCATCAACCCACCCCAATGTGCGATACTGGCCGTCGGCCAAGTCTCCCCGCGCGTCGTCGCCGGAGGTGAAGGCATTGTGGTCCGGTCTATGATGACCATGACCCTTTCAGCCGATCATCGCATCGCGGACGGCGTCATCGCTGCCCGGTTTCTCCAAGGGGTAAAGAGACTGCTGGAGAAAGCGGGAAATTACTAAGAAGTTCATAAGTAAGTAGCCATCAGGCGACCGAGGGGCGAGTCCTGG
>JBHIAO010000464.1:0-4586 GCA_046758565.1 Anaerolineae bacterium
TAGGTGCAGTAGATACGCTCGCAGTTACAGATGGCTTCGATGAGAGGTAAACGCCCTCGGCCCATGATCAAGTGCCACAGACCTTGCTTTTCCCATTCGCGGAGCAGCTCTTCGGCCTCCTCCAGCTTCAAAGGGACCTTCACGCCCTTCCGAATATCGCGCCGCAAATGCTCCCATTCAGCTCCACCGAACTCTGTGAGTCCTTCCCTCGGCAGGCGACCATATGCGATCTTCATCGACATGGTGACAGGCATTCCGAAGCCGATACAACAGTAGTCACGTACGCCATCATATACCAGCCGGCAGGGACAGTGCCCGACGACAACCATGCTGTCTTCTCGCTTCGTAGCTTCCTCAGCCAGGGCCAGAATGTCGAGACACTCTTCCAACGTGACAACCTGACCGCCCAGGCCACTGCTAGCCCGCGCATTGAGATAGTCCGGATTACGGACGTACTCCTTCTCGGTGTATCGCCACTCGGTTTCCTCGAAAGTCTTCACCAAACCAGCCCTGGCCTTCTCCTGCTCCTCCTCGGTTGGGAAGATCTTAGAGAACAGGTAGTTCTCAAATCTTTCGTACCACTTCTGATCTCGACCACCATGCTCGGTGCAATAATGACACATCTGACATCTCCTGATTTAGCATGTTGCGATGGAAACGTGAGTATCCCCTGCTGAAATACAGTAACTCGTGCTCCCTGACTGACGAAAGCATCACAGCCGCATGATCGCCTTCGCGCTGCTGTCCGCAGTTGCAGGAGCCCCCACACCGTATCCCATGTCGGCAGAGATAGCTGCTGCTGTTGCTACCACTAGCTCCGCCAGTCGGTCGAAACCGGTCTGTTCAAAGCGGAGCTTGGGGCCAAAGAGGCCAACACATGCGATCACGTTCCCGGTATGGTTTCGAACCGGGGCTGCAATCCCGGCCGCCCCCGGCACACGCTCTTCAACACTGATGCCGAATCCCCGCTCTCGAATTCTCGCTAACTCTTCCCGCAACTGCTTAGGATCGACTATAGTAGAAGGGCCAATAGGTACTAGTTTCGCTTCATTGAGGATGTAGTCGATTTCGCTCTGAGGAAGATGAGCAAACAAAGTCTTTCCAGCCGCTCCTGCGTACAGTTCAAGGGGTCTGCCCATCTCGTGGCTATGGCTGTACCTCAATGATTGGGAACTCACGAGTTCCTCGATAAAGACCAGAGAATTGTCCACTACCAAACCCAACGTAACCGTCTCATTGGTCGCCTGCCGCAAGCTTTCCATGTGAGGTAGGCTCTTGAGCCTGACGTCGGTAGTTTCCGAAAGTACCGCAGCTAGTTCGAGAACCTTAGGACCGAGGACGTACTTCCTTGTAGTAAGGTCTTGTCGAACGAAGCCCTCCTCCTCGAGCACTGAAAGAGTTCGATGAGCGGTGCTCTTGCTACATCCTAGGAGTTCGCTGGCCTCCGTGACGCCTATTTCGACAAGTGTGATGTTGAAAGAAGCGAGGATACGCAACGCTCGCCTTATGGACTTCATCTCTCAAGTCCAACGTGGGGTTTTTTTTCCTCATTGTGGAATAGCGTTCCGCTACTCGCAACATTATAACAAAACTCCCCGCAGATTGCAAGTGAAAAACTATACAATTTCATCGAAACCTTCTATCAAAAGAGAATCATTTGCGCAGCTCGGAATCGCGTGATACAATACGCTAGCAATACGAAAACACGATTTGGCTGACCCTTTACAGGAACAACCACCAAGGCCCGGCCAGGTGTGATCTTGATGATTGACGCCCACGGAGACCGGAGGACTGAGGATTTTGATATGTACATTTGCGAACTCACCTCCATCAATCTAGACCGGGCGGTGGAGAAGTAGTTCCCTGTGCACGCCCCATAGCTGAACGGAGGATAATCACATGAAGTATCGGAACTTGGGACGGACGGGACTGAAAGTATCGGCGTTGTGTCTGGGGACGATGCAATGGGGGTGGACAGCCGATGAGAACGCTGCTTTCCAGGTGATGGATGCCTTTGTGGAGGCCGGCGGCAACTTCCTCGACACTGCCGATGTATACTCCTTCTGGGCCGAGAACAACCCCGGCGGAGTGTCGGAGCAGATCATCGGGCGCTGGATGACGGAGCGCGGCAACCGCCGGCAGATCGTCCTGGCAACCAAAGTGAGAGGCCGCATGTGGGATGGGCCGAACGGCGAAGGTCTGAGCCGCAAGCACATTGTCGAAGCCGTTGAGGACAGCCTGCGCCGGCTGCAGACGGACTACATCGATCTGTATCAGTCCCATGCCTTCGACGACACGACGCCCATCGAAGAGACTATGGCGGCTTTCGACCGGTTGGTCCAGCAGGGCAAGGTGCTCTATGTGGGATGCTCCAACTACCCGGCCTGGCGCCTGGCCAAGGCCCTGTGGGCCAGTGACGTCAAGGGGCTGGTGCGCTACGAGTCGCTGCAACCGCACTACAACCTGGCGCATCGTGCGGAGTTCGAGCGAGAACTCATGTCATTATGCCAAGATGAGGGCCTCGGCGTAATTCCCTACAGCCCGCTGGCCGCCGGCTTCCTGACTGGGAAGTACCGCCGCGACCAGCCAGTGCCCGACTCGGACCGGGCCGCGGGCATCCGGAACCGGTATTTCAACGAACGCGGCTGGGCGATTATCGACAAACTGGACAAGGTCGCCGGCAACCACGGCGTGCCACTGTCCCAGGTGGCTCTCGCGTGGCTGCTGGCCAACCCGGTGGTCACATCGCCGATCATCGGTGCGAACACGGTTCAACAGTTGAGCGAGACGCTGCCGGCGGTTGAGCTCCAGCTCAGCAACGAGGAAACCCAGGCTCTGGATGCGGCCTCCGCCTGGTTGGGGATTAAGAGGAGCCAGAGGGACTAGACGAGCCAGTAGAGCCAGAGGCAAAGGGGGTGGAGGCGTACGGGTGAATGGGTGCAGAGGAGCAAGATAGCCTGTCAGATGGGTGATTGGAATGGGTAGAGATCGTCCTGTGACGCTTTACATTTCGGCAGCCGCTGATTTGACGGTCGAGCGGGATGCGGTGGCGCGCATGATTGCTGAACTGCCAGTGACCCTCACCTGGCGCATCGTGCAGACGCCGGCGAACGCCGAGCCCCTCGACCGGGAAGCGGTGCAGGCGGCTGACCTTCACTTTCTGGTGATGGGCGCCGACATTCGTGCGCCGGTCGGGCTGGAGTGGGCCATTGCGTGCCGCGCCGGCCGGCCATCGGTGGCGTTTCTGAAGCACGACGTGGTTCGCACGCCGGCCGGCCAGGTCTTTATCAACCAGGCCGGTCTCACGTGGCGGCGGGTCACCGACGCTGCCGACCTGAGCCGGCAGGTGCAGCGCGTGCTGGCTGAGCATCTCCTGCGCCACGCGATTCGGTATGCGCTGACGCCAGTAGAGGTTGAGAAGCTAGAAGCGCTGCGTGCAGCGGATGCCGAGGCAACAGAGAAGCCGGCCGAGGGCAAGGGCGCTGACCGCAGCGCCGTCATCCTGTCACGCGAGCGCTTCGTACCCAGTGAAGGGGTCACCATTGACTAACCTGTGCGCGAGACCGGACGGATGCCGTGGGAGGAGGCGGACGACATCGTGAGGGTGGTGCAGGCTAGGCTGGCTACGTGAGTGAAGTAGGTTACTCATCGCGATATTTTGATTTGCAGTAGAGAGGTAAACATGGCCAAGAAACGACGCAGACGGCGCCGTCGATCCCCAAGACCGGCGCGATCCCGACGGCGAGCAGGCGGTATCCAGTTGGTGACACCTGAAGGCGATGCCCTCGTTTTCACGAGTGCACACTACGAGCACACCGCGCTGGAAGAGATTCGCCAGATCCTGACACAGGCTGGCGACTTCGGCATTGAAGACGACCTGGAACCGGAACCAGACGGCTCGTCGAATTTTCCGTGGTTTGAAACCCGCCCAGGGGCACCCAGCACGTTCGAGCCCATTGGCCGGCGCGTCCTGGCGAACCTGACGTTGACGCCGACCACCCTCGAAGTGGAAGCGATGTCGCAGCGACGCCTGAACGACTGCCACCAGCGGCTGGAGCACCTTCTGGGGGACCGCATCCATCTGGTGGAGACGAAGACAAAGAGCATGGATCAGGCACTCCGTGAACGTGAGCCACTCGCTGAACCTGAAGAGCCGCCTGTGCTGCCGCCGGAGGTTCTCGCAGAGATGGAGGAGAAAATGCTGCGCCAGTGGATTGATGAGTCGATTCCAGCCCTGGGCGGGCTAACGCCAAGGGAGGCGGTCAAAACACCCGAGGGTCGCTGGCGTGTTCTGGAACTGATAGAGGACGCCGAGCGTATGCAGAAGCGGATCAAGAAAACGCCGGGGGTGTTTGCCCCGGACTATCGCAAAGTCAAGAAAATGCTGGGATTGGAGTGACGCGCAAGACGATACGACTGATCCGGGCTTTGAACATCCTGCTTCAGGGCAAAGCTCCGCCTGGCGAGATGGTGCTGTGCACCTTCACCGAGAAAGCCGCCTTCGAGCTGCGCGACCGTATCGCTCTCAGCGCAAAGAAGCTGGGCCTATGACTTTCGGGCATACTGTGCGGAGAAGGGGACGATCA
>JBHIAO010000465.1:0-4576 GCA_046758565.1 Anaerolineae bacterium
CTGGGCGGCCCAGGAGGCCGGCTTCGGCTCCGGCTTTGTCGGTAAACCCAACCGCCCCTAGTCTAGCTTCCGTACTTTGAGTACGGGTTATGTATGTCTCAAAGGTAAGCTCACCCCAATCCTCGACTGATACGTACACTGTTCGCGGGTATTGCGCCCTCTGCACCGCGCATTGCGCCACGATAGCGACGGTCGAGAACCGCCGAGTCACACGACTCGATCCTGATTTCGACCATCCCAACGGGGGCGTGATCTGCATCAAGGGGAAGGCGGCCCCTGAGCTGGTTTATCATCCCGATAGGCTCAGCTACCCTCTCTGCAGGACACGGCCCAAAGGGGATCCTGATCCGGGTTGGCGGAGGATCAGTTGGAATGAGGCGCTTGATGGAATCGCCGAGCGCTTGCTGGCAATACGCGAGCGGTACGGCCCCCGTGCAATCGCCCTGGCCAAGGGGACTCGGAGCGGGACATCGGTTGATGATGCGGAGCGTTGGCTGGCCCGTTTTCTCAATGCGTTGGGTAGCCCGAACTGGGTCTCCACGACTCATGTGTGCAACTGGCACAGAGATACGGGATTTAGCTACACCTTTGGCACGATTCTCCCGACCCCGGATCTGGCCCGCAGTAATGCTTTCCTCCTCTGGGGTCACAACCCGAGTTCTACCTCGCTGATCCTGGCCCATGACATTGTCGCCGCTAGGGCGCGAGGTATGAAGGTCGTGGCCGTGGATCCACGGCGGGTTGGCATTCCTGGCCAGGCAGACATTCTTCTCCAGGTACGCCCGGGCAGCGATGGCGCTCTCGCCCTCGCCCTTATCCACGCCCTGATCGAAGAGAGCTGGTTCGATGCGGACTTTCTGCGGCAGTGGACCAACGGGCCGTTTCTGATCCGTCGTGATACGAATGGGGTCGTCACGGAGGCTGATCTCGTCCAGGGCGGGAACTTGAAGCGCTACGTCGTGTGGGATGAGTCAAGTAATCATCCGGTTATCTACGATTCGGTCTCTGGATGCTTTGAGAGAGACGGTGTTCGGCCGGCGCTCTTCGGGGAGAAAATGCTCCGAGGAAAGGATGGGGCAGCGATTCCATGTAGGCCGGTTTTTGAGTCTCTTGCGGAGGTTGCTTCTCACTACGCCCCTGAGCGTTCGGAGGGGATCACGTGGGTTCCGGCAGAAAAGGTTTGGCAGGCAGCTCTTCTTCTGGCTCATAACCGGCCGGTTAGCATGTATATGTGGAACGGGATAGGGCAGCACACCAACGCCACACAGACAAGCCGAGCTATCACTACGCTGTACGCCCTGTTGGGCAATTTTGATCAACCGGGCGGAAACGTTGTCATTCCGAAGGCTCCCGTTAGCGCAGTGCAGGGGAAGGAATTTTTATCCAAGGAGATGGCAGCACAGAGGATTGGCCGAGCTGAAAAACCGCTGGGACCGCCGGCCACCACGGGGAACTGCGCCGCCTATGACGTTTTTACCGCTGTCCTTGAGGGACGTCCTTATCCGGTCAAGGGTCTTCTTAACTTTGGCTCCAACACGGTCATGTCGACGGGCGATTCCCGAAGGGCGCGCGAGGCCTTTTACGCCCTGGAGTTTGCCGTTGCAACTGAGCTCTTCATGACGCCGACCGCAGAGGCGTGCGACTATGTGCTTCCGGCAACAAGTTTTCTGGAGATGGCTGGTCTAACCACAGGCTTCGATCATCGACCCGAGGCCAGAGCCTATCTTCAATACCGCCAGGCCGTAATCCCATCGCTTGCGGAGCGGCGCTCCGATACCTGGATTGTCTTTGAGTTAGCCAAGCGCCTTAGCCTCGGCGATCGCTTTTGGGGTGGTGACATCGAGGCCGGTTATGCCTATGAGCTGTCCTCTACCGGTATTACACTGGGGCAACTGAAAGCCTCGCCTGGGGGCATCGCCGCTTCTGTTCCCCGGCGCTATCAGAAGCACGCAGAGAAAGATAAAAAAGGTGAAAGACGCGGCTTTAGCACGCCGTCGCGTAAGGTCGAGCTTTACTCGCACACTTTCGCAGCTCACGGTTTTTCACCTCTCCCTGAGTATAAAGAACCAGCTGTCAGTCCACTCAGCCGGCCCGATCTCGCCGATGACTATCCGCTGGTCCTTACCAACGCCAAGTTCACAACCTTTGTTCACAGTCAACATCGAGCGCTGCCGAGTCTGCGCAAATCATCCCCAGAGCCGACGGCTGAGCTGCATCCCGAAACCGCGGCGCGCTACGGGATCGAGAACAAGCAGTTAATATTGATCGAAAGCCCGAAAGGCTCTATGAGAGTCCGGGCTCGGGTTACAGAGAGAATTATTCCGGGAGTCGTCTGTTGCCAGCACGGCTGGTGGCAGGCATGCAGCGAGCTGGACCTTCCCGGTTACAGTCCATACACGTCAGAGGGTGCTAATCCTGCTACTCTTATCGGCTCTGACCTGTCCGACCCCATCAGCGGCTCCCTTCCTCACCGGTCCTACCTCTGCCGCGTGAGGCCGGCGGGTTAGTTAATAAGAAGTTCATAAGGGCCTCGGTGAACCGAAACGGGCGGGCGTACAGGCGTTGTATCGTTCCGATGACCTGACGATCATTAATTTCACCTGGGAGCCTAGAATGTCCCTCCTTCCGCACGATCATCGCATGTGGGCCGTTATCGGACTTTATGGCGGCAAAGAGGACAACACGATTTATCAACGCAGTCCGAAGGGACTCTTGCAGAATGGCGGAAAGGAGCTGAGCGTAAAGGATGCTTGTCCGCTCGGTGCCTCTGTCATTCATTCGGTGATCAACCCGCTGGACAAAATCACGGCGGCGATTCATGTCTATGGCGGCGACTACTTCGGCGTGCCTAGAAGCCTATGGGACGCCGAGACGCTTGAAGAGCAACCTTTCGATATAGAGTACATAATGGGGCTATTCGAAGAATCAAATAGGGCACTGGAAGATAAGGGGGACTAGCTCATCGTGACACTGCAACCCATACAACCACGTCAGCACTCGCATTACGGATAAAACCTATACGTTATGCCTAACGCATTGGCGTTCACCGGCGGCGCTTCGTTTGACCATGCGCTGTCCGCTGCATCTGGTCGTCATGTGCCACTGCTCGAGATCACGCGGTCTTTTCGCGCACAACGAGATCTACGTCACACTCAAGAACTTGGAGCAAAGAAACGAGCTTATCGACGGACTTCCGGTAGTTCGTCTGATCCAACAGTCGATACAGCTGCGCTGCAGAGGTGCCAAGCCGCCGAACAATCTCGCGCTTGGACAGTGGGCTCTGGTCGATGCGCTTCTGAGCTTCCAGGGTCAGTCTGTAGAGCAGGAGGTCTCTCAGGTGATTGGGATCCTGGTTGTACTCAAGGACCTGCTCGACATGGACTGTGCCCGTCAGACCCGACTCAAGTTCGTATGTAAATCCTTCCCGGCCAAGCTCCTCATCGACAAAGACCCGTTTGACTGGGCCGTCAGCAGTGGGCTTCGGATCCGCTTTTGCGTACGGGAACACAAGCGCCTTGGCAGAGGTCCTGACCTCGAAGACTTTCTTCCTGTTGTTGTGCCTTACCGACCGAATCCTCATAGCAGACCCTCGGCTTCAAGCTCGGCGATGAGTTGGAGGACTCTTCGCGGCGCTTGGCCCTTCATGGGCTTCCTGTTGTCAAGGTCCCACTTTACCACTAGCTTCCCGTCTCGGTAGACATGCACGTGCCTCGGCGGGTGATCGCTTTTCCACGCAACAAAGATGTAGCCGCCGCGGCGGAGCTTCCCCATCTGCGATTATTGTTACCACACACGGTAACGCCTGTCAACACTTTACGGGCACGGGCCTTCCCTGAGGTGCCACATAACGAGGCTGTAGAAAAACCCTATTCTGGGTCATATTCAGTTTAGTAACTGCTTGAATTATCGCTGATTAATTTTCTCGAAAACTTGGATTTTGGACTTATCCTACAGGCTCAACAATCCGGATCAGCGGCGAGGCGCCAGCCCTCGCGCTGGTCTCGTCCGCTGCATCCGGTTGTTCGGCGTCGCCCCCGCATCCAGTTTCTCAAGCTCCGCCGCGAGATGTGCAAGCGAGCTGCTCTTCACCGTTCGGCGAATCCATGACCCGTATGAATCGACATTGTCTAGCAAGGGGTTCCGCTTCCGCGGCTTCGTGACCGACATCAGGTACTCCGCTAGGAAGTACGAGGTCACGACGAACTTCTGCTTCGGGCTACGGAGCGTCCACCCGCCAAGCTGGCATGCATATGCTCCATGAAGCTGCCGACATCGATCCCTAATGGTCGGAGTTGTGAAGCGCAGATCGCCACGCGCGTGGGCGAAATCATTGCGGATCCGGCGAATGCAGTCGAGGTCCTTCCGTGCCGTAGGTTCTATCAAATCGAGCAGGTAAGCTAGCTTGATACGTGCGGCCAAAGAGCTGAGGGGACCATCTGGTCGAAACAGCTCATCCGCCGTCCCCTTGTCAGGCCTGAAGGCAGCACGAATGCAGGCCTCCAACGCGTCGTCAAGCCAGGCTGCTGCTACCAAGGCCGTCCCCCGGTCGAGTTGCTCCATGAAGCTGCCGACGGCC
>JBHIAO010000466.1:0-4564 GCA_046758565.1 Anaerolineae bacterium
TGTTCATGGACTGCTTTGAATAATCGGGCGATGCGCTCTTCGAATGGATTTGAAGCGTTCGCTAGAACCTTATGGTGCTCAGACGCTGTAATGCCAAATTGCAGGTGCCCATCGCTATTCACCCGTTCATCATACAGTTTCATGGCCAGCAATTTGACAATCTCGTGAAAGATCTTCTCTTTCAGCAAGCCCTCATTGGCATAAATGTAGTTGTGGCAATCATCAAAGATTGCCGACAAGTTGAGGGTAGGCCGCAATTCATCCCGGCGCGGCAGATGATCAGGGAGTAGACTGGCATCGGTAAATAGCAGAAGCTGTTCTTTTATCTTTCTGGTGTGTTTTGAGGTTGATTCTTCTACCATGCGGGAAATTATCCTATTCAGAAGCTATATCATCCATCAGAATCATTGGCAACCATGTATCTGGTGTCAACCTGCATGTCTTCTTCGTTTACACTGTCTTCTGAATGCAACGTTTCGTATAAATCCATGAAGCTCTCAGACCATTCCTCGGTTATGCTGAGAATGGGGGAACCCTGACTATCCTCAAAGACAAAGCCAATGACATAGTTCTGTTGTAAATGATTCGGGTCACCGCCTGACGACTCAAGATGCTTGGGGTTGGCAAACAGGAACTTATGACCTGGGTATCGCAAAACAATATCCACGGCCACAACATTGAATTCATCTTTGCGCGGCGTAGCCTGCGTTCGCTCGCTGCTTCTGGAAGTACCAGAAACAAAGTGCGTTTCCAGGACTTTGACTTTTGACATCACATACTCCAGCCGTTCATCAATCAAGGCGCTGATTTGTTCCCTTGTGTATCCCTGCAATGCAGTAATAGCCCTGAATTTCGAAGTTTTGCGTTTGGGGGGATTTTGCAAATAAGCCTGAACTTCCTGGTACTCATACAGCTTCGGCTCATATTCATCCAGAAACTTGGGCAGGTTGCTGCGAATCCAGGTCATGATTTGGGGTTCAACATCGTTCCCTTGTCTGACCCAAGGAATTCTGTCTGAGTGAGTCATGAGAAACTTCTTGAGGTTTTCCAGGTTGTACAGCTTATGCCATTTTTCGGAATTGGATTTCACGCCTTTCGACTCCAAAACAAACCAGTATGGCGTATCGAGCTTTCGAAAGTAAAAGTCTCCGTGATGTTGAGGATGTTTTGGCCCCTCCCATTTCTCTCGTATCCTCTTTGTTTCAAATTCGAGTTCTTCCAGTTTTTCCTTGAGCAGGAGTTCTGTGATTGAACCAAGCACATAGCCTTGTGCATTAGGGCTGAGCTTCAAGGCCTCCAAGAATATCTCGACGGTGGTTTTGAACACCCGTTGAACGAATCTAGTTAACCTATCAAAAACGTCTGTCATACGCCCTCCAAGAATATATAGCGCCTTCCCTGAATCATATGCTGAGGCGTTGCTTCTACAATGCGCTCCGCGTGTTTTCGGCAGCCCAACTACCCAGCAGCGTCCACAAAAAGGTCAGGCATGTCAGTCACCTTCGTCTCCCTCGCGGCGCATCTGTTCCATCAAGGCCAGCCCCAAATACTTGTCATGTTGATCCGCCCAATCTGGAATGTTGCTGCTAAGTGCGCCTATGAAGTTCTCCACTGGATCATCAACAGCCTGGTGAATGGCAATTACTAGCCACTCGACAACCAGTTCTTCAGGCGACGATCCTCTCTGCTTTGCCGTCTTTGTTATCGGCTCGTATACATCTTCCGGCACTTCCAGTACTAATCTGTGCTCCATACTCCATCACCTCGTATTTCCTGATACTTCATACACACTGTTCGTGCAAGTCGCCTACACACAGAACACACCTACTTTCCGACTGCCGTACGCGGCGGCCGCAGCAGCAGCGAGCCCAGCCCGCCCAGAAGGGCCACACCCGCCGCCAGCAGGAAGGCCGGTCCGAAGGATCCCGTCGCATCCGCCAGGGCGCCGGCCACGCTCGGGCCCGCCGCCTGTCCCAGACCGAAGAACAGCGTCACGAAGCCCAGCGCCGCCGGTGCCAGCCGGCTTCCCAGGTAGTCGCCGCACGCGGCAGCCACGATGCCTGGAATGCTCCACGCCGTCAGGCCGAAGAGGATGGCGGAGACGGTGTAGCCAGCCGGACTGCGCCATAACGCGAATACGGCGTAGCTGGTCGCCTGCACCAGATACACCAACGCCAGCCCATAATTGCGCCCGAGCAGGTCCGATACCGTGCCCCAGATCAGCCCACAGACAATGCTGATCCAACCCACGACGGCCCACAGGTTGCCGGCTGCCTCCTTGGTGTAGCCCCCCTCGGCCTGGAGGTACTTGGCAAAGAAGGTGACGTAGATGATGTAAGAGAGGCCGAAGGCGATGTAGACCAGCGCCAGGTGCCATACCGCTCCGGAGCGGTACACCCGTCCCCAATCCGCTCCCCCGCTCCCCTGCTCCTCTGCTCCCCTGCTCATCTCGGCGGCGACGGGCCGCAGCCCCTTCTCCTCTGGTCGGTCCCGCAGCAGGGCGAAGGCCAAGAGGCCCAGCAGCACTACCAGGGCCCCCAAGACGAACCAACTGTATCGCCAGCCGTCGTCGCCGAACCCGTCCAGGATGCGTGGCACCAGCGGGCCGGTGATCATCAACCCCACGCTGGAACCGCCCACGGCGATGCCGGTTGCCAGTCCCCGCCGCCGGCCGGCAAACCAGGCCGGCAACAACGCCATCATCGGGACGTTGCTTCCCCCGCTCCCCACGCCGGTCAGCACCCGCCACATCAGCGCCGCCCGGAAGCTGTTCGCCAGGCCGGTCAGGGCCATCGTCGCGCCGACGATCAGCATGGAGACGCCGATCACTCGGCGCGGGCCGTAGCGGCTGGCGATGAAGCCGCCGATGACCGCCAGCGACAAGTAGCCGATGAAGTTACCCGTGGCCAGCCCGCCTGTCTGGGTGTTGCTCAGGCCCAGTGCCGTCTGCATGGCTGGCAGAATCATGGTGTAGCCGAAGCGGGCAAACCCCAGGGATCCAAGCACTGTCAGCGTGCCGACGGTCAGAATCACCCAGCCATAGTGCAGCCCACGTGAACGTGGATGGTTGCTCATTGTCATCGTGCCCCCCGTCAGTAATCAGATGTCAGTAGTCAGTAGACAGATAGTCTGACTACTGACTACTGTCTACTGACTACTGTGTTCACCCCAGCTCTCGCCGGTCTACTACCCGCCGGGCCTTGCCCATGCTGCGCTCAATTGAGCCGGGCTCGACCACCTGCACAGCAGCCGATATGTAGAGGGCATCCCGCATCGCTTTCTTGACCTTCTCTGTCGTCTCCTTGACCGCATCCTCGCCGCCGGCGTAGAGCGGCTGGGAGGCCTCCACCCACACCTCCAGCGTGTCCAGGCGGTCCTTCTCCCGGTCCACATAGATGACGTACTGAGGCTCCAACTCTTCGAACTGCAACAGCACGTGCTCGACCTGGGAGGGGAAGACGTTAATCCCCCGGACGATGAGCATGTCATCGGTGCGACCCAGCACCTTTTCCATGCGCACCATCGTGCGCCCGCAGGCACACTTCTCCACGTGCAGCGTCGTGCGGTCCCGCGTGCGGTAGCGGATCAGGGGCAGCCCCTCCTTGGTCAGCGTGGTGAAGACTAGCTCGCCCATCTGGTCGTAGCCCAGTGGCTCGCCGGTCGCGGGGTCAATGATCTCCGGGAAGAAGTGGTCCTCGGCGATGTGCAGGCCGTTGTGATAGGGGCACTCCACGGAGACGCCGGGGCCGATGATTTCCGCCAGGCCGTAGATGTCGTAGGCCTCCAGCCCCATCTTGGCCTCGATCTCCTCGCGCATACGGTCGGTCCAGGGCTCCGCGCCGAAGAAGCCGGCCTTCAGCTTCGTGTCCTGGCGGAGATCCACCCCCATCGCCGCCGCCTGCTCGGCGAGCACCAGCGCGTAAGAGGGGGTGCAGTTGAGGATGGTGGAGCCGAAGTCCTGCATGATCTCGATCTGCCGCCTGGTCAGGCCGCCGGAGACGGGGATCACCGTAGCTCCGATCTTCTCCGCGCCGATGTGGAACCCCAGGCCGCCGGTGAAGAGGCCGTAGCCGTAGGCGTTGTGGATCATGTCGTCGGCCGTCGTCCCCCCCGCCGTGTAGACCCGCGCCATCGTCTCCGCCCAGACCTCCATGTCGTTGGCGGTATACCCGGTCACCGTCATCTTGCCAGTGGTGCCGCTGGTGGCGTGGATCTGCCTGAGCTCACCCACCGGCACGGCGAACATACCGAAGGGGTAGTGGGCGCGCAGGTCCGGCTTGTTGGTGAAGGGCAGCTTGGCGATGTCTTCCAACGACCGAATGTCGTCGGCCGACACGCCCGCCTCGGCGTATAGTTCCTTGTAGAAAGGCACCTTCTCCGTGACCCAGGCGACCACCTTTTTGAGCCGCTCCAGTTGCAGTTTCTCCAGCTCGGGACGCGGCATAGTCTCGAACTCTTCGTTCCAGATCAATGCTTTCTTCTTGCTCATTTTGTCTTGCCTCCTTATTGATATATGGGTACATTGGTAGACTCGTAAGTTCGTAAACTCGTCACCGGTCCCAAC
>JBHIAO010000467.1:0-4554 GCA_046758565.1 Anaerolineae bacterium
TTGGTCATTGGTCATTTTACCATTGCCTCCTCCGCCGGAAGTAGCTGCGAATCATCGTGGCTATCACATTCATTGACAGTACCGACACCATCAGCACCAGCGCGGTGCCATATTGAATCTTAAACGGCATGCCCGGCACCTGGGTGCTGATGACGTAGAGGTGATAGGGCAGGGCCATGGTCTGATCGAATGGGGATTGGGGCAGGCGCGGCAGGAAGAAGGCGGCCACGGTGAAAAGGATGGGAGCCGTCTCGCCGGCCGCCCGCAGCAGACCCAGGATGACACCGGTGATGATACCGGGCAGCGCTTGCGGCAGCACGATGTTGCGAATGCCCTGCCAGCGCGTCCCGCCCAGGCTGGCATTGACAGTGCGGAACTCGGTCGGCACGACGCGGAGCGCCTCCTCAGCAGCGCTGATAATGATGGGCAGCGTCATAATGGCCAGCGTCAGCGAGCCAGCCAGAATGGACGTGCCGAATTGCAGGAAGAGCACAAACAGGCCCAAGCCAAACAACCCGTACACCACCGATGGGATACCGGCCAGGTTGATGATGGCTAGCCGGATAGACCGGGTGAGCCAGGTGTCGTGGGCGTATTCGGACAGGTAGATAGCTCCTCCAACCCCCACCGGAATGGCCGCCACCGCCGTACCCAGTGTAAGCAGCAGCGTGCCGACGATGGCAGGGAAAATGCCCCCGGCCTTCATCCCATCGCGGGGCATGGCGGTGAGAAATTCCCAACTGATGGCCGTGATCCCTCGCACCACAATAGTGCCGACGACGAGCAGAATGGGTATCACGACGACCAGCGCGGTCAGGCCCAGCAGGACAAAGCCCAAACGCTGTACCAGGTAACGGTGTCCTGAGCCTTGTCCTGAGCTGTGCCTGCCCTGAGCCTCGTCGAAGGGTCGAAGGGTTGTCGAAGGGCGGTTCATCAGCGCAGACCTCCTCGCCGCCGTTTCTTGAAAATCGTCGAGGCGGCCGCCAGATTGATGAGAAAGGTCAACACGAAGAGAATGATGCCGATGCCAAAGAGAGCGTGGTAGTGAACGCTGCCTTGGGCCACTTCGCCCATCTCGGCGGCGACGGTGGCAGTCATGGTGCGGACGGGACGGAAGAGCGAGTCAAGGGTGAGCGGCATACGGGCGGCGTTGCCCGTCACCATCATCACCGCCATCGTCTCGCCGATGGCGCGCCCCATGCCCAGCATCACCGCCGTGACGATGCCAGAGCGGGCGGCTGGCACCACCACCCGCCAGATGGTCTGCCATTGGGTGGCGCCCATCGCCAGGCCGGCATCGCGGTAGCTCTTGGGCACCGCGTCCAGAGCATCTTCGGCCACGCTGATGATGGTGGGCAGCGACATGTAGGCCAGGATGAGGGCGCCGGTGAAGGCGGTCAGCCCGGTCGGTGCCCCTAGTGTCTCACGGACGAGGGGAGCGATCAGCGTCATCCCAAAGAAGCCCAGCACCACCGAGGGGATGCCGGCCAGCACCTCGATCATCGGCTTGAGGACTTCGCGCGCCCAGCCTGGCGCTACCTCGCGCACAAAGACGGCCGTCGCCACCCCCAAGGGCAGGGCAATGCCGATAGCGGTCGCCGTGATGAGAGTCGAGCCCAGGATGAGCGGCAGCGTGCCGAAGAAGTCAAAGGTGGGATACCAGCGCGTGTCAAACAGGTTGCTCAGCGGGACCTCAAAAAAGAACGGCACACCCTCCCGCAGCAGGAAGAGGAAGATGAGCAGCACAAAGCCGATGCTGGAAAAGCCAATCACCCGGATGAGGGCTTCGACGAGGAATTCGATCCAGCGAACACGTTGTGGCTTGCTCATAATGATTGTCTCACCTTGGGTTGGTAGATTCGTAGATTCGTAAATTCGTAGACGAGTTTCCGAATTTACGGATTTACGAGTTTCCCCAATTTACCAGTGTACCAGTTTCCCAATCTACCATCTATCTCAGCGGCACGAACCTCAGTTCCGACACCAGCGCCTGTCCCTCGCCCAGTATCCAGTCCAGGTAGACCTTTATCGCTCCGGCTGGCTGGCCGGCGGTGTACATGTAGAGCGGACGTGAGACAGGGTACGTACCGTCGTTGACTGTATCAACGGAGGGCAGCACATAGGGACTGTTGGCATCTCTGGCCACGGCCACCACCTTCTGGTCGGGTGTCACGTAGCCCAGTCCGTCGTAGCCGATGGCGTTGGGATTCTGACGTACCTCGGCGCTGATCCCTTCGGACGAGGGCATTAGTAAGGTTTCTGGCGAGAAGAGCAGGTCGCTTTTCTTATCACCTAGTCGGATCACGTTTTCCAGAAAGTAGACGTAGGTCCCCGAGTTCGACTCGCGGGAGAGCAGGACGATGGGACGGTTTTCGCCCCCCACCCGACCCCAGTTCGTGATTCTCCTCGTGTAGATGTCGGAGATTTGCTGGAGCGTGAGCCCCTCTACCGGGTTGGATGGGTGTACAACGACGGCTATGGCATCGCGGGCGACCACGAATTCCACTGGACTGATCCCATTGGCTTCGGCGGCGGCGATTTCCTCCGGTTTCATCGCCCGTGAAGCATTGGCAATGTTCACCGTGCCGTTGATCATCGCAGCGATGCCGGTGCCCGATCCGCCTCCGGTGACGGAGATGCGCATCTCAGGATGCAACTCAATGTACGTTTCGGCCCAGGCCAGTGCCAGGTTGACCAGGGTGTCGGAACCCTTGTTCTCGATGGTCTGAGCGGATCCGGACATACCGGCATTGTAAGTTTGCTGTGGTGGACCACATCCCACCAGCAGCCAGGCCAGGCAAAATAACAGCGTGCCGACTACCAGGTAGCAAAGATACCTGGAAACAGCTTCGCCCAAAGTTGCCCTTTTATCATGACCAACAAATGGCAGGCGCATGTCGGCTAACGGCAGACTTCCGTCCACATTCCTCGTTACTTATCACTCGTTACTCGTCACTCGTTACCCGTCCCTCGTCACTCCGCCAGCTCGTAGAGCAGGTCGGTCAACTCGTCCAACCAGTCGTCCAGTTCGGCCTCATCCCCCAGGCGACGAGCCTCGTCAATCATCTCCAGGGCTTCGAGCAGATCTTCGGCGTCTTCGGGCTCCAGCTCACCGCTCTCCAACAGCTTGTGCGCCTGATCCACCATCGCTTGATCCCCTTCATCAAGGATCAGGGCTGGAGCGGCCTCCGCCAGCCGTTTCTGGGCCTGGCTGATCTGCTCCTGGGTCAGTCGCTCCTTGGAGGCAGCCACGGTGATGCCCGCCTCCTGGCCACTGCCCCGGTCGGTGGCCTTAACGTGCAAAATGCCGTTGACGTCCAGGCTAAACTCGACCGTCACCCGGGCAAGCTCACCTTTCCGCTCTGGCTTGAGGTCAGTGAAGGTGAAATCGTCCAGCAGGGTGTTCTGGCTGGCGATGGGATGCTCGCCCTGGTAGACCTTCAGGTGTACCGTGTCCTGGTCGGGGTGAATGGTGCTATAGACCTCTTCTTTTGTCACCGGGATGGTGGTGTTGCGGTAGATGATGATGCTGTAGCGGTCGTTCACAAAACCGCGCCAGGTCCACTCAGCAACTTCGATGCCCAGGGAATGGGGGGTCACGTCCACCAGGATGGCCTCGATGGGCTGGCCAGCGATGATGGCCGCCTGGATTCCGGCCCCCAGGGCTACCGCCTCGCGGGGATGGACCTCCTGGCGCGGATCCCGGCCGGTGGCGTCGGCCACCAGTTCCCATACGGCGGGGATGTAGGTGGAGCCACCCACCAGCAGCACTTTGTCCAGGTTCTCGATGGTCATTTTGGCGTCGGTCAGGGCCTGTTGAATCGAGGTGCGGGTGGAGCCGATCAGGTTCTCGATCATCTTCTCAAATTCGTGGCGACTGACCTCCACTTCCAGGTGCAGCGGCTGGCCCTGCTTCTCCGCCAGGTACTCCTCACGCACCCAGGCAAAAGGATGGGAGGAAAGCTCGATCTTGGCTTTTTCGGCGGCGCGGGTCAGGCGGGCCATGGCCCGGCGGTCGTTTCGCAGATCCACGCCGTGCTGCTTTTCAAAAGCCTGGCGCAGGTGGTCGGCCAGCAGGGCGTCAAAATCGTCGCCGCCCAGACGGGTATTGCCGTGGCTGGCCCGCACTTCCACCACCCCGCCCACCAATTCCACCAACGACACGTCGAAGGTGCCGCCCCCCAGGTCGTAGACCAGCACCACCTGGTCTTCCTCCCGGTCCAGACCGTAGGCCAGGGCTGCGGCCGTCGGCTCGTTGATGATGCGCATTACTTCCAATCCCGCGATCTGGCCGGCGTCTTTGGTAGCCTGCCGGGCCGCGTCGGGAAAGTAGGCCGGCACGGTGATGACCGCCTGTTTGATCGGTTGACCCAGGTTGACCTCGGCCACGCGCTTGAGTTCGCGCAGGATGAAGGCTGAGATCTCCTGGGGGGTAAAGGTGTGTTCGCCCAGGGTCACAATTCGGTCGGTGCCCATGTCGCGCTTGATGGAGCGGACGGTGGCTTCGGGGGCCAGCACCCATTGGTTGAGAGCCGGCGTGCCTACCAGCCACTC
>JBHIAO010000468.1:0-4541 GCA_046758565.1 Anaerolineae bacterium
CCAGAGCAACGCAGAGTGGAAAGGGCAGAGCGTCCGCCACCATCCACTCGATTTCGGTCACGGGCAGGGCCGCGTCGGTTGGCGGATCGAGGAACTGGCCGCCGAGGGGGTCCTGTGTGGGCGTCACCCTGGTCAGACGCACGGCGTGGCGATGGGAGAGGTCTGCGTCGGCGGCTTTGCCACTGGCTGGGCCTCGTTCCTCCACGAAGATCAGCACGTCGCCTGCTTTCAGATCGGGCAGGCTGCCTGCCAACGTGGCCCGGGTAGCACCCTGGGGCAGGCAACAGTTCGGCTCGCCCCAGGTGTAAAATGCCATGCGGTTGTGGGCCAGGAAGAGGGTGGCGTCGTGCATGGTCTCAAAGACCGCGGGCTGTCGCGAAAGCGCCTGACCATAGTCAGATGAATCGGGCTTGATACGGTTCGCCTGCCCGGTGACATGGGTGAGCAGTTGCGTGCCTCGCTCCAGCAGTATGTTGTTGGCGTTAACCTCGAACTGAACCCAAGTGCGGGCATTGCAGCCACCGTGCATGGGATAATCAAGCAAGCGAGCGTGGCGGTGCATGGAAACCCGCTTGCGGGCTGTGCCCAGATAGGCTTCGGTGGCCACGGCATCCTGATAGTAGCTGAGATAGTCGGCTGCATAGGCCAGTACTTCCACCAAGGCGATGCCTAGATCGGCCGGGCTGCGCTCCTCCCAGTCGGGCATGATCACGGCCAGCCGGTCCAGCATCAGGCGGCGGAAGCTAGCGTAGTCCTTGGCCAGGTAGTCGATCAGCGGCTCTGATCCTACCTCCGGCCGGCACTCGTCCTCGGTTTCGCAGTCGAACTCGCTGGGACACTCCACTTTGAAGGAGAATTCGACCTGGGACAGGATCGGATCGAAATCGTCGGGTGGCTCTGGGTTGGTAGATGACTGCACCAGGCGCAGTTGATAGGGGGAGAAGTCTCCATCGGTGTTGGTGCGCACCACCAGCACGTGGTCTGGCTCCGTCAGATCCAGGAAAAAATCTTTCTCCGCTTCTGTGATCAACCCCTGGCTGACCAAGGTGTCCGATGCTTCCGAAGCCCGCAGCACCCACAGCACCTTGATGGCCGTGACGCGCACGCCGCCCTCGATCTGCACGTTGCTGGCCATCAAGCCCCACGGTGTTGGTTTGAGCATGCGCACCAGCAGTGTGCGTTGAGGTATCGTCCCTTCCGGCGCGTCCCTATCCAGCACCTCCAGGTAGTCAATGCCGTTCAGCTCGATACTGGAATCACGCAGGATTTGACTTCTCTTTGTGTCTTTGCAGCGATATTGTACGGCCATTGCTCAGATCTCACGGGTAAACTGCGCTGCCTGGCGTTGCTGATTGCGGCGCACCACGTACTGCACAGTGATTTGCAGCCTGGCATCCGTGCTGTCCACGTTGACGGCTTCCACCTGGATCAACTCGCCCAGCCACTCTTGCAAGGCGCCCTGCACCATGAACTCGACCGCCGTGGCCAGTTCGTCGCTGTTGGGCGCGAAGATGAGCTGCTGTAGGCCGGTGCCGAAGGTAGGACGGTTGACCCGCTCGCCGGGGGACGTGAAGAGCACCTGTTCGATCAACTGGCGGATGTGCTCATCTTGGATGGCGTCGCCAGTGCGCCCCCGGCCATCAATGTGAAATGGATAGGCAATTTGCATCATGTCCCCCTGACGCGTACTTGCGTGACCACGATATTCAGCGGCGTGCCGTTGGGCGTGCAGATGGCCTGGCTATCCTGCAACAGTACCGGCTGTCCGCCTGCCAGCACCCGCGTCGCCCCGGTGATCCACTGGGCCGTGACGCAGGGCATGGGCCCGCCTGGCGTAGAAAACGGGCAGCCGACAATGGTATACGGAGCGGTTTGGGTGACGATGGGCTGGCCGCCTACCAGGACGCGCGGGTTGGGCGCGGTCGGCTGGGCCTGTCCGGCGTGGGCACACATCACGGTTGCGCCCACGTGCAGCAAGAAACCGGGCATCAAATCACCTCCAGGGCGCCGTTGTTGATGGAAACGCTGGCCGGTGTGAGCTTGATGCTGGCGGCGCCGTGGCTCAATTCCACACCGCTGGCGTTGCAGACCAGCTTCACGGGCACGGCCACAGCAGGTGGTTTGACCTCCAGGGTGAAACCGCCAACACCCGGCGTGTCGTCCAGCTTCAGGGTAATAGCGTCGGTCTGGAGCACTTTGGTGAAAGCCAGGGCGGGCAGCACCGGCACTTCTCCCATTCCCCAGAAGCAGCCGCTCCAGATGGGATAATCGGGGTCGCCGCCCTCGAACTCCACCCAGACGTTGGCCCCGTTGGGCGGGATGGCGAAAAAGCCCACTCCCGATCCAGCATAGGGCACACAGGGCATGGCCCAGCTCAACGTGCCCTCGCCCAACACGGCGGGCACGCTGACCTGAATGCGGCCCATCTGCTGTGGATCAACGTTGTTCTCGACTTTACCGCGATATTTTCCAAAGAATTGACTCATGGTATCACCACCGGCGAGATTGCGCCCAGCCCCTCTCGGGTCAAGGTGAAGTTCTGTTTGTATTCACCTTGGCGGATGTTGTGGGTCACGCTTTTGACGTAGTAAAGACCATCGTAGCTGTACCCTGCGCCGCGTAGCCCCACCAGGCCGCGGGGTTGCAGCAAGGCTTCGTAGCGAGCGGCGTCCAGTTCGCCCCTGACCTCGATGACCCGATCCGTGGAGGCATCGCTTTCGGCCTGCGCCCGCGTGAAGGCTTGCATGGTATTGAGACCCGACTGGCGGAACTGCCGGGTACGCACGTGGGGTTGCGTGGCCCAGGCCGGCTGGCTGACCAGGGGCAGGCGGGTGCTGGCAAAAGTCTGGACGGGCAATACCTGATTCGCCAGCCGATCCTGTACCTGCCCGGCGACGAAGGTGGTGGCCAGGCTGTCGTAGCGAAAGCTGGGGATGTCGGCGTTGCTGTTGGGTCCCATGTTGATCGAGAGTGCCTTCTGCGGGACACCCACGCGCACCGGTGGGCCCCAGTAGGCCGTGTTGGTGAGGGGGGCTGGCCCTGGCGTGATGTAGAAGACGTAGCCGAAGCGAGACGCCATTTCCTGAAGATATTCCAGATCCGTGCCCTGTTGCACTGGCACACGCTCGGTGGGCAGGGGGATGTCTATGGAAGGCGGCGGGATGACCATGGGGATCAACCCGTATTGGGCGTAGCTGGCGATGATCTTGAGGGCGATGATTGCCTCGGGTTGGGCCGGATGCTCGGCAGATTTTTCCTCTAGATCCATCATCACGCTGACGTCCTCGCCGGTCACGGTCAGGGTAGACGCGCCAGGCTGGTTGCCGGGCGCAAATTGCTGATCGGTAATGATGCCGTCCATGAGCACCTGGGGGACGACGTTGAACGTCACCAGGAGCACCACCCGGTTCATAGGCCGCAGCAGTGGGCTGGACAGCAGCGCATAGTCGAGCAGATCGGCGCTGCTGCGACCCACCCGAAAGGTGATCTGGAAGCCGGAGTGTCCCTCGTCGTTGTGGGTGACTCGAGCGCGTTCAAACGCTTCGAGAAACTTTAACGGCGCAGGCACGGGAACGGTCTGGCCGATGAGTAGGGTCAGATGGGTACCGAGAAAGCTCATACTTCCACCTGTGGGACTGCGACACGCAAGGTCTCGCCGGGCTCTGCGGTCAGATCGAAGGGATTCATGGCGTTGTTAGCGTCAGCCACGCGCCAGAACTGTTCTGGATCACCCAGGGTACGAGCCGTGATCAGGTCGAGGCGGTCGCCGTCGCTTACCGTCACCTCGACCAGGAGCGGTAGATTCTCGCCCTGGCGCAGGAAGCGGCGGCGCACATAGGTGATCTCGCGGCCGTCGGACGTGGTGTGGGTCGCTGTTTCCCTCGAATAGTAGCGGCTGGTCGAGTCAAACATGGTCTTCCTCACAAAAGGCTGATGTTGCCGCCCGCCACTGCGCCTACGTTGCTCACGCTGCCGACGACGGCCATGGTCTCCTTGATCACCTGGTGGGCCAGGAAGAGAGCGTAGCCGGGGTGGGTGACGGGAAAATCGTTGTAAGTCAGCACGCGCATGCTCAGATTAACCGTGGCGCGGATGGGGTTGAGGTTGGGGTCATATTCTTGTTCGGTGATCGTGAATCCGGTAATGCGAACCGGCAGCACCCGCTTGGCCCCCCAAACGAAGAGCGTAAAGGGAGCCTCGGGTGGAACTACCTCGATGGTACCAACAGCCAGCAGCACCGTGTTGGCAATGACCAGGGAACTCTTGGGGTAAAGCAACATTTCCAGGGCCGACAGTTGCGGGTAGATGCCCATGCTTACGGCAGTGGCCTGCGCCTGTTCGAGTTGGTCAGTGGCATCAATCTCCAGTTTGTTGATGGTGATGGTCTCCTTCGGCGGGCCGCTCAAGCGCAGCACTTCAGATCGAGCGGCATCCTCGCCTGCGGTCTGCGCGTCCAGCTTGCGCGTGAGCGACTTTGGGTTGTACTGGAAGATGATCACGCTGGCCAGCGGATTCAGCAGGTCAATGCCGATGATGGCGCC
>JBHIAO010000469.1:0-4540 GCA_046758565.1 Anaerolineae bacterium
AGATAGGTCCGGTCACCGAGGCCACCATGCCCAACCTGTATGGCTCACCTTCCTTAGGGGCGGGCGGTTCAGTTGGCTGGGCAGCCGGCGGCTGGGTCGGCGTCCGTTGACCACATGCGGCGATGACCGACACCATCACAGCCAGCCACAACAGTAGTACGAGCTTTCTCATCGCGTTTTCCTCCTTCTTCTTACGCTCACAGAAATGAAAGTGCCGGTGACGAGGTAGAGAACTCGGTCTTGGTGGCGGGATGATCACCCCCCTTCCCAAAGTGCTGTTCACAACGAGCCAGAAGTTCTCCGAAGAAATGGATAATATACTGAGCGTACGATAGGCTCATGCCAGTAATGGAGCAGATTGACAAGTAAGCAGGGGTTTTCTGGCAGCATGGGGCGGGGGCGGCGGGGTCAATCACCTCAACGTGCTCAACTCCTGGGAACAAACCGTGTTCAGCCGCTTCCGCTCGAAATCGATAAGGTAGGAATGCACGAGACCCAGAGTACGGCGGGCATCGGTCGCCATTTCGTCGCCTGCCTGGCACAGCACAACGACCGCGCCCAGGACGGATCCTAATAACCGTTGGTAGTTTGACGAATGGATGGGATTCTACCACAAGGGTTGGTCGTTTGTCAACCATCCTGCATAGAACTTGCGCAATGAGATAGGTTGTCGTCTCTATCTGCTCCTATCCGCCGATGACACGCGGAGCAGGCCAGTTTGCAGGGCGTAGGCAACCGCCTCGGTCCGGTTGCGAGCGTGGAGTTTCGCCAGAATGTTTTTGAGATGGAATTTGACAGTGTTCTCACTGATGGTCAAGGTACGGGCAATCTCCTTGTTGCTGCGGCCCTTGACAACGAGGCGCAGCACCTCCCTCTCGCGTTTGGTCAGGATCTCACGACTAGGAACTGTGGTTTCGCGCTCCGGCCCGTCACCGGCGCGCTGCGAGAACTCTTTGAGTATCTTCGCCGCCATGCCCGGCGCGATGGGAGCCTCGCCGCGATCAATACCTTCTAGAAGTGCAAAGATCTGTTCGCGTTCCAAACTCTTGAGGAGGTATCCTTCAGCGCCGCTCTTGATCGCCTCAAAGAGATCCTGGTCATCATCCGACACCGTGAGCATCACGATCTTGACCTCCGGCATCTCCGTCTTGATCAAGCGCGTAGCCTCCAGCCCGTTCAAGCCGGGCATACGAATATCCATCAGGATGATGTCCGGATGAAGCTGTCGCGCCTTGTGCAACGCCTCGACGCCATCGCCGGCCTCGCCCACTACCTCCAGGCCCCTCGCCACAAGTAAGCTTGCAATACCGTCGCGCACCAACGGATGGTCGTCAACCAGCAAAACCTTCACGCTTCTATCCTCTCATCACAACACCACTTCTCTCACATGGTGATTATACCTTGAAAGCCGAGTCTCTACAAACGACCGTTTGTTTCGTCCACCGCCCCCATCAGTGGACGGTACGGTCGTCTTATGGTATAATCGCTGCCAATCCTGCCGGCATGGGAGCGTCCCAGGCCTGGCGTGCCGGCCTACGGTCCGCCACCCGAGGGCAGACCTGCCCCTGAAAACCTGACTATTCCAACCAAGGTAACTTTTACTTCTCAAAGCGCATCGTACTAACGACGCTTGATTCAATAGAGCACACAAGGAGGTGTGGCATGATTGCAACGAAGGAACTCGAGTCAGTGCAGACTCGGGAAGCGCCACAACATGAGAAACTTGGCCTGTCTGAGGGCGACCTCATCGAGATGTACCGCACAATGGTGCTTTCGCGGCGTCTGGACGAGCGGATGTGGATCCTGCAACGACAAGGCAAAGTTCCCTTTCACGTTTCATGCCAGGGGCATGAAGCGACACAGGTAGGTGCCGTCTGGGCCCTGGACCGCGATCGAGACATCCTGCACCCCTATTACCGCGACATCGGCATGGTTCTTCGGTTCGGGATGACCCCTCGCGAACTGATGCTGGCGCTGTTTGCTAAGCACGGGGATGTCACAAGCGGAAGCCGGCAGATGACGGCCCACTTCAGCAAGAAGGAAGCGCGCATCGTATCGGGCTCCAGTCCGGTGGCCACACAGATCCCTCAGGCTGCCGGCCTCGCCCTCGCCAGCAAGATTCGCGGTGAGGACGCTGTAACGCTGACATGCTTCGGCGAAGGCGGGTCCAGCAAAGGCGACTTCCATGAGGGTCTCAACTTCGCCGGCATCTGGAAACTGCCGGTCATTTTTATGTGCGAGAATAACCAATACGCGATATCTGTGCATCAGTCAAAGCAGATGGCCATCGAGAACGTGGCTGAAAGGGCGTCCGGCTATGGATTCCCGGGCGTAGTGGTGGATGGCAACGATGTACTGGCTGTCTACGCGGTGATGAAGGAGGCCGTCGAACGGGCGCGGGCCGGCGAGGGACCGACCCTTATCGAAGCCAAGACCTACCGGATTGTGCCCCATTCCAGTGATGACGACGATCGGCTCTACCGCAGTGCAGACGAGGTTGAGCCGTGGAAGGAAGAGAGGGACCCCATCCATCGCTTCCGTACATATTTGTTGGAGCACGGAATCATCAGCGATGAAGGCATAGACGAGATCGAGACCGAGATCATGCAACTGGTCAACGATGCGACGGAATATGCTGACCAAGCGACTTACGCACCGTCGGAATACGCGCTGGCACATGTCTTCGCAGCACCGCCCCGCAATTGGAACCCAGGTGGTTGAGGAGGGCACGAATGCCGACAAAGACCATCATTCAAGCGATACATGACACCATGTGGGATGAGATGCAACGCGATGATCGCGTCATCATCTTGGGAGAGGATGTCGGTGCCAAAGGCGGTGTGTTCCGGGCAACTGAGGGGTTCCTGGACGAGTTTGGTGAGGTACGCGTCATTGATACGCCACTGGCGGAGCTAGGCATCATCGGCGTTGCCATCGGCGCAGCCCTCAACGGCATGATCCCCATCGCCGAAATCCAGTTTGCGGACTTCATCCATCCCGCATTTGACCAGATTGTGAACGAAGCAGCTCGGATGTACTACCGCTCGAACGGTCAGTGGAACGTGCCGATGGTGATCCGTACACCGTACGGCGGTGGTATTCATGGCGGCCTGTATCACTCCCAGAGTGTGGAGGCTTTCTTTGCCCATGTTCCGGGGTTGAAGGTCGTCGCACCATCGACACCCTACGACGCCGCCGGCCTGCTTCGCGCCGCCATTGGCGATCCCGATCCGGTTTTGTATCTGGAGCACAAGAGGACCTATCGATCGATCCGGGGCGAGGTGCCAGACGAGCCGTACGAGATCCCTATCGGCCTGGCCGAGGTCAAGCGCGAGGGCACGGACCTCACGGTTTTCGCCTACGGCATGATGCTGCACGACACCCTGCAGGCCGCTGAGGTGGTTGCCGGCGAGGGGATCGACGTGGAAGTGGTTGATTTGCGGACCCTTCATCCACTGGATAAGGAGACGATCCTGGATTCGGTGAAGAAGACTAGCAAAGTACTTATCGTTCATGAAGACAACCGGACTATGGGACTCGGCGCTGAGTTAGCAGCGCTTATTGCCGATGAAGCGTTCGAGTGGCTGGATGGCCCAATCCAGCGGCTCACCGGCCCCGACATCCCAGCGATGCCGTACGCCAAGCCGATGGAGGACTTCTTCTTACCCAATCCAGAGAAGATCGCCGCCGCGATTCATGAGCTGGCGGCGTACTAGAAGACATCATGCTTCTGACACGGCAGCACTTACTTCTGCTTGATGATGCATCCCAGGCTCGTGAAACGCAAAACGTGAAACGTGAGGAGTCAACGCCGAAGTAAAGTCATCACGTTTCACGCTTCACGTTTTACGTCGTCCGATGCCATGTCTATCTGTTGGGAAGTTGTATTCCTGTCAATTCTGGACTCACAAAGGAGACACCATGGCACGAGAGATCAGAATGCCCCAGTTAGGTGAAAGCGTAACTGAAGGCACAATCGGCCAGTGGCTCAAAGAGGTCGGAGATCACATTGAAAAGTATGAGCCGCTGCTGGAAGTGGTCACCGACAAGGTCGACACGGAGATCACGTCGGAAATTGAGGGCATCGTGCTGGACATCAAGGTGCCGGCGGGAGAGACCGTGGACGTCGGCACCGTTTTGGCCGTGGTTGGTGAAGCAGGTGAAGCGGTGCCGGCTGAGACCCGTGAAGCGCCGGCCGCAACACCCCTTCGACAAGCTCAGGACACGGCGGAGAAGCCGGCGGTGGAGCGCGCCGACGGCAAGGCACCACCGAAGCCCCCGGGCGCGGCCCGAATCTCCCCCGTCGTGAGCCGCATCGCGGCTGAGCACGGGGTAAACGTCGAAGACGTCCCCGGCACCGGTCGCGGTGGCCGAGTGACGAAGAAAGACATTCTCAAGTACATAGAAGAACGGGGGAAGCGGCGCGAGGAAGCGCCACCCGCAGCGCCGGCCCGTCCGCTTGAGGAGGTGCCGGCGGCGGTGCCCGGGGAGATCATGGAGCTAACCCCCATGCGCCGGATGATTGCCGAGCACATGGTGC
>JBHIAO010000470.1:0-4505 GCA_046758565.1 Anaerolineae bacterium
TCGGCGATGCCGTCCGCCAGTTCAGTGATGCGCTGCAGGAGTGCCAGGCGGTTTTCGCGGAGTGTCTCGTCCTCCGCCATGACCAGCACGTCGTCGAAGAAGGTGTTGATGGGCTCGATCATTGGCTGGAAGGCCTCGAGGAATCCGTCCAGGGACCTGGACGCGTCAAGACGGGCTCGAGCATCCTGGTATGCCTGGAAGAGCCGCCGGCTGGCGTCTTCCTGCAACGCCTCGGGCTGCAATGCGTGCTCCCCGGTTTCCCGTACGATACGAGCTGTGCGGCTGTAAGCGGTGAGTAGCTGATCCCAATCCTCCCGTTCAACCCAGTGATTCAGGGCTTCGACGGCTTGTGCCGCGCGGTACGGGTTGTCGCCCTGCTCCGCCAGTACAGCCTCGACCACATCGTGCCGATAGCCGGCCTCAAGCAGAATCCCCTGGAGCCGACGTCGGATGAGCTGAAGGACAGCTTGCTTCGCCTCAGATGTCACCTCGACGGGCATATTCTCAGCGGCGTCTTCAACGGCCTCGGCGAGGTTCAGGTCGATGTCGCGATTGACCAGGACTTGAACCAGCCCCAGGGTTGTCCGGCGCAAGGCAAACGGGTCCGCCGAGCCGGTCGGCTGCATCCCCACGGCCAGGAGCCCGACCAGGCTGTCCAGCCGATCGGCGATGCCGACGACGATGCCGGCCTTCGTCTCGGGGAGGGCGTCGCCCGCCCCTCGTGGCAGATAGTGCTCGAAGATAGCCTGGGCGACGGCAGGGTCTTCCCCGGAGCGCAGAGCGTACTCACGCCCCATGATGCCCTGCAGGCTGGTAAGCTCAATGACCATCTGGGTTGGTAGATCGGCCTTGGCCAACGCGGCAGCTTTCTCGGCAATGGCCTGTTCCTCAGGCGACAGGCCCAGCCGCTGAGCCAGTCTCGGGACCAGGGATTCCAGCCGGCCGACTTTGTCCAAAACCGAGCCCAGGTCTTGCTGGAACATCAGGTTCGACAAGGCGGGGATAAAGTCCACCAGGTCCTTCTGGGTATCGACGTCATAGAAGAACTCACCGTCGGCGAAGCGTGCGCGAATGACCTCCTCGTTACCCCGCCGCACCGTATCAGGATCCATGTGATCACTGTTAGCGAAGGTGATGAAATAGGGCATCAGCTCGCCATCAGCATCCACCACCGGGAAATACCGTTGGTGCTTCTTCATCACCGTGATCAGGACGTCCCTGGGTAAATCAAGGAAAGATGGATCGAACTCGCCACGGAGCCCAACGGGATGCTCTACCAGATGGATCACCTCTTCCAGGGGCTCTGGCTCGTCCGGGACGAACCCGCCGACCTCGCCGGCGAGCTCCGCCAGTTGCTCAAGGATGATGGCCCGTCGCTTCTCATGGTCGAGCACAATGCCCTGGCGCTCGATGGTGTCGAAGTAATCTTCGGCTCGCGAGATGCTGAACTCCGGAGAGTCCAGAGAGCGCAAGCCGCGACTTGTCCGACCCGAGGGGACGTCGGCGAAGGTGAATGGAACCACCGTGTCGCCCTGAAGGGCCACAACCCAGCGGATGGGCCGCGAAAACGCCACGTTAGTTGCGTCCCACCGCATTGACTTGGGGAAGCTGAGCTGACCGATGAGGTCGGGTAGAAGTTCGGACAGGACCTCAGTTGCCGGCCGGCCCTCTTCGCGGCGAACGGCGACGACGCGACGCTGTCCATCGATCTCCTCCACTTGCAGCTCGTCCACGGATACGCCCATGCTGCGGGCGAACCCCTGGGCCGCGGCCGTAGGCTGGCCGGCTGCGTCGAAGGCGATATCGGCTGCTGGGCCACGTACGGTGTCCTCGGTGCCCCGCTGTCTGGGTGCCAGACTCGACACGTAGACGGCCAGGTGTCGCGGTGTGCCGAGTACGCGAACGTCCTCATAGTCCAGGCGGGCGTCGTCTAACATCTCGGGCACCTTGTCCCGCAATTGGCCGATGGCCGTGTTCAAGTCATCGGCCGGGATTTCTTCTGTACCCAGCTCCAGCACAAAGTCACGCGTTTCGTTGACCGGTTCCAGCGCTGTTTCATCGGCGGCCGATCTCGACGGAACCAGCAACGCTGTTCCGCCGTTCCAACTCTTCATCAGCGGATAGCCCAGGGATTTACGCTCCGCGATCCATGCCTCGGAGATGCGCCTGGCCAATTCGCGCATCCGGGCAAAGTAGCGGGCTCGTTCAGTCACACCGATAGCCCCCCGAGCATCGAGGAGATTGAAGGTGTGGGAACAGCGCAAGGCATAGTCGTGGGCCGGTAGCACCAGATCATGTTCCAGCGCGTTTTTCGCTTCCTCCTCGAACATGTCGTATAGTTCGCGCAGCCGTGGCACCTCAGCATAGTCGAAGTTGTACTTGCAGTAGTCGACCTCGCTGGGCAGATGGAGGTCCCCGTAGGTCAGATTGTCCATCCAGACGATGTCAACGAAGTTCTGGACGTGTTGCAGGAACATGACAATGCGCTCGATACCATAGGTGATTTCGACGCACACCGGATCCAGGTCAACGGTGCCGGATTGCTGGAAGTATGTGTATTGTGTGATTTCCAGGCCGTCCAGCCACACTTCCCAGCCAAGCCCCCAGGCACCCAGCGCCGGCGATTCCCAGTTGTCCTCCACGAACCGGATGTCGTGCTTGCGCGGATCGATACCCAGCGCCTTCAGGCTATCGATATACACTTCCTGGTTGTTGGCGGGGCCGGGCTTCAGGATAACCTGATATTGATAGTAGCCCTGCCACCGGTTAGGATTCTCGCCGTAGCGGCCGTCCGCCGGCCGGAACGATGGTTCCACGTAGGCGACGTTCCACGGCTCTGGGCCAAGGACACGCAGCACCGTCGCCGGGTTCGCCGTACCTGCACCGACTTTTTCGTTATACGGTTGCCAGATGATGCAACCATAGTCCGCCCAGAACTGATGAAGCCGCTGGATGGCCTCCTGGAAAGTCAAGATCTTATCGCTCATGATTCCTTAGTCCCCTCCTATGCACGATGTGCAGTGATCAGTGATCAGTAAACAGTGAACAGTGAACAGTAGCTTGACATTGATAAATTCCGCCAGAAACCCGTTTTTTAGCGCCCAAAAAGAAGGAGATCTGGTTGTTCGAGTGGCTTTCGGTGACCAAAATCCTAGTTATTGCAGACGAAAAAACGGGTTTCTTCGCACATATGTTCAATCCAACGTTGTCAAGATAGTCAGTGCTCACTGTTCACCGTTCCTGTTTCCTGTTTCCTGTTTACTGACTACTGTTTACTGGTCACTGCCAGTGTCCCGAGAAACTCCACCGATTTCAGGTCACGCTCCAGCAAGTGCGTCAGATAGCGGTGCATAAGCCGCTCCATCTCACCGTGCGTCTCGCGGCGAATGTTGAGTTTCTCCACGGCAGGGTACGGCTCCCTCTGCATGAAGCGCAGTACCTTTAGTGCATTCAGTGACAACGGCCGGACCGGCGAGGGGCTCTCTCCGTATCCGGCATACCCTTCACGGATGGCCGGCCCTTCAGCAAGCTCAGGACGTGGCCTTTCGGGGACGCCGACGATACAGTCCGGACACAGCACGCCTCCCGCCTCAAGACCGAAAAAGTTGTCCACGGGCTCGATCTCTCGGTTGCACTGAACGCATCGGAACAACTGGGGGCGATAGCCCACAGCCTCCAGAAATCGCAGCTCGAAAAACCGCGTCGTTCGCCGGACATCGTCCGTCTCACCCAGGGCCTGGAGCGTCGCGAGCAACAGGTCGAACAGGCGGCGATTCTCGTCGCGGTCCTCGGTGAACTGATCGACCAGTTCAGCGATGTAGTAGGCGTACATGATCCGCGAGAGATCCTCACGGACGGCTCGGAATGACTGGAGCGTCTCGGCCTGGGTGACGATGTCCAGGTTGCGCCCCTTGGCGATGAGCAGGTGGCTGTAGGTGAACAGTTCGACGTGGCCGCTCTTGCGACTCGTGATTTTGCGCACGCCTTTGGCTATGACGCGAAGTTTGCCCACGTCTGGCGTGAACAGCGTCAGAATACGGTCGGCCTCGCCGAAATCTTGCCGCTTCAGCACGATGGCGGGAGTGCGATAAAGCCGCTGCCGTCGCTGGTCCATACAGTGTCTGCTTTCTGGTTCGCGCCCGAAAATCCATGGTGGCGGGCAGCCGCCACCGATCCATTCTGCCACCTGCCAGTTCTCAGCCAGGAACGCCACCGTTCGTTGCTCAGGGTGAAAACTGGCTAATAGCCAACAAAATTGTGATGATGGTGCCAAAGAGGGCAATGGTGCTAACTGTCCAACGGGTGGTGGATGCCATGCGCTCTTCCATGCGGTCCATACGACGGTTGATGTCGATACTGAGCCGATCGAAGCGCTCATCGAATTGGATGCTCATACGATCAAGGCGCTCATCGAACTGTGCACTCATACGATCCAAGCGATCATCTAACTGTGTACTCGTACGATTAAGGCGCTCATCAAACTGTACACCCATACGATCAAGGCG
>JBHIAO010000471.1:0-4503 GCA_046758565.1 Anaerolineae bacterium
GCGGGCCGGCGGAAAGCCGCCGAAGAGGCTTACAATTCTGGGTTGGAGCTTGCCAGGGAATGGGTGGAATTGGAGGATGCCTGTCAAGCCCTGGAGAAACAGATGCAGGCACGCGGGGATCTTGCCGGCGTAGGGGAGATCCTGAGCCGGCTCCGCGCTGCGCGGGATGAGCTCGTTGCCCAGTGGCCGGCGCCGTGAGCCCGTTCAGGCGAAACAAGCTCAATATCGCGTCGCTTCAGTTCATCCAACATCTCGTAGACGCTGAGGCCGGCGTGACACTCACGATAAGAGGTGCGTTCGCAGTGACCGCGCAGTCTCTCGGACTATCTGATTCAGAGGGGGAACATCTGTGATCTGATCCGCCAGATGCACTTGCCAGGCGCGGCGAATCTTCTCCACTCGTTCTGGCACCAGTACATTCGCTAGATCATCGGGCGACAATCCCTTGTGATGACATTTCTGGCGAAACGTTTCAGACACCACAAACAGATCCAGCATCCCCGGTTGCTCCGTGAGAATTCGCCACACGTCGTATAAGTCACGAGGCTGGGTGCGTTGGAGCAACGTGCGCAACTTCTCGGCACAAATCTCTTCCAGGGAGTATACCAGCACCTCTGGGGCCGGTTCCGGCTCGTCCGAGTAGGTGCGCCTGACAGATCGTCGAACCGGCTGGCTCACGATCAGTTCGTCAAAGGTGAAATCAAGTTTCAACTGCCGCCACCGTCGCGTACGGCGCAGGGGACCAACGTAACTGAGGTAGACTGTAATATTGCGTAACACTGACCCATCACGCCGGGGCTCAACGGATGCAATCTGTGTTTCGATTTCTGCTTCATCATGCACAACAGCGCTCACATCGTCAAGATATCCTTGAAGGATGTCGGAGGCTATCTCCGACCGAGCGGTGAAGTCCAGATCCTCGCTGTATCGCCATTCAGCAAAGTAGACCTTCTTCAGTGCCGTCCCGCCCTTGAGGACCATCGCCGGACCCAATGCCGGATGTCCAGCGATGCCTGCCAGGACCCATGTGAGGACATAATCCCGCTCGATCATCCGCGCCGATACGCCAGCACGGTAGGCAATCTGCTGGACTTCCCGCAAGCTGATCACGTCAGGTCTCTCTCCAAGCCAGCAAGTCACCCTCGGCCACATTGACGATCAACCCCCAACCGCTATCATGCCGCCCCTCGTGGGGGTAGAGTGTGTCCAGAGCCGAGTATCCAGCGCTGATCTCGCTACGCATGGCCTCCAGCAGAGACGGCGTGCCCAGGTCGTACAGCTCCAGCAGGAAGCCCAGCCGCTTGAGGATCGTCCGGTTCCCCATACGCTGCGCGTAGCTGCGAGCTTTCTCCCAATCCATCTCCTCACGCCCGCGCCAAACCGCTTTGGCTGCCTCGACGATCCCACCACACAGGTCTGGCCGGTCGAGACAGTCGGTCAAGGCCTTCTCTCGCTCGGCCATCTGCACTGCCACCCCGTCTATCCAAACGCGACGTGTGCCAAAGAATTTCTGCTCGTTGACAGTGATGAAGCGATAGACCACCCCGCCTACGGCCAGCCGTCGTTTTCGCCGCGCCGTGACGACGTACACTGTGGACCCGGCCTGCTCGGTGTAGCCATAGTAGCGCAGAGCAGTCCAATAGGAGATGTAGTAAGGCTGAACCAGGTGAGCAGCGACGACCAGTTCGTCGGGTACGTACTCTCCTTCTGGTCCAGCCGACAGGGGCACGATCAAGTACTTCCCTTTCTCCAGCCGACGCAGCCAACCTTTCTTAACCAGATTGTGTAACCGCTTTCGCACAACGGTCGAGGGTTGCCCCAAGACGCTTGCCGCAGTCTGCGTGTTGAAAACATCCTTGCCTTGCCCGCTGAGAGTAGACAGGAGGGTAGCATCGAGCGAGCTAAGAGCGCGACGCCTCAATGTATCTCGTGTCATCATCATACCCCTTATTGGAAACAATTGTAACACAGAATATACATGTTGTCAAGCTTCTTGACCGCGAGGCAACTATTCAGGGTAAGTAGCAAAGAAACCCGGTTTTTCGCTGAACTGACCAAGTTCCATGAGGCCAGCCGGAGGACCCGGAGGGCCTGGAACGGGCTGGGCAGCGCGCTCAGCCGGCTCGAACGCCATCAACCCGCGCTGGACGCGTTTCGGCAGGCGGCAGACCTGGCGCAAGCGAAGGACGCGCGGGCCATGTACCTGCGCAACTGCGCCAGCGCCTGTCTGAACTTGGGATGGCTGGACCAAGTAGAGGCTTTTCTGGCCCAAGCCGCCGCGCTGGATGCGGACCATCCTTACCTGCACCTTCGCCACGCCCATCTCCACCTGGCCCGTGAGGAGCCGGATGCGGCCATCGCCCGCTGCCGGCGGGCACTTGAGAGGGATCAGCACCTGACGGAGGTCCACTTCACGCTGGGGCTGGCGTTACTCTGCGTGGGCCAAGAAGAAACAGCAGAAGAGGCATACAATTCTGGACTGGAGCTTGCCGGGGAATGGGGCGAACTAGAGGATGCCTGCCGTGCCCTGGAGAAACAGATGGGGGCACGCGGGGACCTTGCCGGCGCTGAGGAAATTCTGAGCCGCCTCCGCGCTGCGCAGGATGAGCTGGTTGCCCAATGGCCGGCGCCGTGAGTAAGAGAACCGCAGGCGTGCGGGAACCCGCTTAGCACGTTGCATATGTGGTGGGCATGACGGCCGCCGACGGCCGATGGTTGTGATCTTGCACAAGCTGGCCTATAATTACGGGCGAGAATGTCCAACGGGAAGGAGATGCGAAAATGAACACAGTGACCGTGCAGGCAAAGGTGCCGAACCATCTTTTTGAAGAAATCGAACGGCTGGTCCAAGCCGGCTGGTTTCGCGATGTCGACACACTCATTGGTGAGGCATTACGACGCTTTCTGGAAAGCCACCGCGCCGAGTTGATGGAACAGTTCATCCGCCAGGACGTTGAATGGGGTTTGCATGGCCAAGAATGACACACCGGCAATCGTCTGCGATGCTGGCCCGATCATTCACCTGGACGAGTTGAACGGTCTATCCCTATTGGCAGACTTCTGTGAGGTGCTAAGCGCGGCCCTGGCTGCGCTCCTGGACCGCTACCCTGAACTGCGTCACGAGATTGCCGTCGAACTGTATCGCCAGGACGCTGTGACTCTGAACTGAAGACCACTGAGACACACTGATCAGTTGCCTCATCCACCTCAGTGTTTTAGTGATTCAGTGCCCCCTAAACCAGCCCCGCCCCCCAGCCGGCCAACTCCTCCTCGACAAACCCCTTGACCGCCGCACGGTCCGCCCGGCTGGGCCCGCCGGCCTTCCACGCATCCACCACCGCCCAATCAAAATGGCCGACCCCGCCACCTGCCCAGTCTTTGAACTCGGACGGAGACTCATGGTCGAACTTAAACAATCCCAGTAGCAGTCCCATGCACATCCGGTTCGCTTCTGCCTTCATACCCAGGCTCTGGTACTTCTTAAGCTCCTCCAGGTACGGATCAAGAACCTCCTGGATCATCGCGTCGGCGGCTTCACCGGGATGGACGTAGCCGTGGCGCGTCGGGCCGGCCCGGTCCCAGACTTCCTCGACTTCCAGGAAGTTCAGATCGTGGTAAAGCATCAGGGCCACTTCCTCTGGATCAACGTCACTCAGGTACTCCGTGGCAATCTCGGCGATGCGAACGGCCAGGTGCTCGTCGTCGCGGGCCAGGGTTTTCAGAACGGCCAGCGCGTCGCCGGCTGACAGTTGCTCAATGATCTCCCATGGGTCTTTCATCTCCCCAATCTCCAATCTCCAATCCCTACCCCACCGCCTTCCGCAGTTCGTCCTTCAGCGCCGAATAGCGAGAGTAGGTGGCAAACAAGCCCTGGTAGTAGCGCTCAAAGTCACTCTCGCGCCCCTGCAAACGCCGGATGGACCGGATGACCTTGCAGTAGGCGCCGGCCACGGCGTAGGAGCTGCGATCCTTACCGCCAATGGCTCGCTCAACCAGGCGCTCGTATAATCGTACCGCGCTATCCAGCAACGACTCAGCCGGCAGCGACCGTGCCACCGGCTCCAGACGATCACCATGCTCACGGATGACCTCCGGAGCATCGTGCAACTCCTCTGTCAGCACATCATCGCCCGGCACTCCTCGGGTAGCGAGCGCCATCCGCAACAGACCGGTGGTCACCGTGCGAGTCAGATCATCCTTCCGCCAGCCGGCTGGGACCGCCGGATTCAAGGCCCACTCGACAGCCTGCTGCCAGTCCCCCTCCAGCAAGTGGGCATAGCCCAGCAGGCCGGCCTCCAACAAGAGGCTGACGGCGTAGCCCTCCGGCCGGATCCCCGCCAGCACGTGCTCCTGCATCTCAGCCGTCAGTTGGGGATAAAGCGCCTCCCAGCGACCGACGGCCTGCGCCGCGTCGCGCAGTTCGAGATAAATCGACGCCGTCCGCTGTCGTTGGAACAGCGTCCGCAGCTCATCGAAAGCCTCCGCCGGCCGATCCAGGTGGAT
>JBHIAO010000472.1:0-4492 GCA_046758565.1 Anaerolineae bacterium
CCGCAGCTCTTCCTTGAGCTCGATCTTGAGGTGCTCTTTCCTGGCCGTGATCGACTCCTCCGCCCGGGTCTCGATGGCCCCGATGGCCGCTTCGATGGCCCGGGCGAAGACCTCAGCTTTTTGCCGTTCCCCCAGGGCTTCCTCTAACAGAGCGAAGGCCTCGCGCGGTAGGACGTACTCATTCATAGCCATGTCTGCTCAATCACTCCTTCGCATTCGCGGAGATTCAGCGGGACGGATCAGGACGTGCCACGGCTATCCGACAATCCGGCTCAATTCTATCGTTGAAGCGCGGCGCTGTCAAGCCGCCCTGGGGGTTGAGCCCATATGTGTCAACTTAAGGGGTATCCCCATTGTTAAAATGACCGCACGCAGGCCTCCTCCCCCAGCCCCTCCCCCAAAATTTGGGGGAGGGGAGCCCAAGTTCCCCCCTCTCCCAGGGCCTGCCCTGAGCCCAGTCGAAGGGTTGTGAGAGGGGGGTTAGGGGGGTGAGGGCCACGCAGCGGCCAAATCTAACAAGGCCAAGGTAGAGCTAAGGCGGCGATGCTAAAGGAGGTTGGTGTGATGACTGAACAAGTATTCGTCGCACGTGAACGAGAACTGACGCAACTTCAAACGTTCCTGGACCGCGCCCTGGCCGGCCAGGGCCAGGTGTGCTTCGTCACCGGTGAGGCCGGCGCCGGCAAGACGGCCCTGGTCACCGAATTCGCCCGCCGCGCGCAGGACGCCCACAGCGATCTGCTGGTGGCCGTCGGGCAGGGGGATGCCCAGACCGGTGCCGGCGATCCCTACCTGCCCTTCCGCGAGGTGCTGGCGCTGCTCACCGGCGACGTCGAGACCGGCCCGGCGCAGGGCGCCATCACCCAGGAGAACGCCGGCCGGCTGCAGGCCTTTCTGCGCGTCTCGGGCCAGGCCCTGGTGGAATACGGACCGGACCTGATCGACATCTTCGTGCCGGGGGCGGCTCTGGCATCGCGGGTGGGCAGCCGGCTGGCCCAGCGGGTGGGCTGGATGGACCGACTGGAGGCGCTGGTGCAGCACAGGGCGGACGCCCCCGCCGGCCAGGACACAGGCCCTTCGAGCAGGCCGGCGTGGTGAGCTTGTCGAACCATCAGGACGGGGTCTGGACCAGAACCAGATTTTCGAGCAGTACACCCGGGTGCTGCAGGCCCTGGCGGCGGAGCAGCCGCTGCTGCTGGTGGTGGATGATCTGCAGTGGGCCGACGCCGGCTCTATCGAGCTGCTGTTCCGGCTAGGCCGACGGATCGGCGAGAGCTGCATCTTGATCGTGGGGACCTACCGCCCGGAGGATGTGGCGCTGGGCCGGCGGGGTGAACGTCATCCCCTGGAACCGGTGGTGAACGAATTCAAGCGCTACCTGGGGGACATGGTGGTGCACCTGGGCCAGGCGGATGAAGCGGCGGGCCGGCAGTTCATCGACGCTTTCCTTGACACCACGCCCAACCGGCTGGGCGAGGACTTCCGCCAGGCGTTGTTCCAGCATACGCGCGGGCATCCCCTGTTCACCGTCGAGCTGCTGCGGGACCTGCAGGAGCGCGGTGATCTTGTCCAAGACCAAACCGGCCGCTGGGTGGCACAGCCGGCGCTGGCGTGGGATGCCCTGCCGGCCCGGGTGGAGGGTGTGATCGCCCAGCGCATCGGCCGGCTGGCGGCGGAGCTGCAGGAGGCGCTGACCGTGGCCAGCGTCGAGGGTGAGGACTTCACCGCCGAGGTGGTGGCCCGGGTGCAGGCGCTGGACGAGCGGGGGCTGGTCCGGCGGTTGAGCCGTGAGTTGGACAAACAACACCGGCTGGTGCGGGCTCAGGGGAGGCAGCGCATCGGGCGGCAGCGGCTGTCGCTGTATCGGTTTCAGCACAACCTGTTCCAGAAGTACCTGTACAACAACCTGGACGAGGTGGAGCGGTCGTTGCTGCACGAAGATGTGGGCCTGATGCTGGAAGCGTTGTACGGGGAGCAGGCGGAGGAGATTGCCGTGCAACTGGCGCGCCACTTCCTGGAAGCCGGCCTGGATGACAAGGCGCTGGGCTATTCGATCCTGGCCGGCGACCGCGCCCGGAAGAGCTTCGCCAATGAGGAAGCGTTGGCACACTACGATCAGGCGCTGGCCCTGTGTGATCGTCTGGCAGCCGAGGAGAAAGATCCCCAGGCCGTGCAGGAGAACCTGGCACGGCGGTTCGACATCCTCCGGGCTCAGGGGCTGATCCTGGGCCAGTTGGGTCGGCGGCCGGCAGAAGGACACACTTTCGAGGCGCTCATCCAGGCTGCGACTCAGTTGGGAGATGATACACGGCTGATTGAAGCTCGCACCTATTATGCCGGCCATCTGGCTGACACCGGCGACTTTGTGGTGTGTGTCCAGATGGCGCAACAGACGCTGGAGCTAGCCTTGCAGGCCGGGGATCGCAAGGGGCAAGCCTGGTCATGGGCGAAGATGGCTTATGGCCACTTTCGGATGGGCCAGTACGAGAAAGCGGTGGACTTGTTCCAGACAGCGCTGGACATCGTGCGGCAACTGGGAGATCCAGGCTTGGAAGAGGCATATACCAACTGGCTGGGCAACAGCAGCATCATCCTGGGCGACTATGAAGCCGGCTTGTCCCACTACCGGCAGGCGCTACAGCTCATGCGCGAGCGGGGAGGGCGTCGCGCTGAAGGCATGTACCTGGGGAACATCGCTTTTGCGCTGTGGCATGTTGGCGAGTATGCGAGGGCCCTGGACTACGCCGAGCAGGCGCTGGACATAGCGCGCAAGGTGGGTGACCGCAACGAGGAAGCGCGGGCGCATATCAACATCGGCCGGGCGCTTTATCACCTGGACCGCCTGGAGGCGGCTGAGCGCCGGCTGCGCACGGCAGCAACCCTGAGCCGGCAGGTGGGCCAGCCATACTTGCTGGCCAATGCCCTCAATTACCTGGCTATGGTCTTGTTGGCCGGTGGCGAACCGGAGCGTCTCACCGAAGCTGCGGCACTGGCCGATGAAGCTGTCACGCTGGCCCGTGAGCTCCATCTGATCCACGCTGAGATTTATGGCTTGTCGTTACAGGGGTTGACGAGCCTCAAAATCGGCGACGAGGCCCTGGCTCTGGAGCGCTCCTCCCACGCCGTGGCATTGCTGGAGGAGCAGGGACGGATCGAAGGGGCCGAGGAGGAGATCTTCTTCAACCACGCCTGCATTCTACGCGCCGCCGGACAAAATAAGGCGGCGGATCACTATCTTGCCAAAGCCCACCAGGAGATGGTCGCGAAGGCGGAGAAAATTGAGGACAAAGCCCTGCAGCAGACTTTCTTGACGCGCGTGGAGGTCAACCGGCAAATTATGGCTGCTGTCCGCCCCTGAACGTGATAACGGGAGGGCATGGCGTACAGACGGAGAAAGGAGCGGAGTGACGAAGCGCTGTCCCGAGCCCTTCGGCTGTGCTCAGGCCTGCACTGAGCGTCGCCGAAGTGACAGGGCTGTCGAGGGGCAATCTCCACGTACGCCCTGTCGAAGGTTAGCTGTTTGGCGACGGACGTTGCGGGGGAAAGGGGCTCTCTGGGATCACCAAGCGGCGGATTCTCATCCGCCGCGAGCGCAAAATGGGTGCGATTCCCGCCGCAGCCAAAAGTGTCCGGTAGAGAGAGGGAAGTATAGCAAGCCGGCACCTGCAAGTCAAAGGGGGCGGCCGCACATGACAACGGAATACGCCCGCCAGGAGTTGCGCTCCGCTCCACTCCTGACTCAGGAAAGGAGAATACCCAATGTCAGAACAGAATAAGGCCAGGGTTTATCGAATCGATGGCGTGCCCGTTCGGTCAACCCCCACATTCGCTGTCATCTGTGGCCGGCCACCAGACGGATGGTGAACAACCATAAACAAGGAGGCGTGCCTATGGGCTGAAAGACTTCAACTTTCACACGACACACGAATCACAAACCGTTTGTGGGAGATGGGGCTGATGCAGCAGTTGGGCGCGGTGCCCACGCCGGGGGAAGGTGCGGGTTAAGCGTTCAGCGGCTCGCCTGACCCATCTGGGCACGACAGGGCAACCGGGGCCGGCGCGCGCTTTACTGCGCTCGAACACGAGCCAGGTGGCGCCGGCCCTGGCCCTGGCTATCCTCTACCATCATCAGTACTTGGGAATTTCCTTTGATCACCTTCCCGCAGGTTTTGATTATGTTATGCAACACACGCTCCAAACCGATCATGGCGTCCAATCGACAACCTGCGGGAGGGTTAGCGTTGAGTTTTCCCAAGTACTGATCATGGATCATCTGAAGAGCCGCTCTATCAACGCGACAAAGGTGGGGTTGGCCAGGGTCAGGGCCAGCAAGGCAATGGCGATAAAGAGGTTGAGCCTGAAAGTGAGGCTGTTGAAGCGCTCATCGACTGTGTTGAAGCGCTCATCGAACAGCTCGCGCGTGAGCAAGATCTCCCGTTCAAACATCTCGCGGGTGAGCCCGATTTCCCGCTCGAACATCTCGCGGGTGAGC
>JBHIAO010000473.1:0-4471 GCA_046758565.1 Anaerolineae bacterium
CAAACAGCAACAATATCAGGACCATCGGCGTCAGCCACCACCACCTGTTCTGCCGAAAGAACTGAAGGGGCTCGCCTACAATACTAAGCTTCCCCCCTTTAGCCGCAATGAAGGCCGCGCGCTCGGCCACGCTATAGCGATGCCAAAACAGGACCCCGTAGACCAGCACACCGGTCGCGATTACGATTTTGGAAGCAAGATGAGTAATGAACGTCGTCGAACCGTACTCAGATTCCTCCTGAGTCTTACCTGCACCACGGAGCACCGGCAGATCGCGCTGCGCCGCACTGAGAAAGCCCATGTCCAGGATGTTTCCCACGCGCCGAATCAGGTTGGGGAACTCCCACACCCCAAGGACCGCTGGGGGCAGCAGCGGGCGGCTGCCGAACTCCCGCACGGCCGCCGCCATTTGCCGGACGAAGTTGCCCGACGTGTTCCAGGGCGCGTTCTTAAGAAACATAATAAACCATCAGAGGTTAGTTTAGTCCGACCTGGAGAATCCATCGATACCCACCGTGAAGACGACGCTGACGCCGCCCCCTGGGTTGGGAATCTCCTCGTAGTGGCGGCAATTGAAGATTTGGCGATAGGGATGATTCCAGCTCATTCTGCTACGGTAGGATGAAGAACGTTCATCATAGCCCTCTGTGACCGGTTCAGCAGATACTAGCCGGCGCACATGTCGAGAAAAGCGAGTGACTTCCTCAGCATCCATGTATGTCATAACTCCCATTGCAACAACGAGATCCTCGCCGAAATCATGCCTCGTTGCATCCACCCTCTGAAACTGAAGATTCGGCAGATCGTACCGCTTCTGACACCACTGAATGATGCTCGCAGAGAGGTCGGACGCGATAAATGGTTTCTGCGGATAACACGCTGCGAAAAACGCTACCTCCCTGCCTGAACAGCAGCCTATCCAGTGAATCGATTCGGCTTCCGCAACTGCCTTGTCCACTACTCGCCATTTGGCGTGTACGGATGGCTCAAATGGCGGCATCCGGGCGTAGTTTTCAGCCCAGCGCACGCCAGCCTCGCCGTTAAGGACGCTTCTGAGCATGTTCCGCTGCAGACGTCGCGGCAGTAAAGGAAAGGCCTTGCCAATGAAGCGATGCACCCACTTGGAAACGACATTACTTGGAGGAACGAAGAACTCCTCGATCATTGAATGCTCTCCTGAGGACTGCAACTACAGGGTGTGCCTTCGCGGCAGAGTAGTCGACGGTGGACCCTTTCATCTCAATTGAACTTTGCTCATGTGACCGAACACCATTTCCCAGTCCACTTCACGGCGGCGAGAGAACTGGTCCTGGCCAAGAGACTGTTGAAACATTTCACTCAGAATCGCGAACACCCGCTCCCCCTGCTCGTCAAACCGCTCTGCCGTTTGGATTTGTGGCCAAAGACTCTTGGGCAATTCGACATAAAGAGTAAACGTCCGCACCAAGCCGTCGATTTCCTGCGAGGAGAGGGTTGGCATGTTGAGCAGCGAGGACGAAGTGGTATGCGTCGTCAGTCTATCCTTGTCGAGATATCCCTTTGCAACAGCCAGGCCTCTCAATGGCGTACCATGATATGGAGTGAAGATGCTGACGGTTAGGGTATCGTACCCGTGTAGATGCCGGTTAAACTCGATGGTTTCGAATATCATCTCCCGCGTCTCGTCTGGGAAGCCGATGATGTTGTTGACGCTAAATGCGATCCCGCTCTCCGCGATGATCTCGAACTTCTCAAGCAACTCCTCGTTGGAGGGGTGTCTGAGGAGCACCTTTTTGCGGTATGTCTCGTTCCCGTGCTCCACTCCAAAAGATATGCGATAACATCCGGCCTCCCTCAGAAGCTCAAGCCGCTTCGGTGTGACGTTCTCCGGCCGGGTGTTACACCAGAACGGCAGCCGGAACTCTTTATACATCTCGACGAACTCCACAACCTCCTTCTCACTCCGCGCCAGGAAACTATCGTCGATGATGTACATAAACTCGGGTTCGTACAGCTCAACCAACTGTCGCAGCTCCCTCCGGACAGTGTCCATGGTCTTCTTACGCAGATAGGACCCGTTCCCAGCTTCTCTCGCGAATTTCAACTGCATGGGTGAATTGCAGAACGTGCACTTGTATGGGCAACCACGGTAAGTTTCAAGCGGGATGGTTCTGAAAATCCGTCCCCCCATCGGTCGGTTGAACCTCGATTTGTCGAACAGACTAAAATCGGGCATCACCCGATTGATGTCAACCAGTGGTCCGTTTGGATTCCTGACCATGGGGCCGTCAGTTTTCTTCACCCACACGCCGGGCACGTCATCAACCGGCGCCCCATTCCGGACCCTTGCCGCAACCTCCAAAACAGCGTGTTCCCCCTCCTGGAGCGTGATCATGTCAACGCCATCGTACGACAGGGCGACTTCTGGAGCCGCGGTCACGAATACGCCTCCAAACATCGTCGGGATGTTGCGGTCACTCACGCTGCGGACCAACTTTACTGCTTGCAGGAAGGTATCCTCGACGCAGGACACCACCATGAAGTCCGGATCAAACTCCTCGACAGTCTTGGCGAAATCCTCGACCAGATCGAATCGCGGCGTCACCCCTAGGTCCTCATCGTAAGAAAACTTCCGGGCTTGCAGGTACTTAACCCGTTTTTCCGGGCTGCTGGTATCGGCCGTGATATAAGGCGTCGAATCAAAAAGGCGGACTGCATAGCCAGCCTTTTTGAAGATGCTGGTGAAGATCGCAATGGAGATTGGGGGAACGAGCATGCCAACGAGATTCGGGTAAACAAGCAACACACGAAACTCAGACGGCTCCTTCATCAGGACCTCCTAGTTTAGCTATTTAGAAAAGGAACCCAACCAGTTACCTGCCTCGTCTTAGGGGTAGCATGGCTGGGTCATCGCTGGCGGGCGCCGCAATCTCCTTGTTGACTATTCTCCGTAGCGATTTGTAACTCAACGCGAAGCTGGCTCTCCAACCGGCCACATGTCTCGCGTGGAACGCCATGTATTCAACGGCCATCCGAGCGACATAGCGTAGGCCATTGTGACGGAGATCGTACAGCATTACCATAAGTGGCAGAAATGCCCTGACCCGGTAGCAAACCATCGGATAAACAATCAGAACGGCGCGCCACTTGCCGGTTACAAGCAGCCGGCAGAAACCAGGGAGCCGGTCCCCCTCGATCTTGATCGGCTCCCGGCGCTGCCTGATGGTATCAGACAGCGCGCTGCTTTCGATCTGTCTCTTTGGGGCGTTGAAATAGCCGGTATGCTTCGCCGCATCGCGCACGCGCTTATCGGATACGCTACTGTGAGTCGGCTCCGTCTCCTCGGTTTCGGGATCATCAAAGTAGGACACCCTCTCGAAATAGCGCGACTTGAGGAGCTGTTGACGATACGCGCCCATCCCGAATTTCTTGATGTACGCCCGGGCCGCATGCATGGTCACCAACGGCCGCCAGGTCTCCAGTGCGAGCCTGGACCATTCGGTAAAATTCAGCGTGGTCGCCTCGTCGCTGGCATTGCGGTCTGAGATAGCCAGGAGATATTGTTCCTCTTCATCGATGGTTCGCCCGATCAGTCCTTTCACGCGAGCGAACTCGTAAAGTGGCGTTCCGGGTAGTGCCTGTGCGTAGTTGATGCTTACGTCCATCGGATTCCTGTCCTGCTGGAGTTGTGCAGCATACGCGACGAACTCGCACGTTTCTTGGATCGTACCCGGAGTTTCGCCGGGCATGCCCAGGACCAGTTGGATCGTCGTGTCCAACCCTTCTTCGATCGTCCACCTGATGGCGTTGTAGTTGTCTTCGATCTTGACATTCTTCTCCATGATCTGAAGCATTCTGGCACTGCCGGTCTCCATCCCGAAGAACACGGCCGAGCAGCCTGCGTCCTTCATCATCCGGAGGTAGTCTGGGCTAATGCAGTTAACGCGCATGCCGCTCACACGCCAAAGGACGCCGAATTCCTTGATCTGTCTGCAAAACTCGGTCAACCACCGCCGGTCTGTCCCGAAATTTTCGTCTCCCCACGTGATGAACCCGACGTTATACCGGTCCACCAGATAACGCAGGCGGTCCATCAGCACCGTTACGGGAATGTACCGAATTCCCATGTCCCAACGATGGCAGAACGTACAGCGAGCCACACACCCTTTTGATGCTACCAGGGTTCCGACGGTTTTTCCTCGCCGGTGCGGCTCATACGTGCGGGGATCATTCGAGAAAGTGGCCTGGGCGAGGCGCGACTCGGTGGCAGGCATAATGAAGTTATCGATCCTCGAGTAGCGCTCCAACACAGTCCAGTCGATGTCGTAGACCTCTTCCTTGGGGATTGGGTCCTCATAGCCGGTGTTAACTAGGCGGTCGTCGAGATACATGAGTCCACGCACCGTCTCGAAGTCGCTCTTCCCGGTTGCGGACTGAGAGCGTAGCCATCATTAACGGGGTATCCGGGGGCGGTCCCGTCGGGGTTAACATA
>JBHIAO010000474.1:0-4468 GCA_046758565.1 Anaerolineae bacterium
CCTCAGACGGACTTCATGCGCTTCCACATGAGTTCCGGCACCACCGGCACCCCCGTCCTCTGCCCCTACACCGAGGCCGACATCCAACAGTGGGCGGAGGTGATGGCTCGTTGCCTGATAGCGGCCGGCGTGACCCGCGAGGATGTGGTGCAGATCACGCCCGGCTTCGGCCTGTTCAACGGCGGCTTTGGTTTTCATTACGGCGTCTCAGCCATCGGTGCGATGATCATCCCTATCGGCGCCGGGCGTACCCGACTGCAACTCCAGTTCATGAAAGACCTGGGCACCACCGTCGTTACCGCGATTGCCTCCTATCCGCTGCGCCTGATCGAAGTGGCACAGCAGGAGGGGATCGACTTCCGACGAGACACCCGGTTGCGGGTGGGGGTATTTGGCGCTGAGATCTGGAGCGACGAAATGCGCCGGCGCATCGAGGAGACGATCGGTATCGAGAGTTTCGACATCATTGGCATGACCGAGAGCGGTGGTGTGGGTATGGGCGTTGATTGCCCGGCCCACCAAGGTGTTCACGTCTGGGAAGACCACTATCTCGTCGAGATTGTGGACCCTGAGACCGGGGAGCCGGTGCCCGACGGCGAACCGGGGGAGATGGTGGTCACCACCCTGACCCGGGAGGCACTGCCCCTGATCCGCTTCCGCACCCGGGACATCACCCGTATTCTGAGCCGCGAGCCCTGTGCCTGTGGGCGTACCCACCTGCGGATGGACCGGCTTACCGGCCGCACCGATGACATGCTCAAGGTGAAGGGGGTCAACTTCTACCCGAAGCAGATTGAGAGCCTGCTGCTTCGCCACAAGGGCGTGGCTCTCGACTATCAGATCGTGCTGGAGCGCGTGGCCGGCGCCGATCACTTCCGCCTGGTGGTGGAGACCGAACAGCCCGACGATGCCGAGTTGGCACGCCGGCTGACCTCGGAAGTACACGACCTGCTGGGGCTCACCCCCGAGGTGGAGTTGGTGCCGGTGGGGCATATCGAGCGACCGCCGGGGAAGGCGGTGCGGGTTGTCGATAATAGAGATTAGTCAACATGGACGACGGCACACTATCATGGATGAGAATGCTGGGTAGTTGGATGGCTAGATGGTTGGATGGCTGGATGGCTTGCACGGCACCACCCAGCCATCCAGCTATCTAGCTAACTTTTCCAGAGTGGATATTGGAGGTAGCATGGACAACGAAATCCTGCAAGGTCTGGAGTGGGAGCCGGATGGTGGGCGTCTAACCTTCAACCAGGTGCGGTATCTGCTGATCCGACCGGAGACGCTGGTGGACTTCCAAAAGGCGGCAGAAGCAGAGCTGGGAGAGCAGGCGGGGGCGCTGATCTACGCCGGCGGTTTCACCGGTGGTTCCCTGTCTTCGCGTCGCTACAAGGAGGTCTTCGGCTACAGCGATGAAGAAATCGTGGGCTTCATGTGCCGCATGGGCGGCCAGATTGGTTGGGGGCACTTCGAGCTGGTGGAGCTGGATCCGGCTGCCGGCCGGCTGGTCGTCCAGGTGCAGGACTCGCCCTTCGCCGGAGCCTACGGCTCTGCGGAGCGCGGTGTGTGTCACTTCATCCGGGGGGTCCTGGCGGGCCTGGGGGCCGGCATCTTCAACGCCGACGTCGATGCCGTCGAGAGCCACTGCACAGCCAGAGGTGATACGAGCTGCCTGTTCACTATTCAAGTCAGAAGGAACCCCCTATGAGCCTGACGCAAGAAGATCTGCAAGAGATGTACCACAAGATGGTCTTGACTCGTGAGTTGGGCAATATGCTCTTCACCCTCGCGAGACAGGGCAGGATATTGTACGCGAATTCTGCACGAGGACTACACGATTCCCATTGGCCAGGCGGATGTCAAACGAGAAGGGGACGAGCTTACGGTTCTCACGTACGGCATGATGCTTCATGATTCCTTGGAGGCGGCGGAGGAAGTGAGCCGGGACGGCATCCGGGTGGAAGTCGTTGACTTGCGTACGCTCTTCCCCGTGGACAAGGATACGATCAGGACTTCAGTCAAGAAGACGGGAAAAGTTCTCATCGTCCACGAGGACACCAAGACCGGAGGCATCGGCGGAGAGCTGGCGGCCGTCGTTGCGGAGGAGGCCTTCGAGTATCTGGACGGACCGCTCGTGCGAGTGACGGGGCCTGACGTGCCGGCCATGCCTTACAACAAAGGGATGGAGGATTTCTTTATGCCTGACGTCGAAACGATTGCCGCCGCGATCCGAGAACTAGCGGCATACTAGAGTGCTGTCAACGGTGAAAACCTTGCTCTGCAGATCAACGGATTAGGTTCGCCGGCCGCGGCTCCAGCGTGACGGTGACTTGCCGGCGCTGGCCATTCCTGAGAATGGTGAGCTCCATCTTGTCGCCCGGTTTCTTGAATGCCACGTTGACCAACAGATCACTGAAATCAGCGACAGTTCTTCCGTCCGCCTTAATGACTACATCTCCGCCGATTGGCTGATCCGGATCGCGCGAGCCCCGAAGGCCAGCTTCGGCTGCTGGACCACCTGAGATTACCTCATGGATGTAGGCCCCCTGTTGCGCTTCAAGATTGTTGGCCTTCATAATCGCCAAGTCGACGCCCTGCTCTGGTCCGCTGACGCCGAGCCAGGGCCACTGATACGATCCCTTCTCGATGAGCGCCGGCACCACAAACCGGACAATGTTGGATGGGATGGCAAATCCGACGCCGGCATTCGCCCGAATGCCGCTCTGGGCGATCTGCGCATTGACACCCACAACCTCCCCCTTCAAATTCAGCAACGGCCCGCCGGAGTTGCCAGGGTTGATCGCTGCATCGGTCTGAATAGCCTGGGGTATGCTAAAACCTTCGGCCAAAGACGGGATCATCCGACCAACAGCACTCACGATGCCTGCTGTCATACTGCTCTGCTGTCCGAAGGGATTGCCGATGGCTATGACCCAGTCTCCAGCCTGTACTTGATCCGAATCCCCCAGCCGCAACGGGTGGGCGCCTTCGATGAGCTTGTCGACTCTTACCACTGCGAGATCGCTATCGGCATCGGTGCCGATGACTTCGGCTTCGGCCTCGATCCCGTTGTAGAAAGCCACTATGACGCGATTGGCGCCGGCGACGACGTGATTGTTGGTGACGATGTGACCATCGTTGTCCACGATGAATCCGGAACCAGCACCCTGACCGGGTATGAGCCCACGGGTTACCTGAACCTTAATGTTTACAACGCCAGGATTGCTCTGCTTGTAAAGCGTTACCAGTGAGCCCTGTTCCACGCCTGGCAACAACTGCGGAGCAGGCTGTGGCTCTGCACGCGGGGATTCGGGCACGAGCGTTGGACGTTCCTCGACAATTTCCGTCGCTACCGCTACAGGCCCCCGACTCGTCGCTACTGATTGATCAACTCGACTGACGGCGAGCAGCCCTACTGGGATAGCGATCGTCAGGAACAGAATCAAAAGGAAACAACCCACGCCAACAACTAGTGCCACACGTCTTCCGTTCATTGATTCACCTCTCTCTCAATTCTAAGTTGTGTGGGATTATTATAGGCAGATCAGGGAGAATCCGCAAACTGATAGTTGCGTGTTCACGCGGCTTCATTGAACGCCGGCCCGAGGCGTGGTATAATCGCTGTAGACGAGAAACGCGGAGTAGAAAGATGAGTGGCCCCAAAGATGAATGGAAACGATCAAGAGTGGCAGCCGCCGATTACCCGTGACGAGCTGTCCGGTGAGCCGCCCGAACCGAAGCGCCGGCGGGTGAGCCTGACTCGGGTTCTGGTCAATCTGATCCTGATCTTCATCGCCGCCGGCATAATCTTCGCCTGCGCGGCGACCATCGGTGTAGCTCGGCAAGGTCAACAGTTTTTCGACAACGCGGCCAACCTGTTTGCCATACCGACGCCTGGACCAACGGCCACCCCGAAGATCGATATCGGGCCTGTGGTGTTGCACCAGGTTCAGGGCTTGAGCGAGCTCACGACGACGCGATTTGGCATGCAGACGGTGGTAACGGCCAGCAAGGGGCGCACCCTCGGGCCGTTCCAGTTCGACACCCGATTGCTGTATGTGGCCTACGGCGAGGTGCGGGCCGGCATCGACCTGAGCCTGCTGGGGCCGGCCGACGTCGTGGTGCGGGACGATCGGGCCGTGACGGTCACACTGCCGCCACCCCAGATTCTGGACTCGAAGATCGACGTGAATCGGTCGTACGTCTACGATTTTCAGCGGGGGGTTCTCTCACCCCAGGCGCCGGAACTGCAGACGGAAGCGGAGCGCCAGGCCCTGGACCAGATCATCGCCGGCGCGTGCCAGAGCGACATCCTGGGTGAGGCGAACCAACGGGCGGAACTGGCCGTCACAAAGTTACTGGGGGCGATGAACTTCGAGCACATTGCCGTGAAGACGCGGATGCCCGAGCCGGCTGTGGATCCGTGTGCCGGCATCTCTGAGTCAGTGATCAGTGAACAGTGATCAGT
>JBHIAO010000475.1:0-4445 GCA_046758565.1 Anaerolineae bacterium
TCACATCCTCATCGTGAACCACGCACTCCTGCTATCCGACATGTTGTCGGACAACCTGGTGTTGCCGGCCTACGAGTACCTGATCATTGACGAGGCGCACCACCTGGAAGACCAGGCAACAAACCAACTCGGGTTCGAGATTCAGCGATCGGACATCGAAAGCATTCTCACGACGCTGGGGGAAAAGGGGCAGAGCAGCCGGCCTGGATTCCTCGGCGACATAGGTGGCCGAATTCAACGCAGCAAGCTGCCAACCCGGGCCAGGCAACACGCCGCCGAGCACATCCAGACTCAACAACGCACGATCCAGCGACTGGAGAATCATCTGTATCAGTTGTTCAACGCCCTCGAGAGGTTTGCCGAAGAGCAAATGGAAGAGACGCGGCGCCCGGGGTCTCAGGAATACCACTATCGGCTCACTAGCAGTATGCGGATCCAGCCAGCCTGGGATGATGTGACCATTGCCTGGGACAATATGCGTATCGCCTTCGACAGGTTGATCGACGGGCTGGCGCGACTGTACACCAGCCTGGCCGACGACGAGGCGCAGAGTGTTCCGCAGCGCGAGGCGGTGATGGGCGAACTGGCCGGCTACAGCCGGCGGTTGAAAGAGTTGCAGGCCGGATTAGACGCCATCATTACCGAGCCAGCCCCAGACGATATCCAGTGGTTGACGTGGTATCCACAGTGGGATCGTCTGTCGTTGAACAGTGCACCGCTCCATGTCGGCGAGACCCTGGATCAGCACCTGTTCGCCAACCGCGTCAGCACAATCCTTACATCGGCCACCCTGCAAGTCAATGAAAGCTTTGATCATATCAAAGATCGGCTCGGGATGTGGCACGTGCGCGAGCTATCCGTGGGGTCGCCCTTCAACTTTCGCGCCTCGACACTTCTTTTCGTACCGACAGACATCCCCGAACCGGGTCAGCCCTATTATCAGAAAACCGTCGAGAAAGTGATGGTGGAGCTGTGTGAGGCGATCCAGGGGCGCACCCTGGCGCTCTTCACATCACACAGCCAATTGCAGACGACGTACCGCGCCATCGGTCGGCCGCTGGGGCGCGCCGGCATTGCCGTGCTGGGTCAGGGTCTGGATGGCTCACGCGCCCACTTGCTCGAGACATTCAAGGAAGGCAGTGACATAGTACTACTGGGGACGCGCAGCTTCTGGGAAGGTGTGGATGTTGTGGGGCCAGCGCTCAGTTGTTTGGTGATCGCTCGCCTGCCTTTTGACGTACCGACGGACCCTGTATTTGCCGCCCGGAGCGAGACGTTTGAGAACCCATTTATGGAGTATGCCGTCCCACAAGCCGTATTACGTTTTCGTCAGGGATTTGGCCGGCTCATCCGCAGTAAGACTGATCGCGGCGTTGTCGTCTTGCTGGATAAGCGGGTCTTGACAAAGCGCTACGGTCACGTGTTCCTGGACTCGCTGCCGGCGTGCACGGTGCGACAGGGGCCGCTGCACGAGCTCCCCGAGGTGGCAGCCAAGTGGATCACCGGCGGAGATCACGCGCAGGCCCTCTCTGATCACTGGGACACCACTGCCTGGGACGAAGAGTACTTCTAGTTAGCAGACATTAGATATTAGGTATTGGATATTGGAGATTAGAGATTGCTTCGCCAATCGCGAGATCCCAATACCCAATACCCAATACCCAATACCTAATACCCAATATCCACGAAGGAGGCACCACATACCTATGATCCAAGCCAACGATCTCCGTCCAGGAAGCGTGTTCGAGCTGGATGGAGAGCTCTTTGAGGTCTTGAGTTATCAACACCAGAAAATCGCTCGCGGTGGCGCGACGGTCAAGACGAAGATCAAGAATCTGCGGACTGGCTCGACTATCGATCGCACCTTTGCCTCGAATGACAAACTCGATGATGTTCGGTTGGAAAGCCGCGAGGTTCAATTCCTCTACCGTGATGGCGATCTGTTCTATTTCATGGATACTGAGACATACGAACAACCCATATTGTCGGAGGACGCGCTGGGTGGTGCGGTCGACTACTTAAAAGAGAACATGACGCTCCAACTGGCCATGCATGAGGGTGAGTCCATTCGGATCGAGCTGCCAACGACCGTCGATCTGGAAGTGGTAAACACGCCGCCGGCCTTCAAGGGCGATACAGCATCAGGCAGCACCAAGAAAGCGACGCTGGAAACGGGCATCATGGTCGATGTCCCATTCTTCATCGAGCAAGGTGACACCGTGCGCGTGGATACGCGGACAAATGCCTACGTGACTCGCGTCTCGGATTGAGACCGCTACAAAACACTACGACAAATTCCGAACAAGACGAATGCTGAAGCTTGCTTGCCTGCCGGCTCCCATTCGTTCCTTGATATAATCAATTCACAGAGTCCACAGGCCAAGAGGTTGTTCGAACGCGGCGCTTCATGCGCCGTTGACCCCTGCTTCCCCCAGTTGTTGATTCCCCTTGTTGTCTGCCAACTGAAGAACGTAAAGTGGTGCGCCTAAGTCTTCCGCCGGCCAGCCGAATTCAATGATTATTCACACAGCTGCATTCAAGACTTTCTTTCGGCGTCCGTAACAAAGTATTAGTGTCAATCGCGGTCACGGCGGCAGAGCCTAACCCATCGTGACCGCCGGCGAGATTACTGCAATCCTGCCGGCGCTTCCAGCGACGTGAGAGATAGAAACGTGATCTTTAATGGATCCCTTACACCTGTCTAATGGCCGGTGGCGAGTGACAGATGGCGCACTCTGCCATGGAGACTGCAATTTGCACGGAAGTAGCCGTAAGCCATTTGCCATAGGCCGTCTGCTAGTGATCTTGCTTCTGTTATGCCTGCCACTGCTCGGCCCTGTCTCGACGGCAACACAAGCACAGCCGGCTAGCTTGAGCAGGGGAGCAGGGGAGCAGAGGAGCAGGGGTGAATTCTCCCGTGCTCGAGACGGACCGGTGCCGTACCAACTCATGGCCCCCATCTACGAAGACCTATGTCCTGGCGAGATATTCCATTTTCAGTTCACCATCTATCTGCCCCGCACGCCGGCCAAGGGCGATATCATCCTCGCCTTTGATACCACAAACAGCATGCAAGGCGTGATCCACGCCGCCCAGGAAAATGCGATCCGCATTATGGACGATCTCAATGGCCTGATCTCTGATGTGCACTTTGGGGTGATCGATATCGAGGACTATCCGCTGGATCCCTACGGTGAAAGCGGCAACGAGGCATATCGGCTGCGCCAACCCCTGACCAGCAATCGGGATGCCGTTCGGGCCGCCATCGAAGCCCTGTGGGCCAACGGCGGGGGCGACTTGCCAGAAGCCTATACGCGGGCCATCCACGAGGCCCACGCCGATCCACGAATCGGCTGGCGGGATAACGCGCGGCGACTGCTGTTGATCTTTGGCGACAGCGCCCCCCATGATGATGCCCTTAACGAGGGCATTCCCAGTCCACCGTACCGTCCTCCATGGGATTGGGACTGGGAGACGGGCTTGCCGCCGAGCTTCCTGGATCCAGGTAGAGACGGTGTTCCTGGGACCTCGGACGATCTAGACTTTCAAACTGAATTGGCAGCACTGACGGAACACAACATCACGTTGCTGTCAGTGGTCACCAGCAGCACATTCCCACAGCCGGATCATTCCGAACTGGTGACCTACTGGAATGCCTGGGCTGCGCGAACGGGCGGCAAAGCCGTTCCGCTTTGGAATGCAAGTGAGCTTCCAGAACTCATTCGCGACATCGTTGAGGACACCATTGTGGGTGTTATCAAGCGGTTGGCCCTGCACGCCGAACCAGAGTACTACAGATCGTGGGTGTATTCCGATCCGGCGGAGATCACGGACATCCCTGTCCCTTCGGACGGTCCGTATTCCTTCCTGGGCCGAGTCGAGGTGCCGCCCGACATCCCTGCCGGCACATATCGCTTCCGAATCATAGCTCTGGGCGACGGCATCAACTACGGCGAGAAGCCGGTGGAAATCACGGTGCCGAAAGAGTGCTTTCCCCCCAATCCCGACTATCCAAACTGGTACTACCTACCTTTGATTTCCAAGGAGCATGCCGTGCCTCCGCCCGAGCAGCCCCCCATCGAACCGACGCCTTACCCCGGCCCTGATTCAGCTTTTACACGGTTGACGAGCGCCACTTTCCCCTCAAACGACATACGTTCTCCTTTCAGTCGATACGCTCAAAAGAAAGCCTCGATAGTTATCGACATCAACTTTGACCAAACAGTAGAAATGTTGTATAATTGTGTCAAATCGGGTGGCCTGTCCGAATGCAATCCTTAACAGGACGCTGTAAGCAGGCTTTGAAGCTGTCACAGCTCACCCGATTATTTCTTTTTCCTCAATGCAACTAACTGTAGAAATTCCTCAGGATCGGGCTCTACGCAAGGAAATTCCCCGCGAAAAGCGCTGTTCGCTACGAAGTGGCACCGCCGGCCTTTTAGAGT
>JBHIAO010000476.1:0-4442 GCA_046758565.1 Anaerolineae bacterium
TGCGGGATGCGGGATGCGGGATGCGGGATGCACGTGGACGGTAACTTTCCAATCGCCTTCGCGCACCACTTCTTGCAACCCGCGCAGGGTCTCGTAGTCGATGGTGAGGTTCTCCAGGCTGTGCTCGGCCCTGAGCGCCGCCTGGAGGCGCTCCCAGTCGCCCAACGGGTCGTGCAGGGTGGCCGGGTCCATTTCCACGTAGTAGCGGCGCACAGCCGGCTTGATGGGGATGTTGAGCTCCCGCGCTGACTTGCGCACTACTTGCTTGACAGCCCGACTCTCTTCGGGTACGAAAGCCACTATCGGGCCGTAGACCTCGGCCTGGCAGGACTGACGCCAGTTAGGTTCTGTGAGGCCTTTGGAGGTGAAGAATTCCCGTTCCTTCTTGAGCACCGGGTTAAGATGGCTCATGCCAGACTCGATGCCGAACCGCTCGAAATACCCCTCTTCGATGCGCACCCGGCACTTGGAGCACATCAGCCGGCCACCGCAAGTGGCCTCGATCTCCACCCCCAACTGGCGGGCCGCTTCCAGGAGCAGCGTGCCATCCTCCACATAGCCCCGGCTTCCAGATGGCTGGAAGATCACCAGGTGCTCCATCTTCTCTGTCATACCTCCAATTGCCTTCCCCTTCTCACCCCATCTCCCCCTCTCCTTGTCTCCCCTTCTCCCTTGCTCCCGTGCTCCCCTGCTCCCCCACTCCCCCGCCGTCTTCATAGATGCGAATGGTGACGTCTTGCGCCAGCGCCACGCCCACTTCCACCTCGATGGCTTTGATAATGGCGGCCGGAATGGGGCAGCCCGGGTGACGGATGTGGCACCCCGCCGACTGGTAAATGGCCGACTCGGGGATCGGCCGGAAGACCCGGTGGCCTTTGCCGCGCCACTTCACAGCGGCCAGATCTTCGTTCATGGCCGTGAGCATCTCGCAGGCGCTATGGATCTTTACCTGAACGGTGTTTTTGGATACCTGGCGCACCTCAATCGCAACGCTATAGCCACAATCCCCAGCATGTACTTCAGCCTTCGCCACGCCGGCCCCTCCGTTGGAATACCACATCGCCCTTCACCTCTACGGGACGGGTGAGGATGTCCAGGACCGGACAGTGAGTGTCTACTGCCCGGACCAGCTGTTGGAGCCGGTCTTCCGGTTCCGGGCTAGCCAGGATAACCTGATACTCTACGCGGGTCATCCCGGGTGGAACCCCTTCCGCCAGGCCGAACAGCCCCTGGAGGTTCAGGTAGCCTTTGAGTTTCACCTCGACCGCGTCGAGCTGCAGCCCCATGAGCTGAGCATAAACCGCGTACATGATCTCCTGGCAGGTTCCCAGAGCCACCAACACCATCTCGACGGGCGTCGGACCCCGGTTGCTCCCTCCCATGGCCGGCGGTTCATCGACCAGGACCGGCGGAAGGTCACGAATCTGCGCCTGGCACAGCAGCGTGTCTACTAGCCGGGTATCGACTCGAAAGACAGCCCGGGACATGGACGGGTTAGCTTGCAGCGTCTGGATCCGCTGCTCCAGCGCCGCTCGCAGCGACTGCGTATCCACAGCTTGGTCTCCCACCTTCACGCCTCCCGGCGGGCCAGCCTACCCAAACGCTCCTGCGGATACGCCTGTTGGAGTTCTTCCACCACCGCATCGGCTACCGTCTCGGGATCGCCGTCTCGTTGCTGAACGGGTCCCCAGTGGAAGCCCGCCCGATATGCTTCCTCTTCTGTAGCGCCCTCGACCATGGCAGCCGCATCGACAGTGGCTTCAAAAACCGACGGAAGCTTGCGCGTCATCCGTTGGTCGCCGTCGGTCGCCCGCACACCATAAGGGATGTCCTTCCAGTAAAGAATCCGATACTCAGCCACGTTGTGCCTCCACCACATTCACTGCATCAACTATCGAACGTTCGACGACGGGAAACGCCTGTACCCGCCACACATCGCCGAAGAATTCCAACAAGTCGTGAATCACCAGCGGATCATCCGCCTCCATAATCCAAAAGGTTCGTTTGGGGGAGCGTCCCACCACCTCGTACCGGGCCAGGGTCCGATACCGGCCGGCGAACCTGCTCTCCCGCTCCAAGGCCACATAGGCTCCGCGATTGGCCCGGATCTGTTCCAGGGTGGCCTCGGGTTTCGCATCACCAACTACCACGAACAGCATCATTGTGCTCCCTCGTTACAGCCCGCCCACTGGCCGGTCTGCACCGTCGCCGCCGGCTCTGGTTTCTGTGGCCGGCAGCCTGCGGCGCACCGCCTGCAACTCGGTCATCAGCTCCTGGATAAGACGGGCATAGCGTTCGTTGTCGGCCTGCTGCTGGCGCCGGCGTTGCTCCAACATGGCCGGCAGAGCCGTCTCGGGGTTCACCACGACGTGTCGCCGGGGGCGCTCTCCCTTCCGCCGGCAGAGCCCCTTGCGAGACAGGCTGTCCAGCACGTCGTACACTCGCTGCCGGGGAACGCCCGAGAGGTCGGCCAACTCCAGAGCAGTGGCTTCACCCTGTTGAAGCAGGGACACGTAAACGGCTGCCTCGTAGCGGCTCAGGTCCAAGGTCGCCAGTTTGTCCACACATCGGTCGGCCATGCCAGCCATTTGTTCACTCCCTCCTCCAGAATTACACCACTCGCCTGTGGTGATTCTACGCTGAAAAAAGATCCTGGTCAACCCCCCATCTCCAACATGGCCAGCAGGTTCTTCTCAGGAACCGTCGGCGGCAGGTCGCAGCCGGCGGTGAGGATGAACCCGCCGCCGGTCGCGGCTGCTTCCAGGCACGCCTGGCTGGCCCGTCGAACATCTTCCGGGGTGCCCTGATCCAGCACGGCTACCGGGTCAACGTTGCCGGCGATGCACATGCGACCGGCCAGTTTCTCCTTGGCTGTGGCCATGTTGACCTTATAGTCCAGGCTGAAGCAATCGGCCTCTGTCTCGGCGATGTCATCCAGTTTCTCCGTTGTATCACCGCAGATGTGCAGCCAGGTGGCCACGCCGTGCTCGTGTCCCCAGTGGATGAGGTCCTGCAAGTATGGCAGCGAAAAGGTGCGAAACACCCGGGCGGAGATCAGATCTCCAGAGGCCGTGGGATCGGCAATGCTCATCACGGGAATGACCTTGTCCTCCACCAGCGGACGGTAGAAAGCTTTGAGCAACTGAGTGGCGAATTCCAGGGTCTTGTGCACCTGGGCCTTTTTTTTGTAGGTGCCACGCATGAAGTCCTCCACCCCGTAGATCTGGCCGGCCAGCGTGAAGGGACCCCATGCCGTGGTGGTCACCACGACGTCGTCCCCAACGGCCTCCGCCACAAGCCGCGTGGCCTCCCAGATGTTCTGAGTCACTGAGTCATTGGCGACGTCTTCTACAGTGTACTCGTCCAGTTCGTCGGCGCTCTTCCGGATAATGGGTTCATCCAGATCGGGCGCGCCCAGAGGCCGTTCTTTGATGCGCCCACCCATAGCGGCCGCCAGGTAGTTATTGAACCCCGATCCCACGTAGACCATGGGGCTTTGTAATTCCTCGTTGGTGCGGATAATCATATCTGCGTACGCCTTGGGATCACGAATAATCTCGCCAAACTGAGTGCCCCAGTGGCGGATGGTCCACACACCACCACCGAACACGGTGGCCGGGGCCCGATCGCTGGGGACCCTTCCAAATGCTTGGAGAATCGCCTGTTTTGGTCCCACAGTTTACTATCCTCCCTTAGTGTTGCCGGCCTCGGGCTTCTCCTTCACCGCCGCGATCAGGCCCTGCAACTGCGCCATGTCGAAACCGAGTGATACAGTCGCTGTCTGTTCCGCTCCCACCTTCTGGTCTCCTTTCTCAGTCACGACCTCCCTGTAAGGGAAATCTCTCAAGCGATGTCCCTGTTGACCTGATCCCGCCTGCCCACGCCGCTACGCCGATTACCCGAGGGTGCAGAGGAGCAAGGGAGACAAGGGGACAAGGAGAGGGGGTGACAGAGAAACCTACGGCCTGCAAATCTCCGGTCATACCGAAGGTCTCCTTGTCACCTTGTCTCCTTGTCACCCTGACTCAGAAGACTCCCTTGCATCCTACGCCAGCCTACATCCTGAACTCGTGGGGCAGGATGTACTCCCAGTCCTCCCCGGCCCGGTACTTCTGGGCTACCTCCAGCACCTTCAGGGAATACTGGAACGCGTAGGGGATACCCGGGCCGTTGGGCACGAAGCCGCCGCCCAGCATTCCCACAGCCACCGCCTCGAAGATTTCCTCGTCGGTGGCGCCGGCCTCGATGGCCGGGATCACGTGGATCAGGCAGGCCGGCGACCGGTAGGCCACACCGATGGCCGTGAAGATCAACTCCTTCGTCTTGCGCGGAAGGGCGCCGTCCTGCCAGATGACCTCGTAGAAATCGGCGAAGCGCTCTCCCGCCTCAGGGGCCACGGTGTTGATGATCTGAAACATCCGCGGGGTGAAAAGCATCTTCTC
>JBHIAO010000477.1:0-4439 GCA_046758565.1 Anaerolineae bacterium
AACTGTTGAGTGAGAGCGGCACATGATCGTCGTTGCCAACGCCGGCCCGCTAATCGCCCTGGCTCACATCGATCAATTCGACTTGCTACAATCCCTGTACGGTCAGCTAAACATCCCACCGGCCGTTCGAGACGAAGTGGTGACCTCTGGACAAGGACGTCCAGCAGCAACGGAGGTCGATTCTGCTGAGTGGATTAGCGTCATAGAAGTCCATGATACGACGGCTGTCCAGCTTCTAAACGTTAATCATGGCGAAGAGACGTGGGCTCATCGCGGCTGTGACACCGCTGTTGAACAGCCTGGTGACTTCAGGCTTTCGCATGAGCCAGGAGCTGTATCAAACAGCTCTCGCCTTGGCTAGTGAGGATTAATGATCTACGCCTGGCCAAGATCTGTTGGGACGTAGTGGCGACTTATGGACTTTGACAACATAGTTTGTCAAAGTTCATCAGTCGCTAACAGTTTGTCGGAGAATGCGCCTTCAGCGGACAAGAATGCTGCATATCGGGTCAGGGGACCCGAGCTCACAAGATATGGACAGCCCGGGTCCCCTGACCCGGTTCTCCGACAAACTGCTAAAAGCGGCTAAAGCCGTAGCTAACAAGAGATTCTGGTCACACTCTGATGGTCTAGGGTTTTGCCTGGTGAATGGAATGCCTCATCAACCGCCAGCCATCGCGATGCGTGGCATTGTCAAGCGCTTTCCCGGCGTCGTCGCCAACGATCACGTCGATCTGGAGGTACAGGCCGGCGAGATCCATGCACTACTGGGAGAGAACGGCGCCGGCAAGAGTACCCTCATGAACATCCTGTCCGGCCTGTACCGCGCCGACGCCGGCGAAATCTACGTGCGTGGCCGGCGGGTGGACATCGGGTCACCGCGCGATGCCATCAATCTGGGGATCGGGATGGTCCATCAACACTTCATGTTGGTGGAGCCCATGACCGTCGTCGAGAATATCGTGTTGGGGTTGGAGGGCGTCGGGTTTGTACCCGCTATGGATCAGGTCAGGCAGGAAATCGTCGAGCTTTCGGCGCGCTACGGCCTCCACGTGGACCCAGGTGCCTACGTCTGGCAACTGTCGGTCGGCGAACAGCAGCGCGTTGAAATCCTGAGGCTCCTGCATCGAGGCGCAGACATCCTGATCCTGGACGAGCCGACGGCCGTCCTGACGCCCCAGGAAGCCGACGATTTGGGTCGCACGCTGAGCCAGCTTGTCACTTCGGCTACGCTCAGTACAGGCCTGAGCCCCGCCGAAGGGCTGGCTGATGAGGGGAAGGCGGTCATTTTCATCACCCACAAGCTCAACGAAGTGATGGATTTCTCGGATCGCGTGACGGTGCTGCGCGCCGGCAAGAACGTGGACACACTAGTCACGGCGGACAGCGGCCGCGAGGAGTTGGCGCGCCTGATGGTGGGGCGCGAGGTGCTGTTCCAGCTTGAGAAGGAAGCCCACCCCGTCGGAGAGGTGGTCCTCAGGGTGCAAGGACTGGAGGCGCTGAGTGACAAAGGCCTGCCGGCCCTGAGAGGGATCACCTTCGAGGTTCGCGAAGGCGAGATTCTGGGCGTCGCCGGCGTGGCCGGCAACGGCCAGCGTGAACTGGCGGAGGTTATCACCGGTCTGCGCCCCGCGACCGCCGGCCGTGTGCAGGTTCGCGGACAGGATATGACGAATCGATCCCCCGACCGGGTCATTGCCATCGGCGTCAGCCATGTGCCCGAGGATCGGTTGGGCATGGGCCTGGTTCCCAATCTAGCCGTCAGCGATAACCTGGCCTTGAAAGGCTATCGCAGCCCACCGCTGGCCCGTGGTCCCTTCCTGGTTCGCCAGGCCATCCGCGACTTCGCCGAGCGACTCATCGCCCTCTTCGACATCGCCACGCCCAGCCCGGCGACGCCGGTCAAGCTGCTGTCTGGCGGCAACCTACAGAAGACCATTCTGGCTCGGGAAATCACTGCCGGCCGCGGGCTCATGGTAGCTGTCCACCCAACCCATGGCCTCGACGTAGGCGCGACCGAGGCGGTACGCAAAACGCTGCTGGAACAACGGGACCGGGGCGCTGCCATCCTTCTCATCTCCGAGGATCTGGACGAACTCCTGGCCATCAGCGACCGCATCACCGTCATGTACGAGGGTGAGATTATGGGCGTGGTGGACGCCGAGCAGGCGGATGTGGAGGAGTTGGGATTGATGATGGCTGGTGAATCTTGGCCTGTCAGCATTTGAAACTCTGATGCTGGCTGTGTATTGCGTACTACGCATTGCGTAATCAGAAGAAACGCCAGCACACGCCATACGCAGTACGCAATACGCAATACGCAATGAACACTTGACCGCGAAAGGAGAAAACGATGTACGCACAGCAATGCGCCCTCTACGGCGACCTGGTTCTCTGGCTGCGGGATCGTGCGGCCGAGCTACTGTCGAATGATAGGGAAACGTCTACCGTCGAAGAGGAGATTGCCCGCCTGGACGACCTGATCCGTGACTGGATCTTCGCGCCGCAGGACGACATGCACGGCCTGGCGCCGAGGGACATCATCTGGGCGGAGCAGATGGGCCGTCCCAACCCTGTGCCTCCGGATCAGATTGATGACTTTTTCTTCGACGATTGCCCCATCTGCCAGCAGATGAAAGAAGACCTGGAAGCGGGCGAAGCCGAAGGCCACGACCATGGCTGGCAGTGGTACTACGACGATGGAGGCTACCCTCTTATCGCCCGCTACGATCCCGATGGCTGGGATGAATACTGGGCTGAGCAGGAGGCAGAGTTCGAGGCCTGGGAGGCAGAGCAGGAAGCCTCGACGGCCGCCGCCGATTACGCACCACCACCCACAGAGGCCCCACAACTCGATGCGGAGACCTTCAAGGAGGTGATGCGCCATCCCTGGTTGGACCCGATGTTGCACGAGGTGGCAGCCAAACTAACGGAGCACATGGACGTGCCCACGCCTTGGGATCGGCGCGGGCGCGGTTACCGCCGCATCACCCGAGACGAGGCCCTGTCACTGGTCGCCGGCCTGCACCGGCAGGGGGTGAACGCCGACGCACTGTTGGAGCAGGTGGAAGCCTGGCCGTATGAGAACGTCGCTCTGGATTGGCTCAGCGAGCCTGAGTACAACGCGGCCCTCATCTGCCATGCCATGGAGAGCGAAATCGCGCCTGACGACCAGGCAGGCATGACCCGCTTTCGCCACCACCGCGACTTCATCTTCACCCTGGCAACTCTGATGTCACCCGGAGCTCGACTCTGGCTCCAGGGCTGGCTGGACGCTGTGGCACAGGGAGCCTTTCCCAGGTCGTGAAACGTAAAACAGCCTGCCCTGAGCTGGTCGAAGGGTGAAACGTGAGGATACTGCTCAGAACGACGTCACGTTTTACGTTTCACGTTTTACGCCGTGCGATGGGCTGTCAGCGTGCTGAAACGGATTTGAGTTGTAGAGGTAGGATCAGGTAGATGAAACTCGTCTTTGAGAAGCGGCTGGAACGTTCACAAACGGCCGCTCTGTTGGTGCCAGTTGTGTCAATCGTTCTCGCCCTGGTGTTTGGCGGAATCTTGCTGACGGTTGCCGGCGCCGACCCGTGGGAGACCTACAAGGCGATGGCGGTCGGCGCTTTCGGGGCCAGGTACAGCATCTCCGAGACGCTGGTCAAGGCGATTCCGCTGATGCTCACCGGGCTGGCGGTGGCCATTGCCTTCCGGATGCTGTTCTGGAACATCGGTGCCGAGGGGCAACTGGCCATGGGTGGCATCGCTGCCGCTGGCGCCGGCCTGTTCTGGGCGGAGAAGTTGCCGGCCCCGCTGGTATTGCCGGCCATGCTCCTGGCCGGCTTCGCCGCCGGTGGTGTGTGGGGGCTGATCCCAGCCGCATTGAAGGCCTACCTGGGTGTGAACGAGATCATCACCACGCTGATGATGAACTACATCGCCATCCTGGCGGTCGATCACCTGTACGTCGGGCCGTGGAAGGACCCGCAGGGCTACGGCTTCCCTGGCACGGCCCAGTTCGCCAAGGTGGCATGGCTACCCCGGCTGACCGGACGCGTCCACCTGGGCATCGTCTTCGCCGTGGTGGCAGCTCTCTTCATCTGGATCGTGCTGGATCGCACCCGATGGGGTTACGAGATTCGGGTCATCGGGGAGAATCCGCGGGCGGCTCGGTATGCCGGCATCAGCATCGTGCGCAACATCCTGCTGGTGATGCTGCTGTCTGGCGGCTTGGCCGGGGTGGCCGGCATGTCCGAGGTGGCCGGCATCTCCCACCGACTGCAGCAGGGATTGACAGTCGGCTACGGCTACACCGCTATCATCGTGGCCTGGCTGGCCAAGCTGAACCCGTGGGGCGTGCTGTTGGTGGCGGTACTGCTGGCCGGCCTGCTGGTGGGCGGTGACCAGATCCAGATCAGCATGGGCTTGCCGGCGGCCGTGGCGCTGGT
>JBHIAO010000478.1:0-4439 GCA_046758565.1 Anaerolineae bacterium
GCAGCGGGTGGCGGCTCCTCCTTAGCAGGTGGTGGCTGGGCCGGCACACAGGCTACTAGCACGAATAGGAGCAGGAAGGAAATCGCTGCGCTGCCGGCTATCTTTTGCCAGAACCCACAGCGACTCCGCTGAGCTCCCGTCCGCTCTCGAATCTCGTTCGTCATCTTCAGACCCTCCTTTCTCTTCCGGGACATGCTGCGCGGGGGGACATGCTGCGCCAAGATTGACAGATGATGCCCGCTAAGCATCCCCTCCTCCGGTACACATCCACACGATCCTCGCATCGTATAGTGTACCATCCCCAACGACACCCTTCAAGAGGAAACCGTATCAGTTCCCAGATCTGATCGTATCCTTCCCATGACCCAGTAGGGTCATGGGAGCGTAGGCTGCCACAGCGTGAGGTTACACGGTTGAAACAACGCTCAAACTATGATACAATGATGGTCAGCCGAGGAGAGAGGGGGGGGGTGATAAGGGACGTGCTATGTCTCAACAGCTTGCAGGAGTAGGCAGGAACCTGGTCCGCGTGTTGCCTGATTGGAGTCTACGCAATCGACTGCTGGTCTTCGCCTCGGCCGTCCTCATACCTATGGTCCTCTTCGGATCGCTGGCCGTCCGCCAGAACGTGGCCCACACCAAGCGCCAGATCCTGAATAGCAGCCTGGCCATCGCCAAAGTGATAGAGGCCAACTTGGTGGAGAAGGTGGACAGCACAGAACACATGCTGCTGACCCTGGCCCAATCGCCCGTTGTCCGCGCTCAGGATGCTCGGGCCACCCGCCAGCTTCTGATCGACGTCTTTCCTCTCCAACAAAATGTGCTCAACCTGGCTGCTGCCCGTCAGGACGGCTCGGTGTTTGCCACGATGGTCTGGGACGGGCTGGAGCCCTTCTCGATTGCAGCCGACCTCCAGTTCCAGCAGGTGTTGACCACGGGCCAGCCGGCCATATCAGGGCGGCTGATTTCGACAGCCACAGATCGGCGAGCGGTGCGCCTGGTGGTTCCCTATCGGGACGATAAGGGGCAGGTCATTGGTGCCTTAATGGTTGAGATATCCCTCAGCCAACTGCAACGCAGCCTGGCCTCGATCGGCACCCAGGAGGGGGCTACCTTCATCGTTGCCGACAGCGAAGGGATGGTGCTCATCCATCCCAATTACAAATACGTCTATGAGGGCGCCAACTTCGCCGACTTCCCGTCGGTGCAGGCCGCTCTGCGGGGGGAGGAGGGGACAGTCGAGCACCTGAACCCACTGGATCGGCACCCCTGGCTCTGGGCCTACACCCCCGTGCGCCGCACCGGCTGGGCCGTGGTGGTTGGCTACCCAACAGCGGTGGCCTATCCGCCGGTGCGTGATACGCTCATCCGCAGTCTGCTGTCGCTCCTGGCGATGGTCATACTTGCCGGACTGGTGGCGTTTTTCCTATCTCACCAACTGACCAAACCCCTGAACGAGTTGACCCAGCGAGCTTTAGGCATCGCCGATGGCGACCTGGAGCAGCGCGCCAGCGTCCATGGGAGCGGAGAGTTACACCAGTTGGCCCGTGCCTTCAATGTGATGTCCGAGAACCTGGCGACGCATATGAGTGAGCTGGCGGCAGCCAAAGAAGAGATCAGCCAGAAGGCCCGGCGGCTGCGGCGTCTCCTGGTCCGCACGATCTCTTTACAGGAGGAGGAGCGCAAGCGCATCGCGGCTGACATCCACGACGGCATCTCTCAGCTTATCCTCGGTGCTTTGTATGAAACAGAGGCTGCGAAAGAAGCCATCGCCACAAATCCGGCGCTGGCGCAGGAGAAGCTCGCCGGCGCTCAGGAGTTGCTGGAGCAGACCTCAACTGAGATGCGCCAGGTTATATACGACCTGCGTCCGCCTCTGCTGGACGACATGGGGATCGTCTACGCGCTGGAGCAATATCTAAAGAGCTACCGAGAGGCAACGGGGATTCAGGTTTCCCTGACGGTTTCCGGACCCGAATCCCGGTTACCCACGGAGACGGAAATGGCACTCTACCGCATCGCACAGGAGGCTTTGCATAACATCTGTAAACACGCGCAGACGAATCGAGCCGCCGTCCTGCTTTCTTTTTCCGCTGACCGGGTTCGCATGGCGGTTCAGGATCAGGGTGTTGGGTTCGATCCAGCCTTAGTGAGAGATGGTGCCCGCGAACACCTGGGTCTGACGGGGATGCAAGAACGGGCGGACAGCGTGGGAGCACATCTTCAGATTCAATCCACACCCGGACAAGGCACTGCTGTCGTTCTTGAAGTGGCCGGGCAGCCGGTGAAGGAGCTGTGAGCATATGCGACCGATCAGAGTGCTGATTGCCGATGACCACCCCGTAGTGCGGCGGGGGTTACAGAGTATGTTGGCCGGCAACGAAGACATCGAAGTCGTTGGCGAGGCCGCAGATGGCCAGTCAACCCTGGAGACGGCCCGGCGTTTCCGGCCAGACGTAATCCTGTTGGACATCCGCATGCCGGATACATCGGGATTGGACATCGCCCGCGAGTTAAGGCAGACGTGGCCTGGGGTGAAGGTCATCGTGCTGACCACTTATGGACGAGACGGATACTTTCAGAGAGCTCTCAAGGCAGGTGTGCATGCCTATTTGCTCAAAGATACGGCGCATCGGGATCTGGTGCGTGCCATTCGGGCCGTTCACCAGGGTCAACACGTGGTCGGCCCTGCGTTGATGGGTAAACTGTGGCAGCAATTCGAAGGCCAAGGTGTGAAAGGGACGCTCCTCACTGAGGAGGAGGTCCAAATCCTCAAATGGGTGGCACAGGGCGCCACCAACAAGGAGATCGCCGAGCAGCAGTTCTGGAGTGAGGTCACGGTGAAACGAAAGATGCAAACCATCTACGAAAAGCTTGGCGTGGAACGGAGGACCGAGGCTGTGGCTAAGGCAGTGCGTGAGCGCTTCATTTGACTCTCTTTCAACGATTTCCGGCACTTCACCGGGCGCTGCCCCGCGCCGAGCTGACGGAGCTACCCACGCCGGCCCATCGCCTGGAGAACCTGGAACAGGCGCTGGCGGCTGGCGAGCTGTGGATCAAGCGCGATGATCAGTGCGGACACTGGTACGGGGGTAACAAGCCGCGCAAGCTGGAGTTTCTCCTCGGCGAAGCAGTGGCCAAGGGTGCCAACACCACAATCACCTTCGGCACGCTGGGGACGCACCATGGGCTGGCGACGACGATCTGCGCCGGCAAGCTGGGCCTCGAAACCGTCCTCATCCTCGTCGATGAGCCAGTGCGGGACGAGACCCGGGCAAACCTCCTGCTGTGCCACGCCTACGGCGCGCGCCTGTGCTACGCTGGCACGCGCAGGAAAGCGACCATGCTCGGGGCCTGGCACTGGCTACGCCGCAGCAACCCGCTCCGCCGGCGGTTCCCCTACCTCATCATGCCGGGCGGCTCGACGCCCCGGGGTGCCATCGGCTACGTCAACGCGGCGCTGGAGCTGGACGATCAGGTCCAGGCCGGCGAGCTCCCCGAACCCGACTACATCTTCGTGCCTGTCGGCTCGAACGGAACCATGGCCGGCCTGGAAGCCGGCCTCCGGCTGACGGATCTGCGAACTAAAGTCATCGGTGTTTGCGTGAGCGATCAGGTCCGAATCGACGCTCAGGCGGTCGCGAAGCTGGCGAACAACGCCCTGTCGCTGCTGAGCCGGCATGCTCCAGAGATTGCCGGCGCTCGCCCCGTCCAAGCACAGGACGTCACCATCTGGCACGACTATCTGGGCCGCGGGTACGCCTACCCGACGCCGGAAGCGAAGCAGGCTGTCGAGCTCATGGCTGAGTGCGAGGGCATCGATCTGGAGTTGGTTTACACCGGCAAGACGTTAGCAGCGCTGATCGATGCCGTTGGCCGGCCTGAGTTTCAGAGCCGGCGCATTCTGTTTTGGAACACCTACAACTCGATGCCCGTTCCCGGTCTCTCTCCCGACGAAGTGGATCATCGCCGGCTCCCGCCGGCCTTCCATCGGTTCTTCTTGTAGGGCGAGATGGCATCTCGCCCTACCTGAGACTCAGCCGCCGGCCCACCTCGCGCACCAGTTCCTGCTCGCTGTCGAACGCCTGGGCTTCGATAGCCTCTTCCAGGGGAAACCAGCGCACAGCGGCCACTTCGTTGTCGTGTTGTTCGACGTCGCCGCCGGTGGCACGCATCAGGTAGAACGCTACAAACTTGTGAACGCGGGTATCCGGGCCCTCATAAAACCAGAAGTCGATGGTGGGCAACTTCTCGATGATCTCCACTTCCAGGCCCGTCTCCTCGCCCACTTCTCGCACAGCCGCCGTCGCACTGTCTTCGCCCTTCTCCAGCCAGCCCTTGGGGAGCTGCCAGCGTTTCTCCTCCTGGCTGCCGACCAAAATCAGGGCTACTTCAAGTTGTTCATCACGCCGGCGCACGACCACACCGCCGGCAGAGCG
>JBHIAO010000479.1:0-4434 GCA_046758565.1 Anaerolineae bacterium
GTTGCGGCTCTGGCAGAGTCGTTCGGTAGAGGAGCGATGACCAATCACTGGTGCGACATCCAGAACAGTGATTGCATCATGATCATCGGCAGCAACGCGGCCGAGAATCACCCCGTCTCCTTCAAGTGGGTGACCAAGGCTATGGAGGAAAACGGGGCCACGCTCATCAGCATTGATCCCCGCTTCACCCGCTCGTCGTCCAGGGCCGACATCTATGCTCACCTGCGTTCTGGCACCGACATCGCCTTCATCGGCGGGATGATCAAGTGGGTGCTCAGAGACATGGAAGCCCATCCCGGGAACTACAACATGACCTACGTCACCGAGTACACCAACGCCGCCTTCCTGATTGACCCTGAGTTCAAGACGGCCGCTGAGCTGGACGGCAAGTTCTCCGGCTTCTTGCCCGGCGACGACCCCAACTACGGCAAGTACGACAAGTCCACCTGGAAGTGGCAGACGGATGCCAACGGCATCCCGCTCAAGGACAAGACGCTCCAGGATCCCAACTGCGTCTTTCAACTGCTCAAGAAGCAGTACGCGCGGTACGATCCAGACACGGTGTGCAACACCACCGGGACGGATAAGGAGACCTTCCTGAAGATCTGCGAGACCTATGCCCGGCTGACCGGGCCGATTGGCAAGTCAGGCACCATCATGTACGCCATGGGCACCACCCAGCACACCGTCGGCACGCAGAACATCCGCTCCTACGCCATGTTGCAACTCCTGCTGGGCAACGTCGGGGTGGCGGGCGGCGGCATCAACGCACTGCGTGGCGAGTCCAATGTCCAGGGCTCCACCGACCACTGCCTGCTGTTTCACATCCTGCCGGGCTACCTCAAGCCGCCGTCGGCCACGGATACGACCCTCCAGGATCACCTGGACAGGGTGACCGCAGGCTTTGCCACCTCCGACCCCAAGAGCGCCTCCTGGTGGCTGAACTACCCCAAGTACTACGTCAGCCTGCTCAAAAGTTGGTATGGCGACAACGCCACCCCGGACAACGACTTTGGCTACGAGTGGCTGCCCAAGCTCAACCCTGGCACCAACTACTCCCACATTGCCCTCTTCGAGGCCATGGCTAAAGGCGACATCAAGGGGCTGTTCTGCTGGGGGCAGAACCCGGCGGTGGGCGGCCCCAACGCCTTCGCCGAGCGGCAGGCTCTCCATAACCTGGATTGGCTGGTGACGGTGGACCTGTGGGAGACGGAGACCTGCGCCTTCTGGCAGGAACCCGGCTTGAACCCGGCCGACATCCAGACAGAGGTGTTCGTGCTGCCGGCTGCCGCTTCCTACGAGAAGGAGGGGAGCATCGTCAACAGCGGGCGCTGGAGCCAGTGGCGCTGGAAGGCGGTGGATCCGCCCGGCAAGGCCAGGCCCGACCTGGAGATCATCGTCGAGTTGATGCTCAAAGTGATCGGGCTGTACGAGGCCGAGGGCGGCCCGGTGGCCGATGCCGTCACCAAGCTGCGTTGGAAGGGCTGGTACGACAGCCCGGCCGGCAAGAACGGCGCGGCCGACCTGACCGACCTGGTCGCCCGCGAGATCAACGGCTTCGCCGAGACCGACATCTTCAACGACGATGGCTCGGTCAAGTACCGCAAGGGGGACCTGATGGGTACCTTCGGCCACCTGTTGACCGATGGTTCCACCTCGTCCTCCAACTGGCTCTACACCCAGTCCTACAACGAGAAGGACGGCAACCGCCAGAAGTGGCGCGACAACACCGACTACCATCCCGCCGGCATCGGTCTCTACTCCAAGTGGTCCTGGTGCTGGCCGGTCAACCGGCGCATCATCTACAACCGCGCCTCGGTGGACCTGAACGGCAACCCGTGGGACCCGGAGGATTTCGTCGTCCGCTGGACGGGGCCGCAGACCAAGTGGGAGGGGGACGTGCCAGACGGCGGCTGGCCGCCGATAAACATGGAAGGCACGCGCTACCCCTTCATCATGAAGCCACAGGGCTTCGCCCGCATCTTCGGGCCGGGTCGGGTTGATGGGCCGTTCCCTGAGCACTACGAGCCAGTGGAGAGCCCCATCGCTAACCCGCTCTCGGGCACGCAGCACAACCCGGCCATCAAGGTCTGGCGTCCGGATGAGATAGGCTCGCCCGACGAGTATCCCATCGTGTGCACCACCTACCGCGTGACAGAGCACTGGCAGGCGGGCCAGATGACGCGCAACCTGCCCTGGCTGGTGGAGCTGATGCCCCAGATGTTCGTCGAGATGAGTGAGGAACTGGCGGAGGAGCTGAAGATCGAGAACGCCGAACTGGTCACCGTGGAGTCAATACGGGGCAAGATCCAGGCCGTGGCCATCGTCACCAAGCGGTTCAAGCCCTTCCAGTTGAACGGCAAGACCGTACATCAGATCGGCCTGCCGTGGCACTGGGGCTTCCAGGGTCTGTGCGTGGGGGACAGCGCCAACGATCTCAGCCCACACGTCGGCGATGCCAACACCATGATTCCGGAGTACAAGGCATTCCTGGTGAGAGTGAAGAAGGGAGGGTTCTAAAATGACCAAGGCAATGCTGATAGACGTATCCAAGTGTACTGCCTGCCGGGCCTGTCAGGTGGCGTGCAAAGCGTGGAACGACCTGCCCGGTGAGGTGACCGTCTGCCTGGGCTGCTACGACAACCCGCCCGACCTCTCGCCCGATACCTGGAACCGAATCGCCTTCTGGGAGATCGAGCAGAATGGCAAGCTGGCCTGGGTGTTCCGCCCGGTGCGTTGCATGCACTGCACCGATGCCAGTTGTGTCTCGGTCTGCCCCACCGGAGCGGCGGCCTATCACGGTGAGTTCGTGGTCATTGACCCGCAGGTGTGCATCGGCTGTGGCTACTGCGTGGTGGCTTGCCCCTTCGATGTGCCCCGCCCAGGACACGGAGCGGGGAAGGGCAGCGCTCGCAAGTGCCGGTTCTGCATAGATCGAGTGACAAATGGCCAGAAACCGGCCTGTGCCAAGGCCTGCCCCACCGGAGCCATCGAGTTTGGTGATCGCGGTGCGCTCATCGCCAGAGGTCGCGATAGGATAGCCGTTCTGAAAGGGAAGGGCTTCGCCGATGCCAACTTCTACGGCGAGAACCTGCTGGGCGGTCTGCATCAGATGTACGTGCTGACCGACAAACCCTCGGTTTTTGAGCTACCAGCGGCACCGCGGGTGGCGACGCGAAATGTGCTTGGCAGTTGGCTCAGCGGTATCATCACCGCCGGGGTGGTGGCAGCCTTGCCCTTCTGGCTGCTGTTCAAGCGCAAGGAAGAACTTGCCGTCAAGGAAGAACTTGCCGTCAAGGAAGAGGAAGTCTCAGAGGGAGGTGAACAGTAATGGAAGCAATGGTATGGGAGTGGCCCATCTGGGTCTATCTCTGGGCTGCCGGAGTGGCCGGCGGCGGGTACTTAGCCGCCTTCCTCGTCAACCTCTTCACCGGTCGCAAGCATAAAAGCATGTTGCAGATAGCTACCTGGATCGGTGTGCCTCTGGTAGGAATCGGCACTATACTGCTGATCGTAGACCTGGGGAACCAGCTCTGGTTCTGGCATTTGCTGGTGAGTTTTTACCCCCTTTCGCCAATGTCCATAGGCACCTGGCTTCTGACCTTGTGGGCCATCTGCGGGGTGGGCCTGCTCGTCCTGTGGCTGGCCGAGAGCGAAGTTGCCGGCTTTGTCGCTCTTCGTCGCCTCGTGCCGCTGACGAAGATCCTGGGCTGGATCAACTTTGTGCTCTCGCCGCTGCTGATCGCCTACACCGGCGTTCTGCTAGGTAACACCAACATGCCGCTGTGGACCACGGTGCTGCTGCCGACACTCTTTGTGGTTTCGGCCGTCTCCACCGGCTTGGCGGCCACGTTGCTCGTTTCTGCCTTGATGGGTAAGGAGATCCCCCATGAGTTTGGCAGGGCGGGCGCTATCCTGGCCGTTCTGGAGATGCTGGCGCTGGTCGGTTTTCTGGTGACAGTTCCCGCCGGGATTCTCATCAGCGGTTCCCTCAGCGTCTGGTTCTGGGTGGGGGTAGCTCTGATAGGGCTGCTCGTTCCCTTTGGGCTTGAACTTTGGTCTCTGAGGGCCAAAGCGCGTGGCATTCTGGTGCTGGCTTCGACCCTGTGTGTGCTATTCGGCGGGCTCGTCTTACGAGCGGTGGTAGTGATTGGCGGGCAGATGTAAGCACGAAAGGCACGAAAGATCGCGAAGGACACGAAAGTCGAGCGAAAGGGCAAGGGCTGTCCAGGCCCTTGCCCTTTGTTGTGTTATGGGGTATAATTCAAGTGCTGTGAGCATTAGGGAAAGTGACTAAGGCTCGCGAGATCCTGAGACAAAGCGAGGGGGTAGAACATGGGTCAGGCAATGAGTATGCGAGAGATAAGAGACGGGTTTGCAGGGGAGTGGGTGCTGATTGGCTACGAGGAACTGGATGAAGACCTGAACGTCCTT
>JBHIAO010000480.1:0-4416 GCA_046758565.1 Anaerolineae bacterium
TACGCAGGTCAGGCAGGTCGGCCTGGTGGCGTTCCTCTTCCAGGGCTTTCAGTGCTTGGACGATTTCCTGACGGTTCATGACAAGTCTCCTGGTCACTAGCAGACGGCCCGGTGATCATGCTGTCACCCAGGGCGATGCAGTCAACGATCAACGTGGGCAGATTGGGGGTCTGGAAGCTGATGCCGGGGGCAGGTTTGCGATTGTTTTTGATGTCTGGCGGTTCGTGTAAATGATGGGGAAAGGTTGAGGCGAGATCGGGGGTTTCGGAGTGAGGTTCAGAGTCGTACCAACGAACTTTCTCACCAGCACGGAAAACGGTGTAGCTGTAACGTTGAATGTGTCCAATCTTAAAGTCCAACGCCTCAACGATTCGCAGTTCTAGACCATTGCGCAGATGGACATTGCCTTCGACAATGGCTGTCAGCGCGCTCGTGCTGTACAACTGCAGGGTGGAAGCAACAACGTCGGGGGAAGTATTGAGCAGACCATAGACCAGGCTCTCGTACTCAGCTCTTGAAGGAAAGCTCATCGAACAACCTGCTCAGGCGGGGACAGTTTCGAGGGCTGGTTCTTGTGGCGCGATCCGCACAGGGCCAACACGTGCCTGCTCCTGCAATCGGCGCATCCGCTCCTGAGAAAGCCGTCGCAGATCCTTCTCCCGGTCCAGCTTAATCTCGTAGAAACCAGCCCAAAGGCTAAAGTCCTCAGTATGCTCACCGTCATCCAAGAGGCCCTGGCTATATAGTTTGTAGAAGTCGGCCGAGCTCAGCCAATAGCGACGCTCGTAACGACGGGTGATCTCGTCAGCAGATCGCAGGTCATCGAGGATTTCTGTGATTGTGATGGTCGCCATTTCACTCACCTCGTCGGTTAGCTTGTCTACCACAATTATACTCGAAAAAAGGAATAGAGGCAAATAATGATGTTTCGATCCACTTTCAGGATACTCAAGAGGAGTTGAATCATGAACAACTTCACCGCCCATCAATTGCACTTCACCTGTGAGGTACAAACGCCCATCTTGCTCAACGAGCACCAGGGCTCGGCTATCCGAGGCGCGCTGTTCCACGCCTTGCGACACCAGTTCTGCTACAACAAGAAGACGGCGGAAAACCTCGCGAAGGACTGCGGCGAATGCGCGCTCTGGGCCACCTGCCCCATCTGCTTCCTGGTGGCCACCCGCAATCCCCAGAGCGGACGCGGGACGGACGTGCCCCGGCCCTACGTCATAGAACCGCCGCTGCCCCCCCGGGCCCCCCAGAGTTGGGGGGAAGGGGGGAGAGGGGTACGATTCGAGCCAGGGGAGGCATTCTCCTTCGGGCTGACTATTGTCGCCAGAGCGTTGGATCTCTTCCCCTACGTGGTGCTGGGCAGCCAGGCGCTGGAACGAGGAGGGCTGGGCAAGAAGCTGCGGCGAGAGGACGGCCGCTGGCGACGGGGCACTTTCGCCATTCGAAAGATCGGCGCCCTGAACCGGCTGAGCGGGGAGCGACAACCCGTGCTGCATCAGGGAGACACGATGGTCTCGGTGCCCGACCTGCCGGTCACCAACGAGCAGGTGTTGGCGCGGGCGGCTCAGTTGCCCAGGAATCGCATCACTCTGGTCTTTAAGACTCCCACGCGCATCATTGAGCGGAGTAAACTCCAGCACCACCCCACCTTCCGCCCGCTGATCCAACGGCTGCACCGACGGCTGCGCGACCTGACCCGTGAGTTCACCGACACGCCCTGGGAGTTCGACCTCCGCCAGGTGATGGCCCAGGCCGAGGCGGTGCAGGTGGTGGAGGATCGAACCCGCTGGGTGGAGCTGGACAGTTTCTCCACGCGGCGAAGCACCAGCACGCCTATGGGCGGCTTGGTGGGCCAGGTGACTTTTGAAGGAGCTCTGGAACCATTTCTCCCCTGGCTGGTGTGGGGGGAGATTGTGCACGTGGGGAAGGATGCGGTGAAGGGGAACGGGTGGTATGAGATCAACGGGTAGGAGAGAGTGATGCCCATCGTCCAAAATCTGATCGTGGACAAGTACGGGGCCTTCGTTGGCAAGCACAGCCAGCGGCTGCAGGTGATGCGCAGCGGCGACGGGACGCCATCGGAGCGGCTGGTGCAGGAAGCGCCGCTGCTCCACCTGGAAAGCGTGCTCATCAGTGGCCGAGGCATTGGCATCTCCGCCGACGTCATCGAAGCCTGCACCAAAGAGGGTATCCCCATCCACTTCGTGGATCATCGGGGGCGGCCCTACGCCGCGCTCTACTCGGCCGGGCTGACGGGCACTGTTCTGACGCGGCGGGCGCAACTGGAAGCCTACCACGACGAGCGCGGCCTGACTTTGGCCATGGCCTTCGCCACGGGCAAGGTCACTAACCAGGCTGGCTTCCTGCGCTACGCCGCTAAATATCGCCAGAAAACCGACCCGGAGCTGTACCAGGAACTGCACCTGTACATCGGCGAGGTACAGGATCACCTGGAGGAACTACGACGCCTGGAAAGTGATACAGTCGAAGAGGTACGCTACCAGATCCTCTCAGCCGAGGGGCGGGCGGCGAAGAAGTACTGGAGTGCGCTCAAGCAGATCATCCCTGAGCGGTACGGTTGGCCGGGACGGAAGACGCGAGGAGCGCAGGATCCGATCAACGCGGCGCTGAACTACGGGTACGGCATCCTCTACGGCCAGATCGAGCGGGCGCTGGTGCTGGCCGGGCTCGATCCGTACGCGGGATTCATCCACACCGACCGGCCGGGCAAGCCCAGCCTGGTGTTTGACCTGATCGAGGAGTTCCGACAGGTCGTCGTGGATCGAACCATCGTGGGGATGGCGAACAAGAAGACGTCGCTGGAATTGGATGAGAAGGGGCGGCTGGTGAAGAAGAGTCGGCGGGCTATCGCGGAGAAAGTGCTGGCGCGGCTGGAGGCGGCGGAGCGATACGAGCGGAAGCGACAGTCCTTGCGCGCCATCATCCAGAGTCAGGCGCGACACATCGCTACCTTCGTGCGCGGTGATCGGGAGACCTACGAGCCCTTCGTCGCTCGCTGGTAACTGGCTAACTCACGATGAAATGCCTACTGGTATACGACATCTCGAATGACCGCGCGCGGACGCAGATCGCCGACTTCTGCCTGGACTACGGGCTGGATCGTATTCAGTATTCGGCCTTCGTCGGTGATCTAACGCGCACCCATCGGGAGGAGCTGATGCTTAAGATCGGCGACCGATTGGGCGATCAGTCCGGCAAAGTGCAGCTCTTCGCCATCTGCAAGACAGATTGGCGGCAGCGGCTGGAGATCATCCAGGATGAAAATGGGGAATGAGGCCAAGGATCGCCTGATCTTCACCGTGACCGACCTGAAGCAATACACCTATTGCTCGCGGATCGTCTACTACACCTACTGCCTGCCGCTCATCCGTCCGACCACGTACAAGATGGAAGCTGGGATCGCCGCGCACGAAAAGGCGGGGAAACGAGAGCGGCGGCGCACGTTGGCTGCCTACGGGCTGAAGAAAGGCGAGCGGCGCTTTGACGTCTGGCTGAAATCGTCTACACTTGGGCTGCGGGGGCGGGTGGACATGGTCATCGAGGTAGACGATGGAGAAGGGCGAGAGTTGATCCCCGTGGAGTACAAGCAGACCCGGCGTCGCATCGGACGCCACGTCAAACGGCAATTAGCGGCGTACGGGATGATGTTGGGGGAGACGTGGGGAGGGGCGGTCCGGCGAGGCTTCGTCTATTCCCTGGTGACGAGGAAAGCAGAGGAGGTAGCGCTAACGGAGCGGTTGCGTGGGGAAGTGCAGGAGATAGTGGCAGCGATGCGGGAGATGGTAGAGCGGGAAGCCATGCCCGGCCCTCCCCGGTCGCGCCGGTCGTGTATCAACTGCGAGTTTCGTCGTTTTTGCAACGACGTTTAGTCTCCCTTGGCGCTGAGTCGCAAATCGGGCCTTTTGGGGAGCAAAAAGACATTTGCGAAACAGAACGCGCGGCGAGTTCATCCTGGAGCAAAGAGGAGCGAGATACAGTCCAGTTTCAACCTACTCGCTCCGACCCAGGTCGCTGAAATTCCAGGCGTTTCTTCAGCTTATCAGGGCATTTAAGGTGGTTTGACAGCATCATGCAGGTTACGTTTCAGCAAGTGCAGGTAGGGATACCATGGGGGCAAAATTCAATCAAGATGGGTTTCAACCCATTCGATCCGATGCAGGATACTGAAAGTCGGGGCCGGGGGCCAATCCGGCGTAGGCAAGGGGTGTTTCAACCCATTCGATCCGATGCAGGATACTGAAAGAGGTTGTCGGCCGCTTCTTCGGACAAGTAGATGCTCGTTTCAACCCATTCGATCCGATGCAGGATACTGAAAGAGGTGATACCGCCTTCCAGGAGGTCGAGTATCTCCTGGTTTCAACCCATTCGATCCGATGCAGGATA
>JBHIAO010000481.1:0-4406 GCA_046758565.1 Anaerolineae bacterium
TGCACAAACGCAACAGGGTCCGTGTCCAAAACCGCCAGACCACGGTTACTCTCGAAAGATCCCACTTCCGGCTGAGATAGCCCAGACCAGACCGCATAGGACCGGATTTGAAAGCGATCCCCCGCCACTTCGTCGAACAAGGCGCTCACGGCCGGGTCGCCCAGGTCGTAACCCAAGAAAAGAACGCTGTTTCGGCGGAAGGCGCGGCGCACCTCGTCCACCATATCCCCCTTATCCCGGCCCCGCAGCAGAGCGTTCTGATCCTGCTCCGTGACGACCAGGGTGTCCACCTGCTGCAGGTCGCCGTAGAGCTTGAGCAGGGTCGGCCAGCTAGGATCCGCGAAGTGCAGCGCGTCGTCCCGTACTACCGTATTGAACGCGAAATCGCCCAGGTTTTGCAGCGCCAGCTCCAGTAAGCGGTGGTAGGCAGTTGTGATGATGAGATCGGGACGCGCTACCTTGATCAATTGTGCGAGCTTCTGGTAGAACGGCCCGGGCTGCATGCCGGCAGCTTCGAGGGTTTGCATCAGGAAGTTGGTGAAATCCCAGCGGTTGCCATGGCTCATCACCTGCTGGGCCACGCTAGCAAGGCGCTGCCCGGGTGCGATGCCCTCCCGAACCGCCAGGGCATCGGCCAGGGACTGCCGGCTCGGGAGACCGGTAACGCTTTCAGGTAGATCGGCGCCGATGAACAGAACCAGCCGGCGCTGGTTCAACTTCTCGAGGATGTTCTTCAGGTCACGGTCAGATGCCGGTCGTTCGACCTTCCCAGACAAACCATCACTGTCCTGGCCAGGTTCACTTGGACGGGGTGGAACATCCACCTTGGTCGGTGTCAGTTCCTGATCACTGAGCCCCTCGAAGTCAAAGATGCGCCCATCCGGCGAGCGCATGTAGAGCACCGGCGTGCCCCACTCCACTTCGTTACCTTGCAGGTAAATTGCCTTGCGCGCCTCCGCCAGGGCAGCATCGACGGGATATCCATCGGCTATGGCACGGTAGAACTCCTGGGCAAGGGTGATGGCCGCTTCGTCGGTGATCTCGAACTGCATGGCGATCACGGCTGGAATGCCCTTTTGCACCAGCCCCTGGGCCAGGCCCGTGAACGGGTCCCCTCGTGACGTGCGCGCTCCTTTGCAGGCGTTCAAGACCGCCAGCCGAAGCGTGCGCCGCTCGTCGCGCAGGAGCGTGCCCAGGTACCGGGTACTCATCGGCCGGCCCCGATGGCCTTCGTCCTCCATGAGGAGCACCCCTTCCTGCCGCTGCTCATCGAAGGTGCCGTGACCGATGAAGTGAAAAACGTTGTACTCACCCTGCCGCAATCGCTGTTGCAGTGCCGGAATGGTGGTCTCGTCCAGCCGCTCCAGGGCTATGCGACCTCGTCCCTCGAGTTCTGACAGTGCTTGCTGAAGTGCGAGCCATTCCTGATCCGCGTCGAGCTGGACGTAGTCAGTTGGGCCGGCGATGACCACCAGGATTCTGAGAGGTGGTTGCACGGCCAGAGGTTCGATACGGTGCGGCAGGTCCAGATAGCGTACCAGAGGGGTTTCCACCGAGAGGGTGAGAAAGTCCCTGGAAGTGGGATCATACAGATATTCCCAGGGCAGGTCGGCCAGTTCAGGGACATCGGTGAGGCGCAAGCGGATGCGGAGCCCTGCACTCTGGCGGTGGGCTTCGTCCAGGCTTCTGCGCAGGCAGGTGCCCACTTCGCCGGCGAAAAGGGCTGCGAAGAGACGAGCGCCGAAGGCGGTGACGGCATCTCGTGCCTCGGCCTTGGGTGAACCCGTACGGCGAGCGTCTCGAAGAATGCCCCTCTGTGGGCGTCCAATGTCGGCCAGGAACTCTTCAGTGTCGGTCTGGGCGATAGTAGAGGCGAGGTCGGTGGTGGCCTGGCCGGCAGGGGAATTCAGCACGCGGGCACGGTATCCTGTTTCTGAACGTTCGATGAGCAGGTCAAAGTCGAGATACATCATCTCGACCATGACAATCTCCTCTCCTTTACCTTGCCTTTTCTCTGGTCCTCTGTCAACTTTCTTTCACGCGAGTCATGCTGCACGCTGAAGTGATGTTGACATTATATGTCTAGTATGTGTCGCTGTCAAACCACCGATCTTCACAGCATATCACGCTTCTGGCTCTACCAGGCAGGTGCAGAACAAGGCGCCGGCCACACGCAGAAGTCAGAGTGCTCTGCGCCGCAGGGAGAACGAACGCTCCACCGTAGTCCACTCCTCGTTCGGCGGGACGCGATTGCGCCGAACATCTCGCGTGCCGTGCCCCGTCAATGCCATATCCAGCAACTGCCCCAGGGGCGTGCCGGCCCCCCTGGCCGCCCGCACACCCTCCTGCACCAGCGGGCTGAAGTCCGCTTCGTGGGTCGTGGCGAAGAGCTTGAAAGTTTCCGTTCCCGCAACCGGCTCTTCATCGTTGGGATCCGGCACGTAGGGGAAGTTGTCGGGCATATAAAGTTCTACCTCGTCACCTGCGCGAACGCCGATCTGTATCGACTTCCCTGGTGCCAGTTGCTCGCTGGCCCCGGCCACGGGATGCAGCAACCCCACCGCACCGGTCAACCCGAAGTCGAGAACACTCACGTAGATAGGAGCACTGTGGCGGTTGACGATCTCGGCTGCAATACGTTCCCCCTCCTCGAAAACAATCAACCCGCTGTCATCCTCTGGCTCAGCTTTCACCCAGGAGCCATCGCGTTTCTGCCGCTTGAGGATGAACTCCACTTTGCCCTTGAGCCGGCTGTCGTCGTCGGGGTTGCGCAGTGCCAGCGCCTGCCGATAGCGCACCGCCTTCTCAAGGTTGTCGCGCAGCACGGCAGCCACGCCGGCCTCGTCCACCGCGTGGGTGGGCATCATGAGCCGGCCATCCTGCCCCACGACAGCCCAGGTCGCCTGGGGGACATCGCCCAACTGGGTCATGGGATCGCCTTCGCTGACCTCAGTTCGGGGCGCCACGACGTAGGCCCGCACGTCGGCATTTTCGCCGGCTTCGGCCTGGCGAAGAAGTGCAGACGCCTCGATCAGCTCAGCGAGCTCAGTCACGGCCTCCTCGTAGCCCGCCGGCGCCTGAATAGCCACCACCATGCGCAGCTCACCGTACGAGTGGGCTTCCTCCACCGCCCGCGTGTTTTCCATGACGATGCCGGCCACTTCCTCTTCGAGGATCTGAGCATCGGACGTCACAGCCCGCACAGTGGCGATCTCAACCAGGCCCAGCCGAGGCGTCTCTTCGGTGACCTGCTTGACGGCCTGTGAGTAAACCGCCCACTGTGAACCTACCGTCACGCCACGAGCCGCGCCAGCGCCCAGGGTCACGCTGTCACCTGCACGCTGCCTGACGGGCACGAAGCGAATCGGGGCGATGTCGTGTACGCCGAACAACTCACGATCTCGAGCGCCCTCCATCTGCGGGTGCTGGCGCGAGTACGCTGCCGTCACCTGGCTGCTGGCTCGTTCGAAGACATCGCGGTAGGTGGCACCCGGTCCAGCTCTAACCAACTCCTGGCTCAGGAAGTAGGTCAGTGCACCGTGGGTGATGACACCATCGCCCTGGCTCGCCTTATGCTCATAGGAACTTTCCTCGTCACGACAGCCGGCGATGAGCACGTACCGCTGGCCCAGAGGCAGCCACCCACTCGGGCCAAGGTCGCGACTGGCCGCGCGGACCACCTCGGGCGTGACCGGCGACGGCGGCAGCTCCTCGATGGGCCGCTCGTCAGGCTCCACCCACCGTGAGTTCGCACCGAAGGGGTCGCGAGCGATGGTGCCCGAGTGGCAGCAGTCGAAAAGCAGGGTCACGTACGGGGTGGTCTCGGTCAGACGCAACAGTCGCATGTAGATCTCGTCGTCGGTGATGTCACGGTTCGGATCGGAGCCACGTCCGCTGTCGTGGGGCACGATGGTCTCGTCGAAGCCATCGGGCTCGTCGCCCTCGCGGTCGCGCATCTGGGAGCCGTGGCCGCTGTACTGGATAACCACGATGTCGTCCGCTCCAATGCGGTCAACCAGCGCATCCATGGCGGCCAGGATGTCGTCGCGGGTGGCCTCCTCATCCCGCAAGAGGGTGATGTTGTCTTCGGGGAAGCCAAAGTTGTCCTGCAGGATGCCGGCCATCAACTGCACGTCGTTCACACAGCCATTGAGCTGATAGCGGGCCGCCAGCTTGGCGTACTTGTCAATGCCAATCAACAAAGCCCACTTGTTGCGGTTGTTCGTATTGTCTGTCATAGTCGCTTTCCTCTTGCAACTCACTCCCCTTCGTCGCTCGAGCCGGCCTCCCGACCGCGCCCATGGGTGCTCTCTGGCACAGTAAGAGGCCGGCCACACCCTGAGCGGTAGGGGCGAGGCAGGTCGGAGTCAAGCCTGCAATTGCATTCGATCGGCCTCTCCGACCTG
>JBHIAO010000482.1:0-4405 GCA_046758565.1 Anaerolineae bacterium
CTCACCGACTCCTGTCTCATATGTAGTGAACGAGTACATTCCCTTGTGTTTTCTTACGTTCTACGTTAAACTGTTGCCGACTGGCCGCCTGGTACTTGGCTGTGGCACGTCTCCCGCGGGCTAACGCCGGTGCCAGTTGATCCAATCGTTAAGCCCGGAGTTCGGAGTGACAACTGGTCCCTTCCCCAACATAACCGAAGAGGCCGTCGAGGAGCTGCGATCACGCGTCGGCAGGCCCGTGGAGGATGAGCATTCCTTCGTTCGCATCGCCAGCGAGGACAGCATCCGCAATTATGCTTTGGGCATCGGCGACGGAAATCCTCTGTGGCTCGACCGCGAGTACGCGCAGCGCACCCGCTGGGGCAGCCTACTAGCACCGCCCAGCTTCCTCTACGCTACCAGCCGCGTCGTCAGCGGCTACGTAGGGGGACTGCCCGGCGTACACGCCATGTTTGCCGGCACTCACTGGCATTGGTTCCGACCGATCAAAGAGGGTTGCCGCATCACCCCTGAGACCCGCCTCAAGGATCTGATCATTAAGGACACTCAATTTGCCGGCCCGGCCGTCCAGCAAATCTACGAAACGCACTTCCACGATGAGGAGGGGCAACTCCTGGCTACCGCCGACTCATGGTGCTTCCGGACGGAACGGGAGACGGCGCGGGAGCTCGGCAAGTACGAGAAGGAGAGGGCCACGCAGCACGTCTACTCGGAGGAGGAGTTGGAGGCGATCTGGCAGCACTATTGCCGCGAAGAGGTCCGCGGGGCCAACCCCCGCCTATGGGAGGATGTCCAGGTAGGCGAGGAACTAACTCCGGTAGTGAAGGGCCCCATGTCCCCCACTACGTCCATCGCCTATCTGCTGGGCTGGGGGGGTCTGTATCTGCGCGCCCACCGCTTCGCCTTCGAGCAGTACCGCCGCCATCCCAAGCTGGGCATTCCCAACGCCCAGAACGTACCAGAGCCGCCGGAGCGGGTGCACTGGGACAGCGATCTAGCCCGGCGCGTGGGCGTCCCCGCCGCCTACGACTACGGTCCCGAGCGCGTGTCCTGGATGTCCCACCTGATGACCAACTGGATAGGTGACGACGGCTTCCTGGAGGAGCTGTACGTGGAGATTCGGCATCACAACATCATGGGGGACACCACCTGGTGTAAGGGTCGCGTGGCGGCCAAAGAGGTGGAGGACGGCAAGCACCTTATCCGCTGCGACCTGTGGGCGCACAACCAGGACGACAAGCTCAGCGTGAAGGGCTACGCCGTAGCCTCCCTGCCCTCCGGCCAGTCGGCCTAGCTCCGGGATGAGCAAGACTAAAGCCTGGCTTCGGGACAAGCTCATTTCCGCCGACGAGGCGGCGAAGCTGGTCAAGTCCGGCGACTTGGTGCGCCTTCCCCTGGGACCCGTGCCCCTCACCCTGATGAACGCTCTCATGCGCCGCCAGCATGATCTTCGAGACGTCCAGGTCATCCAGGGCATTCCCCAGTACCATTACCCCTTTGCCTTGGAGCCTCAGTGGCAGTCCTGCATCCGCCTCATCACGGACTTCATCAATGCGCCTATTCGGCAGGGCTACAGCAGCGGCCTCGTCCAGTTTCAGGTGACGGATGCCGTAATCGGATACAAGGTCCAGGAAGACGGCCGCAGAGACAACTGGGCTTCAGACGTCTTCATGGCGTTAGTGTCGGAGCCGGACGACGAGGGATTCGTCAGCTTTGGCTACAGCTTGTGGTACGCCCGCAGCGTGGCCCGTGCTGCCAAGCTGCGCATCGCCGAGATAGCCCCCGACGTTGTCCGCACCGGCGGCGACAACCGCTTCCCCATCTCTGAGTTCGATTACGTGGCTAAGCAGGTGGACATCCCCCGTCCGCTCTCCTTCATCCCCCGTCTCTCGGAAGAGGAGATCACGGTCATAGAGGTGATCGGGGCCTACGTGTCTACCCTGATCCGGGACGGCGATACGGTTCAGCTAGGGACCGGCACCGTCTCCTCCAGTATGGGCCACCACCTGATGGGCAAGCATGACCTCGGCATTGACGCGGAGATCATCGTGCCGTCGGCGGTGGAACTGGTCCGCGCCGGCGTGGCCACCGGCAACCACAAGACCACCCATCAGGGGAAGGCGGTGGCCAGCTTCCTAGTGCCGGGGGACTATATGGACTTCGTGGACGGCAACCCGGCCTTCGAGCTGTATGATGTTGAGTACGTCAACTCGGTGGGGCGCATCAGCGCCAACGAGAGACAGGTCGCCGTCAATCAGGCCTTGGCGATCGACCTGACTGGACAGGTCACGGCGGAGTCCGTGGGGGGAAAGCTGTGGAGCGGGCCCGGCGGCCAGCTGGTCTGGACGATGGGGGCGCTGTTCTCCAAGGGTGGTCGCGCCATCCACGTCCTGCCTGCCACGGCCCAGGGGGGCACCGTCTCCCGCATCGTGCCCCGCTTGGAGCCGGGCACGGTGGTGACGGTGCCCCGCACCTTCGTGGACTTCGTGGTCACCGAGTACGGCGTCGCCAGCCTCCAGGGCAAGACAGAGCGAGAACGGGCCGACGAACTCATCGCCATCGCCCACCCGGACTTTCGAGCAGAACTGCGGCGAGAGGCAGGACGGCTCTGAAATAGGGCTGCGCGTCCGGTGAGCGACGGGCATATGCTGGTTTGACGGCAGCGGCCGACGGTGACCGCGGCCGGGGGAGGGAGCGCTAATGGTTTCCTTTCTTACCGAGGACGACGAGAAACTGCGATCTCGCATACTGGGGACAGTAGAGGAAGCGATAGCCCCCATCGCCGACGAACTGGACTCCTCTGAGGAGACGGCCAGGGAGGTGGTGCAGACGATGGGGGAGCGGGGCCTGCTGGAGCTCGTGGTCCCTGCCGACATGCGGCATACGTCCCTGCGGCTGACCGAGGTGTGCCTCGCCCGTGAGGAGATCGCGCGCTGGTCGCTGAACGCGGACAGCCTGTTTGCCGTACAGGGGCTGTTTAGCTATCCCATAATGCTCGAGGGCAGCGGAGAGCTGCGGGAGCGATACCTGGGCAGGACAAGGGCAGGCACACTGGTCGGAGCCTTTAGTTTGACCGAGCGGGAGGCAGGATCCGATGTGGGCGGCATTGAGACGACCGCGCAGGCCGAAGGGGAGAGCTATCGGTTAAGGGGCGTCAAGAGGTTTACCTCCAACGCCGGCTACGCTGATGCCTACGTGGTGTTTGCCAGGACCAGCGCCGCTTCCCGGACAGGCGGGATTTCGGCGTTCGTGGTGGAGGCAGATGTGCCCGGGCTGGCGACACGGCCTATCCATCTAGTGGCGGAGCACCCCATCGGCGAAGTAGAACTCTCCGACTGCCTGGTCCCGGCGACGGCCCGGCTGGGGGAGAAGGGGGACGGCTTCCGGATCGCGATGGGTGTCCTGGACTTCTATCGAACCACGGTGGGGGCAGCCGCGGTGGGGGTAGCGCAGGGGGCGCTGGACGAGGCCTGCGACTACGCGCGCCAGCGACGCCAGTTCGGCAGGCGCATTGGCTCTTTCCAGGCGGTGCAGTTCATGGTAGCCGAGATGGCGACCGAGCTGGAGGCGGCTCGGCTCCTGGTGTACTCGGCGGCGCGGGTGCATGATGAGGGAGGAGAGCAATTCACCCGACAGTCCTCCATGGCCAAGTTCTTCGCCAGTGAGGCGGCCTTTCGGACCGTTGATCGCGCGGTTCAGATACTGGGCGGCAACGGGCTGGTAAGGGGGTCACGAGTAGCCCGGTTCTTCCGTCACGTGCGGCCGATGCGCATCTACGAGGGGACCTCGGAGATTCAGCGGCTGGTCATAGCCCGCAGCGTGCTGGGGAAGCTGGACTGAGTTGCACTTTGGGGAGGTGACCAATGGACATCGCAGCTGAGCAGGACTTCCAAGAGTGGAAAGCCACCACTGAAGCAAGTCGGGCAGTGGTGCAAGGAGCGATTGACGCTTTAAATCGGGGCGACAATGCGACCTTCCTCAATACTTTTGCCGACGATCTCGAATTCTGGATGCCCGGCTCCACCCCGGTTTCCGGAAGGGCGAAAGGTGTCGCGCAATTCGCCGAACTGGCGACAAAAGTTGCCAGCTACCTTGACGTGATGATCACCCTGACGGTGACCAACTTCATCGCCTGCGGGGAATGGGTCGTGACTGAATCCGTAGGTAAGAGCGTCACCAAGAAAGGCAGGGATTACAGCAATACCTACTGCCACCTGTGGCGGGTCCGCGACGGGAAAATCGTAAAGTTTGTCGAGTACAATGACACCGACTTGATAATGCGTGTGTTGTGCACCGAATAAAGGCGCGTAGGGTCCGATGTCCTTATGACCTGAAGGGTTGGGCTGGGAAGGCTGAGCTCGTTCAGAAACATGTGAGACAGCCTGCCCGGCCAGGGTAACCTGAA
>JBHIAO010000483.1:0-4404 GCA_046758565.1 Anaerolineae bacterium
CCCTCCGCCTTCTTTTGTAAAGCGACACAGCCTCATTGTGATCTACTGAAACTGGCACTGAGGTTTGAAACGGAAACCGAAACCGAAACCTAAGGACAAGGGGAGGAGGTGAGGAACATCCCGAGTGCCAGGTTAAACCGAGCGGTCTTGATTGGCAACCTCGCCGCTGATCCAGAACTCAAGTACACCCAGGGAGGGACAGCTCAGTGTCGCTTCCGGATTGCGATCAACCGACGCTGGCGGGACCGGCATGGCGCGCTCCAGGAGGAGACAACCTTCGTCCCGATCACTGTCTGGGGTCGACGGGCGGAGACCTGCGCCCAATATCTGGAGAAGGGACGGTTGGTAGCAGTAGATGGGCGGCTTCGTATCGTCACCTACGAAGATAGCGAAGGCACCCAACAGAAGTGGGCTGAGGTGGTGGCGGGGAACGTCCAATTTCTAGATGCGCCTGGTCGTGGTCATGAGCAGGTGGAAATAGGGGCAGGGGCAGGAGCAGCAGCAGCAGCAAGTAGAGAAACAACTACAACTAAAGCAGCACCACCGAGCGGACAGGACCAGGATCAGGGCGGTGAAGTTGAAGTGAAAGTGGATGCGGAAGAACTGGCTCAAGCTGCGATTAAGGAAGAGACACAGGAACAGGAAGAGAAAGCACCCCAAGAGCGAGAACAGGAGCAAGAGAACGAGGAAGCAAGAAAACAAGCGGAGGAGGAACAGGAGACCGATGAACATATCCCCTTCTGACGGGGAAGGTGAACCATAGAGATGGAGATGGAGACGTTGCGCGGTACCTTAGAACGGATCGTCTATGAGAACGAAGAAACCGGTTACACGGTAGCCCGGCTCAGCTCTGACGCTCCCCATCCCACCACTGACCTGATCACCGTGGTGGGAAAGTTTGTCTCCGCCACCCCGGGCGAGCACCTGCTGCTCAAAGGCCGGTGGATCACCCATCCCAAATACGGCCGCCAGTTTAAGTTCGAAGAGTATCGCACCGTGGCCCCAGCCACCGTGGAGGGGATTAAAAAATACCTGAGCTCAGGACTCATCAAGGGGATCGGTCCGGTCATGGCGGAACGGATCACCGAGCACTTTGGACTTCACACCTTGGAGGTGATCGAGGCGGAGCCCGAGGCGCTGGAACAGGTGCCCGGGATCGGCCCCAAACGGACCCAACTCATCATCGCCGCCTGGGAGGAGCACAAGGAAATTCAGGAGGTCATGCTATTCCTCAAGAGCCACGACGTCAGCACCACCTACGCCATCAAGGTTTACAAGACCTACGGGCAGGACGCGATCTCCATCATCCAGGAGAATCCTTATCAACTGGCCGAGGACATCTTCGGCATCGGCTTTAAGACGGCCGACCAGATCGCCGTCCGGCTGGGGTTGGCCAAGGATGCACCCGGCCGGCTGAAGGCCGGGATCGAGTATACCTTGAACCAGGCCTCCAATGAGGGACACGTCTACCTCCCCCGGGCTCAGTTGACGCAGCGGTGTATAGAACTGTTAGAGGTGGACGAGGAGAAGCTCCAAGAGGCTCTGGAAGCGATGGAGGGGGAGGACAAAGTGGTCATAGAGGAGGAAGCGAAAGCAGAAACAGGTGCTGAAGCCGAGGCCGTCTATTTGACTCCCCTTTACTATGCGGAGGTGGGGGTGGCCAACCGGATGAGACGGATCGCGTCCACATCACTGAATCCGCCTGTCGATCGAGCACGTCTTCGTCTTCCCAGTCTGGAGCTGAAGCCGGGGATGCGGATCGAGTACGCTCCTAAGCAGCAGGAGGCGATCGGGAAAGCGCTGACCTGCAAGGTGATGATCCTCACCGGCGGTCCCGGCACCGGCAAGACGACCACCGTGCGGGGCATCATCCAGCTCTTTGAGGGGTTAGGTCTGAAGATCGTGCTGGCTTCTCCGACAGGAAGAGCGGCCAAGCGGCTGAGCGAGGCGGCTGGTCGAGATGCTAAGACGATCCACCGTCTGCTGGGGTATGCTCCCCAAAGCGGCTTCAGGATAAACGATCGCAACCCGCTCACCGCCGACGTTGTGATCGTCGATGAGGCGTCGATGATCGACCTGGGGTTGATGAACAACCTGCTCAAGGCGATCCGTCCCACGGCTACCCTGATCCTGATAGGGGACGTGGACCAACTACCGTCGGTTGGAGCTGGAAACGTGCTCCGGGATCTGATCGATTCTGGGACGGTGGAGGTCATCGAGTTGAAGGAGATCTTCCGCCAGGCGCGCCACAGCCAGATTGTCACTAATGCCCACCGGATCAACCACGGGAAGTTTCCCGACCTGTCAAGTCGGCCCCACGGAGACTTCTTCTTCATCGAGGAGGAGGAGCCTCAGGCGGCTGCCTTCGGTATTAAGGAGCTGATCGCTGACCACCTCCCGGATATCTATGAGTACGATCCCTTCGTTGACATTCAGGTCCTCTCTCCCATGTATCGCGGGGCGGCCGGGGCAGACAATTTGAACCGATTGCTCCAGGAGCGGTTGAATCCCGATGCCAGCGGGAGGAAGGTGATTGACCTTCCCTACGTGGGAGGAAGATTTCGCCTGGGGGACAAGGTGATGCAGATCCGGAACAACTATGAGAAAGAGGTTTTCAACGGCGATATCGGCCGGATCGTCGCGGTCGACCGAGATGAACAGCAGATTCAGGTGTGGTACCCCGATCGCGGTCGGGTCAGCTATGCGCTGACCGACCTAAACGAGTTGGTCTTAGCGTATGCGATCACAATTCACAAGAGTCAGGGTAGCGAGTATCGCGCCGTAGTGTTTCCGCTGCTGACCCAGCACTACCTCATGTTGCAGAGGAACTTGCTTTACACCGCGGTCACCCGGGCCAAGGAGTTGGTGGTGCTCGTGGGCAGCAAGAAGGCGATGGGGATTGCGGTTCACAATGACAAGGAGCTGGGGCGATATTCCAAACTGAGAGATCGGTTGAGAAATAGAGTGGAGCGACCTTTAGTTTAAGAGAAAGAGCCGAAGAAGAACCGCGCCATAATCCTTGGCGAGGAGGTTGAGGTGGCCAGCATCGATGAGGCCGAGAGCAGTGATCGGCGTGGCGTCATGGCCCGGGTGCGCAAAGGCGGGCGGGAGTACACCGTTGCCTTGGCCGACCTGGAGCCGGTCGAGACGACTTCACAGACGGCCGAATGGTTGGCCGCCTATCGCTACTGGCTGGGTGATTCCTAAAGGAGAAGCGGATGAGATCTTCGAAAAAGGAAAGATCGTCAGAGATTTACCAAGTCAAGGTGACGCTCAAGGGAAGCAAGCCGCCAATCTGGCGGAGGTTTCAAGTTCCCAGCGACGTCAGTCTCTACGACCTGCACCAGGTGTTACAAGTCGTCATGGGCTGGGAGGATTACCACCTCTATCAGTTCATCATTGGCGAAACGTATTTTAGTGATCCTGACCTCGATAACGGTTGGGGGTAACTACTCAGCACCTCCCCACCTTGGGAAGGGTTACTTGACTGAGCGCATTCCCTGAAGGTAGTATACCAATAATCAAGATGACACCCAAAGAAATCCAAGCCATATACGATCGGGGCTTAGAAGCCGTCACCCTGCTTGTGGAGCGGCTATTGGCGCGTATTACCGAGCAGGAGCAGATGATTGAGAGCTTGACAGCGCGAGTGAAGGAACTCGAAGATCAACAAGCCAAAGACAGCCATAACAGCAGTAAGCCGCCATCGAGCGATGGACCGAAGCGCCGGCGCAAGACTCAGAGCCTGCGCAAAGCGAGTGGGAAGAAACCAGGTGGGCAACCCGGCCACCCGGGTCAGACGCTGCAGCAGGTAGAGACTGCGGACCAGATCGTGGTTCATCCGGTAGAGCAATGCCGAAGATGCGGACAGGTGTTGCAGGATGTAGCGGCCAGCGGCTATGAGGCTCGTCAGGTGTTTGATCTCCCCCCGCTGAGACTGGAAGTGACCGAACATCAGGCGCAGGTGAAGCACTGCCCGTGCTGTGGTCAGGTCAACAAGGGGGAATTCCCCCAGGAGATTGGCAGTCGCGTTCAATATGGCCCGCGGGTCAAGGCGTTGGCGCTGTACCTGATGGAGTATCAGTGTTTGCCGTACGAGCGGACGAGCGAGTTGTTTGAGGATGTGTTTGGCAGTTCGCTGTCGCAGGGGACGTTGCAGGAAGCGATTCGGTTCTGCTACCAGAGGTTGCAGCCGGTGCAGGAGCAAATCAAGCACGGGGTGACCGGCGCGCGGGTAGCGCAGTTTGATGAGACCGGCTTGCGGGTGAAGGGCAAATCCCGGTGGTTGCATGTGGCGTGCACCGAAGGGCTGACGTACTATGCGGTCCATCGCAAGCGAGGCCGGATCGCCCTCGATGAGATTGGGATATTGCCGCATTTTGATGGGAAAGCGGTGCACGACGG
>JBHIAO010000484.1:0-4392 GCA_046758565.1 Anaerolineae bacterium
CCAGGACTCGCCCCTCGGTCGCCTGATGGCTACTTACTTATGAACTTCTTAGTATTTCACTCTCTCTAGAGCTCCTGTTCGGCCGGCACCTGCTCACTGAGGTGCATCGTGGCCGATGGATATTCCGTAGGCCAGTGCCGTGTCCGTTGGCTTCACCGCGAGCGCCCGGCACACCGCCTCCAGCGCGGCCTGGTTGCTGGTGACGACAGGAACATTATAAATCTCCTTCAACAGGGGCAGAGCCGATACCGCTTGATAGTTCGTGCAGGAGATAAACAGGGTGTCTACTGGCGGTCTAGTCCCCAGCCGCTGCCGCGCAAACTCTACGATCTCAGTTGGCTGGACCAGGGCTAAGTCGAAATTTATGCTGATACCCATCCCATGTATTGCCACCACTTCGATCCCATCGGCTTCCACGCTCGCTTTGATTCGTCGGTTAAGTTCATCCACGTAGGGGGTCAGAACGGCAACCTTTGTGCTGCGTGTCGACCTGAGCTTGCTGCGCACAGATTCGATCACGCTTATAGTGGGTCTACCAGTGACCTCAGAGATACGCTGGCAGAGCTCGGTGTCGTATGCGTTGCCACGAAGGGCACCGGCGCTGGTGCACCCGAACACCACCACGTCCGGCTTGGCTGTTGCCAGGATCTTGGCGGTGGGAATGGCGTGCTCGTCCAGCATCAGCTCCTCTCCCTGAACGGTGGTGGACTCCATGTACATGCGGCCGGTGTGGACGGAGACAGAAGCCGGGAGGCTTCGATAGAAGTCCACCTCCATCACCGTGTTGGATGACGGGATCAGCAGACCTACCCGCATGGTCATGGTTCGCACATTCCTTTTCCCCACATCTATTCGACGAACTCCCCGCGTGCCTTGGCCTCCTGGATGGCAAAGTAGACGCGCTCCGGGGTAGCCGGTGTCTCGGTAATGCGCACCCCCACTGCGTCAAAAATTGCATTGAGGATAGCTGGGGTAGTGGGGATTGTGGCAGGCTCGGCCACCCCTTTGGCCCCGAACGGTCCCTTCGGGTCAGCCACCTCGACAATCTCGCACTCGATCTCGGGCACGTCCATAGAGGTAGGCACCAGGTAAAACGCGAGAGATCCCGTGCGCGGTATACCCCCTTCCATGATGTGCTGCTCGTAGAGGGCATACCCTATTCCCATCGCCGCACCACCCTGGATCTGCCCCTCAACTGCCACCGGGTTTATCGCCTTTCCCGCATCGGTTGCGGAGACAATTCTCAACACCTTCACGTGGCCGGTCTCGGTGTCCACCTCCACCTCGGCGAGTTGTGTAGCCCAGCCGTACGTCGCGTACGCGTCGCCCTGAGAGGTCTCCGGGTCGACGTCCTTGGTCGTGATGTCGTGCCAGCCCGAGCTCGCGCAGCGCCGGCCCAACCGGTGGATCTCGCTCGCGACCTTCGCCACCGAGATCAGTGGCGCCTCGCTACCCGTCTTATAGATCTGTCCTCTGTTCGCTTTCAGATCTTCTTTCTGGCAGTGGAGCATCTCCGCTGCCATCTGCAGGATCTGGTCACACATTTCTTTCGCCGCCTTTTGCACCGCCACGCCCTGAACGAACGTAGCACGACTTCCTGAAGTAGGCCCCGCATCCGGGGTGCTGCCGGTATCTGCAGGTACCACACGGATCGTGTCCGGCTCGATTCCGATCCCCTCCGCTGCAACTTGGGAGACGACAGTCAGGACCCCCTGGCCCATGTCACAGGCACCGGAGTAAACTGTAGTGGTGCCGTCCTCCGCCATCTCGATGAGGGCCGAGCCGATGTCGGCCCGGCTGAAGCCGTAGCCTATCCCATAGTACATCGACCCGACACCAAATCCTCGTTTCTTCATAATTGGCTGAACCTTAGATTATGAGAGTTCATGTATTCCTTTATACGTTGAACCGTCGCCTCGATGCCGCATCCCTCATTCATCTTCTGGCCGGTAGATGAGGTGAGGCCCGGCTTGAGGCAGTTGATCAGCCGGAGGTCAATCGGCGAGATTCCCAGTTTGTGCGCCAACCGGTCCATCTGCGACTCGTGGGCCACCGCCGCCTGGAGCACACCAAAACCTCGAATGGCTCCTGAGACGGGGTTGTTGGTATACAGAGTGTACGTGTCCACCCGCATGTTTGGAATGAAGTAGGGTCCCGCGCTGTGAATTCCTGCCTTCTTGATGACGTATGCGCCAAGTGACACGCCCGAGCCGGTGTCGCCATAGATGTCTCCATCCAGGAATGTAAGGCGACCGTCGGCACGGGCACCGGTCCGAAACTTCATCAGCATCGGGTGACGCTTGGTGTTGGCGATCAACGACTCCTCGCGGGTGTACACAAGTCGCACCGGCCGCCGTGTCTTGAGCGCCAGCAGACCCACATGGATCTCCACGGTGATATCGTCCTTACGGCCGAATCCTCCACCGATCGAAGCCTGAATCACCCGCACCTTATTCATGTTCAGCTTCAGCGCCGGGGCGATCTGACGACGGTCGCGGAAGGGATATTGCGTGGCTACATGAATGTTCAGGACCCCCGAGGGGTCCAGGTAGGCCAGGCCCGCCTCTGGCTCCATCGGCATGTGATCCATCCTGTGGGTACGGTACGTCCCCTCGATGATCACGTCCGATTCTCTAATTCCTTTATCTATGTCACCCTTGCGTACCTGGGTGTGCTGAAAGACATTTCCGCCTTCATGGATTGCCGGTGAATCAGGGTCGAGTGCGTCCTCAATAGTAAGAACGGGGCGGAGCGGTTCGAAATCGACTTCAATTTTTGTGACTGCCTCTTCGGCGGCATCTTCCGTCTCAGCTGCCACCAAGGCAACGGGGTCGACAGCAGAGCGTACCTTGTCGTCGGCCAGCACCCGCTGATCAAGCACGGCCAGGCCGTATCGGTTGATTCCTGGGATGTCGGCAGCGGTGAGCACGGATCGCACTCCCGGCACCTTCTTTGCACTGGAGGTGTCAATGCCACGGATAATGGCATGAGGGACACCCGCCCACAGAATCCGGGCGTGCAGCATCCCAGGCATGTGCATATCCCCTGCGTACTGGGTGTCTCCCAATGCCTTCTCCATGGAATCGGGCTTCGGCACGTTCTTGCCGATCCAGGTGTACCAGCCGGGACTATCCATTGTCGTCGTTTGCTCTTTCTGAATCACATCTATAACAGGTTCCTGGCACTGCGCCGGCTACGATTTGCGCAAATCAGTAGCCGCTGCCTGAACCGCCTCCACGATCTTGTTGTAACCGGTACAGCGGCAGATGTTGCCGGAAATTGCAAACTTGATCTCCTCGTCGGTCGGGTTGAGGCTTTCCCGGAGGAGCGCATAGGCGCTCATGATGATGCCGGGGGTACAGTAGCCGCACTGGATGCCGCCTCGATTCACCATCTGGAGTTGGATCGGGTGAGGCCTGCCGTCACTTGACAGTCCCTCGATGGTGACAATCTCCTTTCCCCCTGCATCACCAATCAGGACAAGACAGGAGACCACGGGCCTTCCATCAAGCAATACCGTGCAAGAACCGCACTCCGCCTCGTTGCACCCCTTCTTGGTGCCGGTGAGATAGAGGTTTTCCCGCAGGACGTCCAGCAGAGATTCAGACGGCTCAGCGTCCGTGTCGTAGGTTTCCCCGTTGACCTTCATGGTATAGTGCTGTTTCATCACTCCCTCTCCCGCCGGGTTATGTCTGTCTGCTTGACGGAATGACCAGGTTTTCGTTCCGCGCAGCTATTTGCGTCCCCTTCTCTTGGCCCTAGCAATTGACCGCTCCAGGGTGCGGCGCACAAGTACAGCGATCATCGCCCTTCGGTATGTAGCTGTCCCGCGAATGTCATCAATGGGATGACACTCCTCTTTTGCTATGACGCCGGCCTTCTCCAGCAGCTCCGTGGACGGTTCGTGACCCCGCAAAAGATCCTCAGCCTTACGGGCCCGTAAAGGGGTAGGTGCCACTGCACCTAGAGCGATAGTCACATCCTTGACCAGGTCTCTGGACAGGTCCAAAGTGACCCGCGATGCCGCGCTTGCGATGGTAATGTCCATGGCGCCGCGAGGGGTAAACCGCTCAAAGGCATCACCTGTCATCCCCTGTGGCTCCGGCACGTCCACCGAGAGGAGGAGACCATCCGGACCCAGGACCGACCGACCCGGTCCACTAAAGAACTCTTCAACAGGCACCGTCCGTGCGGCAGAGCCATTGTTTATGAAGGTCGCGGTTGCACCCAGAACGATCATTGAAGGGGCAGTGTCTGCAGCCGGAGAGGCATTGCAGAGGTTTCCCCCGATGGTCGCAATGTTGCGGAGCTGGACCGAGCCGATGACCTTAAGCGAATCGACCAGAGACGGGAACCGCTCAGCAACCGCAGAAGAGATTTCCAGGTCACGCA
>JBHIAO010000485.1:0-4388 GCA_046758565.1 Anaerolineae bacterium
GAGGAGAACATCGAAGAGTTGCAACAGGACCCCGCCTGGAGCAGCATCACGGCGGTTCGAGAGGGCCGGGTGTACGAGCTATCCGAGTGGCTCTACGTCCGGTATCCCGGTCCGCGGGTGATTCAGGCTTTAGAGGAGCTGCGGGCCATCCTCCTGCCAGGGCAGAAGTAGGTGGATCATGGTGCGTGCAGTTGCCCGATTGCGAGGGATTCCCCTGCAGGTGGCCGGCACGGTGAGCACCCGGTGGCTGGGTCAGCTCGTCGTGCTGGCCATCGCCCTGGCGCTGGTGGGGACGGGGCTTCTGGCCTCCATCGGGCTGGGTGCCGTCTCCCTCGGCCCGGCTCAGGTCATCCAGGCGCTGCTCGATCGGTCCACGGTGATCCCCCGTCAGATCGTCTGGAACCTGCGGGTGCCACGGGCCCTGGTCGGCGCCCTGGTGGGGATGAACCTGGGTGTGTCTGGCGTGCTGCTCCAGGGGATCATGCGCAACTCTCTGGCATCACCGACCATTATCGGTGTCACCGCCGGCGCCGGGCTGGCGGCCACGGTGGTCATGTTGATGGTCCCTGGCCTGCCGACTTTTCTGCCCCTGGCCGCCTTCGCCGGCGCCATGGGAGCGGCGGTGCTGGTGTACCTGCTCTCCTGGCAGCCGGGGGTGGGCACCTCGCCGGTGCGCATGGTGCTGGCCGGCGTGGCCATCACCTCCATGCTAACCGCCTTCACCACGTTCCTGATGGTGACTTTCAGCGACCGGGTTCAGCCCGTCGTGCTGTGGATGGCAGGCAATCTCATCGGGCGCAGTTGGGGTCACCTGCGGCTCATCTGGCCGTACAGCGTGGGGGGTCTGGCGATAGCTTTTCTGCTGATCCGCCAGCTCAACGTGCTGCAACTGGGGGATGAGACCGCCCAGGGGCTGGGGGTGCGCATCGAGCTGGCCCGCCTGCTGGCTATGGCGGCGGCCTCGTTTCTGGCCGCCTCGGCGGTGAGCGTGGCCGGCCTGGTGGGGTTCATCGGGCTGATGGTGCCCCACACCATGCGCTTGCTGGGTGGCTACAACCACGCCTATCTGATCCCAGCGGCGGCCATCGGTGGGGCGGCTCTGATGATGTGGGCGGACCTGGGGGCGCGGATGCTCCTGGCCCCGGCCGAGCTTCCCGTGGGCATCATCACGGCGGTGATGGGTGGTCCCTACTTCGTGTATCTCCTGTATCGGACGAGGTTGTTGCGATGAGGGTTTGGACCGAGGGACTCCGGGCCGGCTACGACCGACAACCGGTGCTCTGGGCCATCAACCTGAAGGTCGAGGATGGCGAAATGGTAGGCGTCATCGGACCCAACGGCTCCGGCAAGTCTACGCTGTTGAAGGTGCTGGGACGGCTGCTGAAACCCTGGGGTGGGGTGGTCTACCTGGACGGCCGGCATCTGGCGGAGCTGTCTCCCGGAGAGGTGGCGCGGTGCATGGCCACGTTGCCCCAGGCGCCTACCTCGCCGCCGGAGCTCACGGTGTACGAGCTGGTGGGCTACGGGCGCTACCCCCATGTGGCCTGGCTGAAGCGCCTGGGCCCCGCGGACCGGGCGGCCATCGACCGGGCCATCCGGGAATGCCGCCTGGAGGCGCTGACCGGGAGACCCCTGTCGGCCCTTTCCGGTGGTGAGCGCCAGCGAGCCTGGCTGGCCATGGCCCTGGCTCAGGAGCCCCGGGTGATGCTCCTGGACGAGCCCGTGACTTTCCTGGACATCAACCACCAACTGGAGATGCTGGACCTGATCGCGGCGCTGAACAGAGAGCGCGGCATTACAGTGGTGATGGTCATGCATGACATCAACCTGGCGGCGCGCTACTGCCGGCGGTTGGTGGCCCTCAAAGGGGGCCGGGTGGCCCACGACGGTCCAGTGGAGGCGGTGCTGCGCCCGGAGGTGCTACGGGAGGTGTTCCATGTGGAGGTGCAGGTGGGGACCGACCCCGTAACAGGGCGACCGGCGTGCTACCCCTGCCGGCCGGTAAGCGTGGCTGAAGTTGGATAGAAACTTGCGAGACACCCCATGGCGCTGCGCGTCACTCAAAGCAATAGAAACTGGTAGACATAAAGCCAGTTCCTGGGTAGGAGAGGATTGCTTCGCTTCGCTCGCAATGATATAATCACATTGAGGAAGCTGACTTTTCAAACAGGCACTGAGTTGTCTTCGGAAGGAGTGCACAAGTGTCATGAGCACCTACACCTACATCGCCAACCTTTCCGAGTTGTTGCCGGACATCCCGGCGGATAGCATCATCAGCCGCACGTTCCACGCCGATGACGAGGTGAAAGCCGTGCTCTTCGGCTTTGCTGCGAGCCAGGAACTCTCCGAGCATTCCGTCTCGCAACCGGCAATTCTCCACATTCTGCAGGGAGAAGCTCGTCTGACGCTGGGAAACGATGCCGTGGAGGCCGGTCCCGGAACGTGGGTGCACATGCCACCATACCTGCGCCACAGCATTGTGGCCAGGACCCCGGTGGTGATGTTGTTGCTGCTGGTGAAGGACATAACTCATGGGGAGAAACCGGGATGAACCAACAAACCTCTCGTACTCATCTGCCCTTCATGGCGCTGGGCATGCTGGCTTTGCTGGCAGGCTTGTGGGCCGGACTGATACGCCTGGGGTGGGCGTTGCCCGTGTGGCAGCCCGCGTTGTCCATCGTCCATGGCCCTCTGATGGTCAGCGGCTTCCTGGGGACGCTCATCACCCTGGAGCGGGCGGTGGCGCTTGTGGCTCTCGGGTGGGGTTCCGGGCGGGTTTCGCTCCTGGGTCAATCGACCGGGGCAGACGAGGCAAGTCCAGACCTCCGCTGGACCTACGCTGCACCGCTGCTGTCCGGATTGGGTGCGTTGACTCTGGTCCTCGGCCTGCCCGGGTTGCCCGGTCCCTTGTTGATAACTCTGGGCAGCCTGGGACTTGTGGCCATGTTCATCCTCATCGTGCGCCGCCAGCCGGCTCTCTTCACGACCATCATGGCCCTGGGGGCGGTGGCATGGCTGGTGGGCAACGCGCTCTGGCTGGCAGGCCGGCCACTGTTTGGTGTTGTGCCCTGGTGGGGCGGTTTCCTGGTGCTGACCATCGCCGGCGAGCGGCTGGAGTTGGCACGGCTGCTACGGCTCACCGGGGCGGGGCGGGCTGCTTTTCTGGCCGCCGTTGGCCTGTTCCTGGCCGGGCTCATCCTGACCCAGGTGACCTTCGACGTTGGGATACGCCTGGCCGGGGGTGGCATGCTCGCCTTGGCGTTGTGGCTGCTGCGTCACGACATCGCCCGGCGCACGGTGCGTCAGGAGGGGCTGACGCGCTTCATCGGCGTGTGCCTGCTCTCCGGCTACATCTGGCTGGGTGTCAGCGGGCTGTTGGGACTGGCCTTCGGTGGGGTGGCGGCCGGGTCGCGCTACGACGTCATGCTGCACGCTCTGTTCCTGGGCTTCGTCTTCAGCATGATCTTGGGCCATGCGCCCATCATTTTCCCGGCCATCCTGAAGCGGCCCATGGCATTTCGTTCGGCTTTCTATGTCCACCTGGCTCTGTTGCACGTTTCGTTGCTCCTGCGGGTAGCGGGGGATCTGACGGGCTGGCTGCCAGCTCGTCAGTGGGGTGGGTTGTTGAACGTAGTGGCGCTGTTGCTGTTTCTGGCCAACACGGTGCGTTCGGTAGGTGAGACGAGCCCGCCTGGAGCTCAAGCTCCAGGCTGAGCAGCAATCGGAGTGACAACGCATGCACGCAACAAACGGTAACTGGGGTTTCCGATTGATGGTCCTGGGGTTGCCGGTTTCGTTCCTGCTCGACATGCCAGTGGCCGAGGTGCCGCCGGATCTTCGGCTTGCGGCGGGTGTGGGGGGTGTGTTTGTAGCCCTGGGGTTGTTGGGGAACGTCTGGGCTCTGTGGCTCGAGGTGTCGGGAGGACGGGGGGCAGCCTGGCGTGTGGCCCTGATCTTTCTGGCGGCGAAGGCACTGGCAGAGTTGGGGTTGAGCCTGCCGTCCGTGGCGCTGTGGGCGGAGCGGATGGGGCTGCGCATCCTCTATCTGCACATCCTGCTCCTGGGCTTCGTCACTCTGGGGCTGATGGCTGCTGTGCGAGATAGCTGGGGGCCGGAAGTCGCGTATGGCAGACGGTGGATGACCGTCGCTGTGCTTCTGCTGCTGGCCACCCTGATCCCCCTCACACGCTTGTGGCCGCTCGTCTGGACCGGGCGATGGGTGCTGGTGGCGGCGGCCTGGGCATTCCTGGCGCCGGTGGTTGTGGGCATGGCGATGTGGGTGACAGCCTGGGAGAGGATGAGAGAACTGCAACATCGTCTGCACGATCCGGCGGAGCAACGAGGGGCGTGATGGGTGAGGTCTTGTGGCGCCTGCGGATCGTGCCCCG
>JBHIAO010000486.1:0-4387 GCA_046758565.1 Anaerolineae bacterium
CTACCGCACCTGTATCACCCGGATGAATGGGCCCTGATCATGCCGGCGTTGCGTATCCTGCAAACGGGTGACCTGAATCCCCATCGATTCGAATACGGATCGCTGCACATCTATGTGCTGGCTGTCCTGTATTCGATCTATTACGTGTACGGGAGAGCTCAGGGCAGGTTTGTCTCCATCCAGGATATTCCGGTGTACGATAGCACCCACGGCCTCTACGAGTACGAGCTTCCTGAGGTGTATCTCCTGAGCCGGAGCCTCACCGCCCTCCTCGGTGCCGCGACTGTGGTTGCTTTGTACGTTGCCGGCCGCCGGCTGTTCGACCGACGCACAGGCTTGGTCGCTGCCCTGTTACTAACCTTCCTGCCGCTCCACGTGGTCAACAGTCACTATACCACGACAGATGTTCCCGCGACGTTTCTCATCGTCGTCGGCTTCCTGTTCATAATCAGCGTCTTCTATCGTGGCACGCGGCGCGACTACATTCTGGCCGGTATTCTGATCGGGCTAGCGACAGGGGCAAAGTATCCAGGCGGACTGCTGATCGTGTCCTTAGTAGCAGCTCACCTGGGACGCGACCGAACCGCCTTCGAGGGGTCAAAACTGCTGATCGGGCTGTTGGCTGCTACGGCTGCATTCGTCTTGAGCACACCATTCGCGGTTTTGGACTACCAGAACTGGCGCTTTTGGCTGAGCTACGTGAGCGACACCTACTCGCTGAACGGCACAATGCATGAAGGCAGCAGTGCACGCTGGTATGCGCGTTTCCTGCTACAGTCACCTTATCTCTTGACCACAATCCTGGCAGTGATCGGTCTGATCTGGCTAGGGCGGCGCAATTGGCGGCAGGGTCTGCTGATCGGCAGCTTTCCCATCACCTACTTCTTAGCAATCGCGCAGTACGAGCGGCGTTATCCGCGTGCCTTGATTCCCCTGCTGCCATTTCTGGCCCTCCTGGCGGCAGTCCTAATTGTACACCTGACCCGTGTTCTCTCCCAGCACAGCCGGGGATCACCGCGAAAAGCCAATGCACTCCTGGTCGCGCTTTCCCTGGCCGTGATCGCCCTTCCACTGCTAGCATCCTTAGGCCATACCTATCGATTCACCCAGAAGGAGCTGCGAACTCTCGGCCGTGAGTGGATAGTGGCCAACATTCCGGAGGGAAGCAGCATTGCCACCGATGCCGCTGCTCCGGTGCTGCCGCCAGGGCGATACCAGGTCGATCGTATCGGCTGGTCTATCGTGGCCCACGATGTCGCCTGGTATCGGGAGCAGGGCTATGAATACGTGGTGGTCAGTGAGAACTTGCGTAACAGTCCAAATCGGACACTCGAAGTAGAGGCAGATTACCAGACGTTCCTTAACGATGATCACCTGAGCCTCATCGCTGAAATCGAGGGTCCACTCTTCAGTTACCCAGGCTTTCACCTGTGGATCTATCGAGCAAGCCAGGAGTTTTGACTCGGTGCAGGTCAATATTGCCATCGGGCCAGAAGCTGTTTTCGTGCGTAGTACAGCGAAGCGGGCGTGCGCATCGTAGTTACGACTGACACAGTGCGCAGGGATTGGCCGATGTTGGTGCGTGTTGTAGGAGCAGCTTCTCCGGGGTCGCCATGATGCTTTCCACCCCAACTGGTTTCAAAGATACGCTGACCAAATTGCATCACTAGTGAAGGCGACTAGCCTGCGCCGAACGAATGACTTTGAGCCAGAGAACCCACCCGTAGCAAAGGAGTTGCGTCATGACACAACCAATGTACCGACGAGTGACCATCCTGGCTGCATTACTCATCACAGCACTGAGTATCCTGGCTTTCGCCCTCGGCGAGCATCCAGGGACCGGTTTAGAATCTGACTCCCGGCTTCCGGATCGAGGGGAACGGCCCTCAGGTCTTAAGATTGATCTTCAAGATAGGGGAACTCAGTTCCAGACATCGAGCTCCAAATTGGCTACAATCACTGTTCACGTGCCCTTGGTACTCCGAAACTGGGAGTCGATCCCTCATTCCGAAGTGGTGTGGGGAACCCAGTTTGGTCAGGACGGGTGGGAACCTGGATACGACGAGCTTGTGGAGCACGATCTGCCGCTGGTTCAGGCGGCCGGCTTCACCAGCATCCGCACGCACCTGTACTGGCGAGAAGTGGAGCCGGCCAACGCCGCCCCAGCGAATTACAACTGGTCAAAGTACGACCGGCGCTTGCGAGACTTTCGGGGCTTCGGCCTGGAGCCGGTAGTAGGCATCGTCGCGTATCCCCGGTGGGCCACGCGGTACTACTGCGGCGGTGGGCTCCGGCCGGGCATGGAAGTTGAATGGCGGGAGTTCGTGCGCGCTCTGGCACAGCGGTACTCGGCGCCGCCCTACGATGTGCACATCTGGGAGATTGGCAACGAGGTGGACGGCGAAACCGAGGTCGATCCCGAGGAAGATAGCCAGCGGCGTCCGGAACAGGGCGGCAATCAGCCGACCTGGCACTTCGGCGGCTGCTGGGGCGACATGGTACCCGAGTATGTGAGCTTCTTACGCGCCGCCTACGAAGAAATCAAAGCCATCGATCCCACAGCTACAGTGACCCTGGGCGGGCTGGCCTATGCCGTCTTCGAAAAGTGGTTCATCCGCGACTTCTTCGACAACTTCCTGGCCGCCGGCGGGGCTGACTACACGGACGTCGTGGGCTTTCACTGGTTCCCCTACCGCCAGCCCTGGCCCACAGCCGATGAAAAAGCTCAGGAGCTCCGGGACATCATGGCCGCCCATGGGGTCTCGAAGCCATTGTGGCTTACGGAGACCTACATGTGGGATCGTGAGGGCGAAACAGACACCCGGGACCTGCGGGTCACCTTCATCACCCAGGATTTAGTTCGGGCCATGGGCAGCCGAGCGGTGGAACGCATTTACTGGTTCGGAGTCCGGGACTTCAACCCCGCGATTAGCACCTTCGATCGCGGGCTAATCACACCGGATCATGAGCCGAAGCCGGGCTTAAAAGTCTTTGAGATCATGGCCGATTTCGTGGCCGGCTACCCTCGCCCTCCAGCCGTTGCGATCCCGTCCCAGATCGAAGCCTACCGGTTCGTTCAGCCCCGGCAGAATCAGGAGACCTGGGCCATGTGGTCCATCACCGGTGAAGTGGAAGCCTTCATCCTGCCCATCTCAGGCTCCTCGACAGAAGCTGTGACCATCCAGGTTGGAGACACATACACAACCACCAACGCCATTTCTAACATCGTCCCGGTAGAAAACGGCCAGATCACCTTGTCTATTGATCATGAGACATTGTTCCTACGCGTGGAGAAAGCGAATCCATGACCGCGAAGGTTGCGATCGTCATCGTCAATTTCAACGGCGAACGCTATCTGAAACGCTGTTTGACCAGTGTTCTGGCGCTGACCTATCCGAGTTTTGAAGTTGTTCTCGTGGACAACGGCTCCAGCGACGGTTCCGTCTCGCTGGTCCGGGAGCAGTTCCCGCCCGTGCAGATCATCGAGGCCGGCGAGAACGTGGGGTTCGCCAAGGGCAACAACGTCGGCATTCAGGCGACGGACACGCCGTTGGTGGCAACTCTAAACAACGACACCTGGGTCGAACCCGATTGGCTGGAGCAATTGGTTCGCGTCATGGAGAGCGACCCGCGGATCGGCACGTGTGCTTCGAAAATGCTCTTCGCGCACCAACCGGAGATCATTAACTCGGCCGGCGTGTGTGTGGACCCGGTGGGGATCGCCTGGGACAGGCTGGGGGGCACTCCAGAAACCCGGGACACCACTGAGCCGATGGACGTGTTCGCCGCCTGCGCCGGCGCTGCCCTGTATCGTCGGGCGATGCTGGAGGACGTCGGTCTCTTCGACGAGGACTATTTCATCTACCTTGAAGACGTTGACCTGTCATGGCGTTCCCAATTGATGGGCTGGCGCACGGTATACGTGCCACAGGCACGCGTCTACCACGTTCACTCCGGCACCACGCAGGAAGCGTCACCTTTCAAGAACTTCCACCTGGGACGCAACAAGGTCTGGATGGTCGTGAAGAACTACCCCAGCCCTCAGTTTTGGCTCTACCTACCGCTGATCCTGCTCTACGACCTGGGATCCATCCCTTACTCACTGTTAGCCCGTGGCGAGACCGCAGCCCTGCGCGGTCGGCTCGCTGCCTTGCGACGTCTGCCTGAAGCGTGGCGCAAGCGTCGCGAGATTCAGAAGCGCCGGCGTGCCTCTTTCGAGGATCTGGAAGCAGTCCTTAGCCCACTGGAAAACCCGCTAGCCTTGCTGCGCCGGTACGAGCACCTAGCTTCACTGCCCTCCACTGAAGAGCCCACGGCCGGCCAAAGCCCATGAATAGACTTTATAGGGATTTGTCTTATTGGTACGGGATGCGCTGGCATTTCCATT
>JBHIAO010000487.1:0-4384 GCA_046758565.1 Anaerolineae bacterium
GTAGGGGAAGGTGTCGCCGTGGGCACGACTCCTTGGTGATTGCGCATGACGACGGGAACGAATACCTGGCTTCGGTCGATCACCCGAACATTGTCGAGGTAGGTCCAGATGCCCCAGCCTTTATCATGCTCGTTTCGACTCTCAAAATAGAGCTGGATGGTCAGACCGCGATAGGCTGATAGATCGAATCGTCCCACTTGCCAGCCCATGTCGTACCCGGGGATGGCGGCCCCGTTGCGCGGGTCGTACCCATCTCGGAGCAACGTCTCCAGCCACTGTCCGTTAGAGTCGTGAACCTCGGCGCGAAAGCTCGCCCAGTGTATGATGTCGTTGGTGATGATTCGATAATCAAAGATGAGCTCTGGCAGTCGCATAACGCGGGGAATATGAATCGTTTGAGAGACCCAAGATGTGCCGGCCGGGTGATCCACAGCTTCCACAGGGTCGCCCAGCCGGGCCGCGAGGGCCCCCTCTGACACGGACTCCTCGGTGATGACGGGCGTCGACAGCGTACCACCCACAGTCCACGGGACAAAGTCACCACTCTCGAAACCGCCGTTGACCACCAGATTCAGCCCAGTCGAGCCAGCCCAGCGCGTGGAAACCAGCCCCAAGCCGAGCACCACCGATGTGAGAACCACGCCCAGAGCCGTACGCATTCCGCTAGCGTCAGCTAGCGGTCGTTTCACCGGTGATCTCCTGCGATCAGTAGCCAGTCCGCGTCGGTGTGGGCGTCGGGGGGCGCGGGATACCGCGAACCGTGGAGGGAGTCGGTGCTGAGGACACAGGTTCCGTCGGGGTCGCCGTTGGGACCGCGGTCGGTTCCGGAGTCGCCGTAGGACGCGCCTGCACGGGTGAACCAGAAAGGTCAGCGACACTGCTGGGCGGCAGGCTGGGAGCCGGCGTCGCAGCGTAGGGTAGTGGCTCGTGCAGCGGAACACATGGGGGGATGTCATCCTCAGACATCTCTGATAGCGCCGCCCCAGACTCGGCCAGGCGAACAGCGGTACCCCAAACCCACGCGCGCCTACCGGCTTCAGTCTCGATCAGGATCCAGCCCCAGCCTGTTGGATAGCGTGCATCGTCGGTGGATGACCAACCACCACGAGCTTGCACGTGGGTGCCGCTTGGGATACTGCCGACAATGGGGCAGTGGGTGGATGGTCCTTCGCGCAGGTTGTAGCTCGAATAGCCCTCTTTAGCGGCCATGATCATGGCCGGCAACGCGGACACACGGGACGTAGGTTTAGGTTTGGATGTGGGCGACCCCGTATTGGTCAGGCTCATGGTCAGTGACGGTGACGCCCTATACGATGCGACTGACTTGGTCGGCTCAGCCGTTGGCGTCGGCGTCGCTGTTGGTGTTGCCGACGGCTCAACGAGTGAGCTCGGTGGCAGCGTGGATGGGTGGGTGAGCCGTGGAACTGCGCTTGCGGCGGCAAAACCGACCATGAACAGCAACACACCCAGAACGCCCAGGGCCCCCAGTCGGAGTCGATGGTTGATGCGCCCGCTCTGCCGCTTCGAGTCTGGTGTTGAGGTCAAGTCAACCAATGACCCGTCTTTGGGATGACCGGTCTTGTTGATCTCCGTACCGAGTAGCCCGCTGATGCTAGCGGCGGGTGAGGAGGTCAGCTCAGGAGCGTAAACGGGCTCAGGTTTTGCCTCAGGTGCCGGCGTAGCCGTGACAACCTCAGGCACATCAAAGATTAACCCGTCCGGCGCGCGGGAGTAGAGCACCGGCGACGCCCACTCGACGGTGTTTTTCAGCGAAAGGTCGATAGCCTTACGGGCCTCCGCCACGGCCGCGTCAATCGGGAAACCATCAGCCAGAGCGCTGTACAATTCGCGAGCCAAGATGATTGCCGCCTCGTCAGTCACCTCAAACTGATTGGCGACGACGCCGGCGATGCCCTCGTGCACGAGTGATTCAGCAATGCCAGGATACGCCCTGAGTGGGTCCTGCTCGCTATCCCATCCTCGGGCACCGCTACAGGCGTTTAACACAACCAACCGCAGCGTCAGAACATCGCCGAACAGATGGCGGAGCTGTTCTCCATGCACACGCTGGCCTTCCCCGTGCTCATTCTCGAATACGAGGACACCCGTCTCCCGTTCCTCAAAGTAGCTACCGTGACCGATGAAATGGAGAATGTGCACTGGGTTTTCGCGCAGCCGATCCTGCAGGGCCGGCACCGTAGCGTTGGGCAAGAAGTCAACCTGCACCAGGCCTCTAGTGATCAGCTCGCTCAATGCAAGGCGAATCCGGTGCTTCTCGCGCTCAACATTCAGCGGTGCATAGTCCAACGGACTGGCAACAACTACCAGCAGGTGCAGTGGAGGCGTAAGTTTTAGTGGAGGCAGTGGCGCTTCGAGCTCAACATAGCGTACCACTGGCGTGCGGGTTGATAAAGCCACAAACCGCCGGGCGGCCTTATCGTACAAAAACTCCCACGGTAGATCGATCAGCTCGCCAGGCTCAATGCGCAACTTGAGCCGTAGTCCCTTGCCCTGGGTTAATGCGAGGTTACGACTGCTGTCGTACACGCCACGAATGGCATTGTTAAACAGCGCATCGAACAGATCGCCGCCAAAAGCCTTTAGTTCGCGCAGCTCCGATGACAGCGCGGCACGTGTGCGCTGGCGAGAGCGGAGCATCGCCAGCTCAACGAGGGTCTTGATATCCTTCAACCGTTTGGGGCCAAAGGGCAGGCTAAAGGTCCCATTGGCCTCCCCCGCCGGTGAGCGAACCACCCAAGTGGGATAAGATTCCCCCTGACCGCGGCCAATGCGCAATTCGAAATCCTCGAATTGAACTCGCCCCATGATGATATCCTCAGGTCGTATGGTTAAGGTGCTGGGCAGGTGATAAATAGTCGCGGCTATGCCGACGGGTCGGCTGTCCCAGCCACAAACAGTAGATAGTTCTGTGTTTTCCTAGTTTCTAGGACGCATAACCGCTTAGTTCGATGCGCCGGCCTCAGCGCCCCTGGTACGGAAGATCCAGACCGCTCCATTTGAGTAGACCACGGAATAGGCCGGATCACTCAAGAATGGCTTGGGGTTCCGTTGCCCGCCCTTCGCACCAAGATAAACGTATTCCAGATTATGTTCACTCATTAGGTCCATCAGTCTTGGGTCCTGAGGCTCGGATATGTCGGCCATCAAGTCGAGGGTGTCCTGTACCTGGAGATAGTAGGCCAGCGAACCAAAGGAGTAGATGGCGGGTGGAACCAGAGTCCGGCGACCGGTCAAGAGGGGAATCCAGTAGCCTCCATCGGCCCCCATGTGGGTTCTGAATTGCCAAATGCGGGTGTTAGTCACGAAGCCAGCATCGGGGTCCGTGTTTTCACGAATCCAATCCATTGCTATTAAGTCATCTTTCGTTGCGACGATGGTCACCGGGTTGACAATATCCAGCGTGTTCCACGCGCCGGCCAGCACGCCGATGAAGAACACACCGGTCAGCACCGTGGCTGCTGCGAGCCGCCAAACCCCTGCAATTTGCTGCAGGAGGACGTCTATGGCCGTCCCTGCCATGACTCCCGTCAATATGCTCAGCGGTAGGAAGAGAGTGATCACAAGTGCTGTGTTGCTGAGTAGCCAGGTTTCCTGGCGACCCAGCAAGTTGGGGTTGGCGGCCAGAATCGCACCGGCAATCCACAGGCCGACTAGCATCGACGCCCGGCGCCACCAAACCACCCCTAGCAGCAGGCTGAGCACGGCCAGTCGAAGGAGAAGCCGATCGTACCCAACATCGATGAGGGCACGGGGCACAACGTTGAAGGATGCCTGTCCGCGGAACCAACCGGCAGCACGACCAGTCGGCACCAGGGCACTCCACAGGCGCAGGACCCACGGAGAGAGTAGTAGCACCGAGATGCCGGCCAGCACCGCCACGCGCACGACATAGTCCAACGTCCTGGGCTTGTCCTGAGCCCAGCGTTGTCCTGAGCCTGTCGAAGGGTCGGAGGGGCCAAAGTCCGAGGCCAAGTGCCCCGGCCCTCTACGAGTTCGAAGTTCATAGCCAGCCCTCGCGAGTAGTCTGTATACCAGCAACGCAGCTACGAACGCCCCGTAGAACACCAGCACCCGGTAATGCACCAACCCCAAACCGGCCACCGCCACGCTCCCCAGCACCAGCGCCCACCGTTTCCCCCACTCCACCCACCTGACCGTCAGCATCACCGCCGCCGGCAGCACCACCAGCCCCGTCAACTGGGTGTACCGCCCCCACGTCACGTAGTACGCCGGCATCAACGACACCGTCCCCACCACCCCCATCGCCACCAGGCCCGCCATGTGTGCAGAGGTGCGGAGGTGAGGGGGTGACAAGGAGAGGGGGTGACAAGGGGACCTCTTCCTTCCTCCTTGTCCCCTTGTC
>JBHIAO010000488.1:0-4381 GCA_046758565.1 Anaerolineae bacterium
TTGTCCGTTTGGCATATCTACCTCCTTGACTCTAAATTCCTAAGAATCAGGCCTTAAAGCTACTAAGCTTAACTACTACTCCATCCAGTCAAAGCATACAAGCCCAATTAGTCCCCTCAAATCTTACTGGATTTAAAAACTCAGGGTCTACCAGAGCCATACCCGCAGTGGATCCCTTAGGTCACTGGAATTTCAAACAAAAGGGCTTCTCGCTCCACCCCTTTCTCACGTGCCCGTGAGGCGCATTCCCCCATCCACCGGAACTATCGCCGCGGTCGTATGAGCTGCCTCATTAGAGGCAAGGTACAGCGCCGCCTGTGCGATATCTTCCGGCTCGCCGATGCGTCCCATCGGGACGCGTGTCGCATAACGGGCCAGCCTTTCCGGAGTCGAGGTGTCTACCATCGGAGTCCGCGTGGGACCCGGACAGATGCAGTTAACGCGGATCCTCTGCGCTGCGTGGTCCATGGCCATAGCCTCCGTCAATGTGATGGCACCGCCTTTAGACGCGCAATAAGCAGCACGCCCGGCCTGGCCGGCGATACCGGACCGGGCAGCGATATTGATTACAACGCCCCCTCCTCTTTTAACCATTTCCGGAATTGCGAAGCGGGAGACAATGAAGATGCCCTTTAAATTGGCACTAATAGTCCGATCCCAATCTTCCTCGGAAAGTTGAGTGACACTACCCGCAGTTCTGATTCCGGCACTGTTAACCAAAATATCCAGACCGCCGAAATTCTTTACTGTCTCTTCAACCACCAACTTCATCTGATCAGACCTGCTTACATCACCGGCCTGAAACAGCGCCTTTCCTCCCTCATTGCGAATCATCTCAAGGGTCTCCTTGCCTTTCGCCTCCGTCGTCGAGGTCCCCATCACGGCCGCACCCTCACGGGCAAATAGCGTGGCTATCGCTTGTCCCAGGCCAGAACCAAACCCTGTTACCAGAGCAACTTTTCCCTTTAGTCTCACGGCCTCCTCCTCTGCTTTTTTTTCATTGACCTCTAACACTCAATTCTAGATCATGCAATAAAACCGGGATCTCCCGTGGCCCCCAAATTGCCATAAGTACCCATTACCGGATACTCACTGCCCAAAAGTGTGGAGGCTCGACTGGCTTACCACTCCGGGCGTCGCTTGTGGCCCTCGAAGGCGGGGTGGCGGGTGGGTGTTTCAGGATTTATTGGGGTCTGGTTGCCTATAGCTCAAAAAGAAGTTCCTATCATTTGCATGTTGGAATTCGTGAGGGTCGAAAGCCGAAAACAGCAACAAGGCAAGCCTGACCCTCGTTTTGACCCTCGTTTCAGATCTCGCGGTTCGGGCGAGCAATTGCGCTAGACCTCTGTGAGCAGCGGGCGCAGGGCCGCGACCGACGGCGTGGTATCGAGTGCGTGGACTGCAGCCACGACTTCCCTGGCGCGCCGCTCGCCGTAGACGCTGCCAATCAAGTCGACCGCTTTCGCGTCGACCTCCTCCGTCGTCATCGGACTGTCCGCGGTGCCTCGCACTGCGGGGACATGCTGCTCTAAGACGTCCGTGTTGGTGTGGATACGGACGGTCGCAGGGCGCTGGCGCTCCATCCCCTCGAATTGCGAGCTGCCCTCCAGGCGAACCTTCGCCATCATCTCGACGATCGCTGGTTCGGTCAGCCGCCCGTAGGTGTGCGTCGCCTCGAAGGTTAACTTGCCGCCGTCGAGCGCAATTACCGCTATGCAGTATTGCAGGTTGACGTCGGGCATGTGCCGCCCGTTGACGATGCGAGCGCCCTGCGGTGGCAACAGCACCTCGACCTCACGGATGTCTCCTGGCCTGACACCATGCTCCGTTACTAGCGACGTCATCGCCTCCGCCGCCGCCTGGATCGGCGAGCCGACGGAGAACTTCTTGATATTGCCGATGCTGATCTCGTAGTGGGAGCCGAGGCTGGCAACCCATTCCGGGAACTCGTTGCCTTTTGGACAGAAGACGTCCAGGAACCCGTTCTCGCCCACGAAGGCGTTCTCCTCGCCCGTCATACCGGACGCCACGAACAGCACGGAGGTCACACCGCCGCGGGCACCGTTGCCGCCGAACACGAACGACTTCTCGACGTGCTCGGAGTCGCGGGCCCACGAGGTGATGCCCGACGCCTGCTGCGCCGTGTACGACAGCGCGTAGCGTACACCCTGGGGGTCGAGGCCGGCGAGCGCCGCTGCGGAGGCAGTTGCGCCGAACATCGGTCCGATAGTGTGAGTGGCGTGCCCGTGCCACCCACGAGCATCGATGCCACCCATCGCCCGGGCGATGCGGCAACCCACGTCGTAGCCCAAGGCCACGGCGCGTAGGAGTTTTTCGCCGCTCGCGCCCTGACGCTCCGCAACCGCCAACGAAGCCGGAACGATAGCACAGCCGGGGTGTGTCAACGACGGTGCATGCGAATCGTCGGTCTCGTCTGCGTGGGCAAGCATGCCGTTTGCCATCGCCGCGTTGATCGCGGTGGTGACGACGTTGGAGCCGATGACTGCGGCCTCGGCCGTGCCGCCCTGGGACCGGACAAAGTTGATGGCCGCTTCACCCGGCTTCAGTCGCGAGCCGGTCACCATCGCTGCGATGGTGTCAAGCACGTGGTGCTTGGTCTTCTCGCTGACCTCCGGCGGCAGCGACTTGTCGAGCGCCCCCGAGACGTAGGTTGCGAGCGACTCGATAGTTGATTGGTGCGCCATGGATTCTCCTTCTGGCCGCCGTTACTGTTGGATGTCGCGGCCGTAAGAACAAAAGGAAAAAAGAGATCACCTTTGACCCCCCCTACAGCCGCCTGATTTAAAAGCCTCTTACCCCAATCGCGGGGCAGATGTCCAGCCTTATCTTCAGGCCGGGCTCGAGTTGACATAACTGCAGGTTATCGGATACTCTCTCCTCAAAAATAGGGGTCTGAGGCTGCTTCGCTCTTTCCGGCAGGCCCTTGCGGCTCTTAACGCCATATTGGCAGGCGATTGTTGGGGGAATTCTGGAGTTCTCGGTCGCTGAACCTCAAAACAAATTCCTATCATTTCATTGATCAGTGGGGTCCCAGCCAACGACGATACCGTACTGAGACTTTCTGCTACGGGCCCTTGTCCTGCCCGATCTACAAACCCGGTCCGACCCGGAAAGTGCCTGGCCGCCGCGGAATGACATGGGAAGAGGACGACTGGATTGACCAAGAAGCAACGTCTCACCGTAATCCGGACGACTGACTGGAACTCAGCCGGCGGAGCAGGTGCACGTGAAGTCGTGAAAACTAGTATCTCGCCACGGACACGGCTATTTTTCCTATCTTATCCTATCCTTATCATGACCAGCAATGTTTAAAGATTCGCGGATGATTCGCGAGTACTAAAGGAGGCACATCCTATTATGCAACTTGGAGTCTTTCTCCCAGTCTCAGGCCGGGCGGCGGTTCCGGAAGTTCTGTCTGACGCGGCCAACCAGGCCGAGACCCTGGGTTACGATTCGGTCTGGGCGGCGGAGCGCCTAGTCAATCCCTGGGAAATGACAACCACTTACCCCTACAAGGAAAACTCACAATGGTTCGTCCCGCCCGATGTTCCCTTCCTGGAGCCCCTGACTTGCCTCGCCTTCCTGTCCGGCTGCACCGAGAAGGTCAAGCTTGGAATCAGCGTGGCCGTCTTGCCCTATCGCCACCCGCTCTACACGGCCAGGGTCGCGACCTCCATTGACACCCTCTCAAAAGGACGACTGATCTTAGGTGTCGGAATCGGCTGGATGGTCGAAGAGTTCGACGCGTTGGGCGTGCCCTTCAGGAAAAGGGGGGCGATGTCCAATGAGCAACTTCAGATCTTCAACACGCTCTGGAAGCAAGAGCGGCCGAGCTTCGATGGCAAGCATTACCGCTTCGCCCCGGTATCGGTCAGCCCGACACCGGTCCAGCAGCCGCGCTTCCCCATCTGGACAGGTGGAGAAAGCGAAGCCGCGGTAAAACGGGCAGCCACCTATGGCGATGCTTGGTTCTCTTACCATGTGAAAATCACGGCTGACGAGTTGGCCGCGAAGTTTGCCAACGTCCAGAAGATAGCGGCTGAGGTGGGTAGAGAAGGTCAGGTCGAACTCTGTTGTTGTCGTCCCATTGAGATCACAAAGGAGCCAGTTCCCCAGAAGGGCGATACGCTCGAAGGCACTCCGGAGCAGCTAATCGAAGCCCTGCAGAAATTCAAGGACATCGGCGTGCAGCACATGGCGCTTCAGTTCATGGTGGGCCGTTGGCCCGAGCGGAGAGAAAAAATAGAGTGGTTTGCCAAAGAGGTCATGCCGGCCCTTAAGGATTGAGCCGTCGTCTCTTTGGCTAGATGAGGGCTGGCGATGAGGAAGTTGTTGCCGGCCCTTTCGCTCAACTACCGCC
>JBHIAO010000489.1:0-4378 GCA_046758565.1 Anaerolineae bacterium
GACCCCATCGTGGCAAGAGAGGGGAGACGGATGATCCGCCTGAAAGACGGGCAAATCGTGGGGGAGGAACGAAGGAGTCCGGAGGTGGGCGGAGCGGAATAGGAGAAGGAGGGGACCAATGAGCACATCACAGATGACCCGATCGCCCTGTACCCACGTGGGCCACGGGGTGCGCATCACCCTGGACTGGGACTACCATCGGCTGGCCCACATCGCCGACCAGGCCATCGCTGATTTGACGGCACCTCACCCCCGGGTGACCACGCTCTACACCCGTCTGCTGGCCGACCCTCAGACCTTGGCCTTGTGGGACCTGACAGGTTATATGGCCGTGGAGAAGTTGGGCTACAACGACCACGGACAGATGCACGCCCAGGTGGTGGCGGCCAATGCCTTGCGTCTGCTCCACCTGTTGGCTTGTACTGAGCCCTTCGACTTGGCTCAGGACAGGCGTAGCCGAAGTAAAGGGACTGACATCGAACCCGACATTGTGACCAGCGGTGCCGGCACCCTGGAGGACGCCTTTCTGGTGGTACTAGCGGCGGCGCTGCTGCACGATGTGGGCAACCAGGTGGCGCGGGAGGGCCACGAGAGCTACAGTGTGCTTCTGGCTCAACCGGTTCTGGCTCGCCATTTGCCGGATCTGTACTCCGATCCGGCTCAACTCCAGGTGCTGACCAGCTTCATCCTCTCGGCCATCGCCAGCCACGACTGCTGTCCGTCGCCCGTGACCCTGGAGGGGGCCATCGTGGCTGTGGCCGACGGAGCAGACATGACTCAGGGGCGAGGCCAGGTGGCCTTCGATCGGGGCAGGGCGGATATCCACGCTGTCTCGGCCATGGCCATCCGCGAGGTGACCATCCGGGCCGGTGAGGAGACTCCTGTCCACATCGAGGTGGCGATGGACAACCCGGCCGGGCTGTTCCAGGTAGAGAGGATGCTGGGCCGCAAGCTGGCTCTCAGCGGCCTGGACCGCTACGTCAGCCTGCGCGCCTGTGTCGCATCGGAGGAGGCGGAGCAAGCTTTTCATTGCCTGGTACTGCGTGATGGTCGCCTCGAGCCGGAGACAATGCCAGCGCCGATGGATACCGCCTGGTCGGTGGACCCGGTGTGCGGCATGGCGGTAGCACCAGAGCAGGCGGCAGACAGCGTCCTCTTCCAGGGTATCCGCTACCACTTTTGCTCGAGCGCTTGCCTGACCTACTTCCGGGATGATCCGTCCCGTTATCTCCAGGGAGAGAGACCATGAGCGTTGAGCTGACCTTCCTGGGTGCGGCCGGAACCGTGACGGGGTCCCGATTCCTGCTGCGGGCCAACGGGCGGCGCTACCTGGTAGACTGCGGGCTGTTCCAGGGCGGGCGGCGGCTGAAGGCCCTGAACTGGGAGCCTTTCCCCTTGCCCCCGGAGCAGGTGGGCGCCATCCTGCTGACCCACGCCCACATTGACCACAGTGGCTACCTGCCCCGCCTGGTGCGCCAGGGCTACCGGGGCCCGATCTACGCCACGGAGGCCACGTGCGCGCTGCTAGAGATCATGCTCCCCGATTCGGCCTACCTGCAGGAGCAAGACGCCGCCTACGCCAACAAGAAGGGCTACAGCCGCCACAAGCCCGCCTTGCCCCTCTACACCATCGCCGATGCCGAACAGGCGCTGAAACTGCTGCGCCCCGTCCCATTCCACCAACCGTTGCGCCTGGACGGGGTGACAGCCACCTGGCGGCCGGCCGGTCACATCCTGGGCTCGGCCATCCTGGAGGTTGAAGTGGAGACCCAGAACGGTAGTCGCCGCGTGGTCTTCTCCGGAGACCTGGGCCGCTACGACAGCGAGATCATGAAACCGCCAGTTACCGTGACGGCGGCCGACGTGCTGCTGGTGGAGTCCACCTACGGCAACCGGCTGCACGCCCAGCAGTCCATCCAGGACGCCCTGGCCGACGTGATGGGTTACATAGTCGAACACGGTGGTGTGCTGCTCATCCCGTCCTTTGCCGTGGGGCGCACCCAGCAGGTGCTCTACCACATCCGCCGCCTGCAGGACCAGGGGCGCGTGCCGGACATCCCGGTCTTCATTGACAGCCCCATGGCGGTGGACGCCAGTCACATCTATTGCCGCTTCGGCGACGACCACAACCTGGACGTCAACCTGCTGATGGATGGGCGCGTCTGCCCGCTGCGCTGCCGCGATACCCATTTCGTGCAGGACGTGGAGCAGTCCAAGGCGCTGAACACCAGGCCGGGACCGGCGGTGATCATCTCCGCCAGCGGGATGTGCACCGGCGGGCGCATCCTGCACCACCTGAAGTGGCGCCTGCCCGACGCGCGCAACGCGGTGCTCTTCGTTGGCTACCAGGCGGAGGGGACGCGGGGTCGGCTGCTGCTGAACGGGGCGAAGCGCATCCGCATTCACGGCCAGGAGGTGCCCGTACGGGCGCGCATCGCCAACGTAGAGGCTCTCTCGGCTCACGCCGACCGGAATGAGCTGCTGCGCTGGATTGCCCAGATTCAGCCACCACCGCAGCGCGTGTTCGTGGTCCACGGCGAGGGGAATGCCCTCGTAGCATTGGCGGAAGGCATCCGAGCCCTGGGGATCTCGGAGGTCGCGATACCGGAGCACGGGGAGACAAGAAAGCTGTGAAGAGACGAGATGTGTGGCGCATTGGGCTGGTCAGCGGCATCATCGGCCTGGCCTCGCTGTGGTGGCGCCGTCGCTATCTGGGACAGCAGGGTGACCAGGCGCTGCGTGGCTATTACGACCTGATGGCCCGCGTGTACGACCGGGTGGCGGAGGCACCATACCGGGCTGCCCGGCGTGAGGCGGTGCGGCAGTTGGCCCTCAAGCCAGCCAAGCAGGTGCTGGACCTGGCCTGCGGCACCGGTGTCAACTTCTCGCTGCTGCAGGCCGCAGTGGGCGATGCCAGGCTGGTCATCGGCGTTGACTACTCTCAGAGAATGCTCGACCAGGCGCGGCACAAGATCGGTGCCCACAGTTGGGGCAACGTGGTCTTACATCAAGCGGGTGCAGCCGACCTCTCGCCAGCCTGGCTGGCCGGGCAGGTGCCGGCAGCGGCCGGTGGCGTGGACGCCGTGCTGATCACCCTGGGGTTATCGGTCATCCCCGACTGGCAGGCCGCTCTGCGCGGCGCAGCCGCCGTGTTGAAGCCAGGCGGCCGGCTGGTGGTGATGGACGGCAAGCGGTTCGAGGGCTGGAAGCGCGTGTTTCAGCCGGTCGTCTGGTTCATCGAGCTGCTGGCTGGAGCCGACGCCCAGCGCCGTCCCTGGGAGTGGATGGCGGAACACCTGGAGGACGTGAGGATGGATGACCGCTTCTTGTTTGGTGCGGTCTACATCGCCGTTGGACACCGGCCGGCAGCCGATCAGGTAACGCCATAGTGTCTCTTTCCGCTCTTACTGCTGCTGTCCTCGCTGGATAGGCTCCCGGCGGCGTGAGGGCGGCCGCTGCTGGGGGGCAAGGACTCGAGCCCAGGAGTTGCTCATGTTTCGTTACACACACATCGCTCTGGGAGACATCCGCCACTATCGAACCCGCTCACTGCTGACAATGGGCGGCATCGCGATCATCGTGGCTGTCTTCCTGGTGCTTTCCGCGGCTGCCACGGGGATGGCCAACGTGATCTCAGGCTCCGAAGGGTCACCCCGAAACCTGGCCCTGGTGGACAAGGGGGTGGTTGATTACTGCCAGGGGCAGATCCCGGCCGCGGTGGTGGGCTACCTGCGCCGCTGGCCGGGGCTGGCCTACGTGGCACCCATGTTCCACACCCCGGTCCAGGTGAAGGGGAAGATGACCTTCGTCCGCGGTGTACCCCTGGAGGACTACCTCGAGGTCGAAGGCATCGAGATCCTACGCGGCGAGGACCTTAAGCGGGGTGATAACGTCATCGTCGGCCAGCAATTGGCCCGGCTCAACAAATTGGACGTGGGAGACGAGATAGAGATCGCCAGCCACTCGCTGAAGATCGTTGGTGTCTTCCGGGGGAACGGGTTCTTGAACACTGAGATGTGGATGACCCTGGAAGACGGCGAGCGTATCCTGGGGCAGGAGAAATTCTATTCCCTGGTCTTGCTCCAGGTGGCCCCCGACGAGGACCTGAGGGAGATGCGGGACCGGCTGGAGAGATCGTCTTACCTCGCCAAGCGAGTGGACGTGGCCACGGAGAAGGAGCTTAACGATAAGATGAACCAATCATTCAAACAGATGGAGGAGACGATGAACGCCATCTCGGTCCTGGCCCTGGTGGCCATCGTCTTCGGCATCTTTAACGTGGTCAGTATGACCGTGGCTGAGAAGAGGAGGGAGATCGGCATCTTGAAAGCCGTCGGCCTCTCGCGAAGAGAGGTCACGGGGATTTATCTCCTGGAGG
>JBHIAO010000490.1:0-4372 GCA_046758565.1 Anaerolineae bacterium
CCGGGCTCGGACGTGGGCCGGCGGATACAGGCACCGTCCGACAGTCGGCGCAGAACGTGGAACTCATTGGTCAGATTGGCGGTCGGACTCGGGCCGTGGCCGTCGAGGGTGCCTATGCCTATGCCGGCATCGGGACATGGCTTGGTCACCCTGGACGTCTCCAACGCAACTCAGCCGGCGGTCGTCGGGCGGATAGCCGTCTTGCCTGACGTGGTACAGGCCGTGGTCGTGGCCGGGCACTACGCTTACCTCGCTGCTGGGGAGGGTGGTCTACGCATCATCGACGTGTCCAACCCGCGGATGCCGGTGGGGGTGGGCGCCTTCAACACACCAGGCAATGCTGAAGATGTGGCGTTGGCGGGACGCTATGCGTACATCGCCGACTGGGAACAGGGCCTGCGCATCGTGGATGTGTCCAACCCAGCAGCACCGGTGGAGGTGGGCTTCTTTGAAACATTCGGCTTTCCCAGGGCCGTGGCCGTAGCGGGGCACTACGCTTACCTCACCGATTCGGACCGCCTACGCATCGTGGACGTGTCTGACCCAACGACGCCAGTGGAGGTGGGCGCCTTGGAAACATTCCGCTTTCCCGAGGCCGTGGCCGTGGCGAGGCATTACGCTTACCTCGCCGATTGGAAAGTCCTGCGCATCGTGGACGTGTCCAACCCAAAGGCGCCGGTGGAGGTGGGTGCCTTTGAAACATTCGGCTTTCCCAGGGCCGTGGTTGTGGCGGGGCATCACGCTTACCTCGCCGATCTGGACAGCTTGCGCATCGTGGACGTGTCTGACCCAACGGCGCCGGTGGAGGTAGGCTTCTATAGCCTATTCGACGATGCCAGCAGTGTGGCAGTGGCGGGGCCCTACGCTTACGTCATCGATTTGGGGCAGAGCCTGCGCATCGTCGATGTGTCCAACCCGGCCGCGCCGGTGGAGGTGGGCGCCTTGGAAACATTCGGCTTTCTCAGGGCCGTCGCCGTGGCGGGACATTACGCGTACCTCGCCGATTCGGATGGCCTGCACATCGTGGACGTGTCCAACCCGGCCGTGCCGGTGGAGGTGGGCGCCTTGGAAACATTCCGCTTTCCCAAGGCCGAGGCCGTGGTAGCGCCCTACGCGTACCTCGCCGATGTGGACGGCCTGCACATCGTGGACGTGTCCAACCCGGCTGCGCCGGTGGAGGTGGGCTTGTATGAAACACCCGGCGAAACACCCGGGAGTGCCAAGGCCGTGGCCGTGGCGGGGCCCTACGCGTACCTCGCCGATGTGGACGGCCTGCGCGTCGTGGATATATCCAACCCAACGGCGCCGATGGAGGTGGGCTTGTACGACAGGTCAGGACAGCCAGGAACAGCCGTGGCTGTGGTCGTGGCGGGGCCCTACGCGTACCTCGCCGATGTGGACGGCCTGCGTATCGTGGACGTGTCTGACCCAAAGACGCCGGTGGAGGTGGGCTTTTTCGACACATCAGGAACAGCCGGGGGCGTGACCGTGGCGGGGCCCTACGCTTACGTCACCGATTCGGCGAACCTGCGGATCATCGACGTGTCCAACCCAGCAGCGCCGGTGGAGGTAGGCTTCTTTGATACACGGGCCACTGTCAGAGATGTGGCGCTGGCGGGGCGCTACATTTACGTCGCCAATACCGCTGGTGGGCTGTTGATCCTTGGATTCAGACTGGTTCCCGTCTCCGTTGTCATCCCCACCGCCGGCGGTGACCTCATCTCCCCCGGCGATCAAACCACGTACACCTTTGCCGCCGGCACCTTCAGCGAGCCGGTGACCGTCACCCACACCCCTCGGTTCGCCGGTGGTGTTCCCTCAATTGGCAAACTGGCAGGTATTAACCATTTCTTCGAGGTAAGCGCCATCAGCAGCGATACCGACCAGCCGGCTCAGCCCGGCCAGCCCTATACGGTCACAGTGAAGTACACCGACGCTGAGAAGGGGCCGGCCATCGAGGACACGCTGGGGTTGTACTGGTGGGACGGCGCGCAGTGGGTGCGGGAGCCCACCAGCGTGGTGGACGTCGCCAACAACACCGTCACGGCCACGCCGGCCCACTTCGGGCTGTGGGGGGTGTTGGGGGAGACGCATCGGATGTATCTGCCTCTGATGTTGAGCAACGACTGATGCGAAAGAGGTGCCTGAGGCTCAAAGGGACCAAGTTTTCAGAAGCATGACATACTTGAGGAGAGCAAGGTCATGGCGGGATACTTTGTCGATACCACGAAGTTACCGGACCAATTCCGCGATCTCGTAGAAGGTGAGCTTAGGGACGGCGAGACGATCTTGTGGCTCAGCCAACCGATCCCGAATCGCTTTGCTATGAAATAACTGCCCATCGTGCTGTTCGGTATTCTCTGGACCGCGATCTTACTCTTCTTCTCTGCTGGGGCCGCTGGAGGCATTGACCTGTTATTCTTTCTGATTGGTTTCGGGATGATCGGTTCGCCGTTATGGATGCTATTCAAAGCCAGGCGTACCGCTTATGTCTTGACCGATCGGAGAGCGGTCATATTCGATGGCGGTCTTGGCATGACGGTACGTTCATACACTCCTGAACGGTTGAGAGATGTCGAACTCAAGCTGGGACGGGACGACGCGGGTGATTTGATCTTCGAGCGACGAGTCAGATATCGTAAAGGTAAATATGTCCGTCGCGGAAGACCACCATCGACGGAGATCGGCTTCCTCGCCATACGGCAGGTGAAAGAAGTCGAGGCAATGGTCCGTGAGGTTGCCACTCGGGAACCGAGTGTGTCCTCTCCTGATCCCGATTGGGTACACCAACCTAGCAGCGAAACAGGAGATTCGCGCTATCAAGCGGAGGATCAGCGAGGGACTTACGTGCTCGGCTGCTCACAAGTTCTGGCTGGGTTGATGGTCCCTGTGTTTGTGATGACGGCTGTACTGGCTCTTTTCTCGGTGAATTTGGCCCAGGTTCTGACCGATCGGGAAGCGATTAAGCAGATGTTAGATGCGGAGACGTTGATGGTCAATGTTGTATCGCTGGGAATCTTGGATCAGGCCGGCGCGGAGGAATCGATTGCGTTGAATCCGGATTCGGCCATCGTGAAAGCGGCGATCAGCGAACTGTTTCCCCCCGGCTGGATCGTTACCCAAAGGGATGCGGTGATTGATGCGGTGTTCGACTTCCTGGAGACTGGGGACCCAGCCGCCACTCGGTTTGAGATTGACGTCCGCCCAGTCTTGGACCGGCTGCGCGGTGAACCGGGTCGGCGAGCCGTGTTGGTGGGGCTGCAACTGCTGCCTACTTGCGCTGAACCGCGGCCGGATGTTGACCTGGAAGCCGATCCTTTTAACATCGGCAATTGTTTACCCCCTAACGTAGCCGTGTCGGAAATCGCCAGACGTCAGCATACAGCTATCGTCGAAATAGTAGACGAAGACCCCGACTTGCGGGAGGGGACTGGTCCGGTGCCCGTCTCTCTACTGAACGAAGACACGATGACGCCTGAAACACGCGAGAGCCTACAACGGCTACGACAATTCTTCTTGCTGACCCAACGGGCCTGGCTGCTCTGGTTGATTCCCATCGGTTGTCTGTTGCTTATGTCACTCCTGGGAGTGCGTTCCTTCAGTGGATTGGGTCTCTGGTGGGGATGGTCTCTCCTGATTGCAGCCGTCATCTCCCTCGTCCTGGTCGCTCAAATACCCACTGTCTTGACGGCCGCCGTGCAATCAGCAGACATCAACATTAACGCCGACGATATGCTAGTCGAGTCCGTGACCCCATTCATACGCTACCTGCTGGACACCTTGATCGATCTGTGGCTGACGCGTGTGTCCAGGCAGGCAGGATTTATGTTGATTTGGGGCATCATCCTGGTTGCCGCTGGTTTTGTCGCGAGAGTTGCCGGCCGTTCCGAGCGTACTGCCTGGCAACAACCCTGACAACTGCATCCGCTTATCCGCTTGCCATCTGCTGCCGCCGTTAACCCATCACGTCTCGCGCTCCTCCGCACTGTCCAGCTCCGCCACCGCCTGCACCAACGCTAACCCGTGCTCCAGGTCTTCCCGAGTGACGTTGAAGCACGCCAGCGCATTCGACGTTGCCCTATCTCCCAGGGCTTCGTGTAAAACGTCAACGTCTGCCCCAACCAGCCGGCCAGGCTCTGCTTGTTCGCCTCGTTTAGCCCCAACGCCCGCCGGCGTTTCGCACCACCCTTTCTGGGATCATTTCCAACCGCCCTGCAATTATTTCTGAGTGCGGTGGAGTAATTTCTAACTGCTGCAGATCCATTTCCGACCACCTTGCTACTAACTTCTGATTTCACCAACTCGCAACTTGAAAGGTTTTGACGATCAATTACGACTGCCTAAGTGACGAAAGCGTAACAACCCAGGAAAC
>JBHIAO010000491.1:0-4369 GCA_046758565.1 Anaerolineae bacterium
AAGGAGACGCTCGCGCACCTCTGTCAGCAACGGTTCTCGCAGCCGCGTGTAGAGTGTTTTCTCGAGGGATTCCAGCGCCTCCTCGTCGACGGGTGAGGTTCCCTCAGGCCGATTGTGATCAGTCATGTGACGTCTCCACCGGCATTGTACCACAGGTTTGATCGATGGTCAACGGCGGATTAGCAAGGAACTAATCCCATTCTGTGATTCCCTCGACTATCTCCCACAAGCGCGCTTCGAACGGCTTGCGCCCAAAGGCGCGGCTGCGCCCGCGTGCCACGGCCCCCATCCGCCGGCACAGTTCCGGGTCCTCGATGAGCCGGCCTGTCAACGCCTTCAGCTCATCCGTCGATCTCCACAAGAAGCCATCCGCGCCATGGGTGACGATTTCCGGCTGCCCACCGCCATTGATAACAACGGGTACAGCGCCGGCTGCCATCGCTTCGACGGTCGTCAGGCCAAAGTGCTCGTAGCGAAGCGGGTGGCGCTCCGGATCCTCACCGTAGCCGGCGGCATGCCAATAAATGACGCTCTCGCCATACAACTGACGCAGGGCATCGAAAGAGATGTCGGTGTGAATATGAATGGGCGCTCCTGCTGCTTCAGCTCGCACCTGCGCGAGATACTTGGCGTTGGCATCGCCCGGTGACGTCCCGCCGGCGAGATGCAGCTCCCAGCCAGCCAGTCCCTCATCGATCATCCGGCGAAAGGCGCGGATCATGGCCAGATGTTTCTTGTTGTGACCCGTCGTGAAGAAACGGCCCACACTCAGGATTTGCCGGCGCTTGGGCAACGGCTCGAACAGGTCAACATCGACCGGTGGATAGAAGACGATGCTATCCTTGGCCCAATGACGTCGGACCCATCTCTGCGTGTAACGGGAGTTGGCACAGATTCTGTCGTAGGTATCAAGGTGGTTCAAATCCAGGACAGGATACAGTGAATCCAGACGTTGGCCCAGCTCTCGAAACCAGTGCCGGAATACCAGTTGATATAGTCGATAGCGTGTGGCATCAACCTGCACATCAGCAACTGCCACGCCAAGGTCCCTTCGATGGGGCTCAGGACAAGCATGATCAGCGCCCAATTCGTCATCATGGGGCGCCGAGATATCCAGCCTCGCCGGCCCGTGATTTGAGACCAGCACCGGAATGTCTATCGACGTCACCCGCCCGGCCGGCACAGTGCCCGTTGCCACCTCCTGACCATCCACAAAAAACCTCACTGGGTCCACACACCGGTCGGCCGTCAGAGTGAGCCGGATGGCCAGGGTGTGGGCGCCAGGCGGTGTCGGGATCTCGAGTCGCGCCTGGCGTTTGGTCCAGCGCACCGTCATAAGGCCCCGCTTCTCCGGTCCATAGAAGCCGGCCACGTAGCGCGGCACCAGAAGCATCCGGCGCAATCGGTGACCGAGATGCCACTTCAACCGCGCCCAGGGCGTGTTGCTAACCGGCGTTGGGAAGTAGACCAATAAGATGCTGCGTAGAGCCTGGGAGGGCAGGAATGTACCATCCGACGCGTTGATGAACAAGTCGTACTCGGCGGTGATGGGCTCCAGTTCAGGCTCCGGCCGATCTTCCAGAGCACGAAGACGCGCCCGGCTGAGATCCAACCCCAACTGGGCGCCGGCGGCTGGCAGATCAAGGACATGGTGGGTGAGCACGTCCACCGAATCGTGGCGACTCAACACCTCCGCCATGGCCAGCATGTGCTTCTCGCCTCCGCCGACGCCCGTCAGGTGCCGGTTGTAGATCCCGATTTTCAACTCGCAACCCCCTGATGTCAGTGACCAGTGAACAGTGAGTAGTGAACAGCGATCCAATCCACAACAACACCCAGCCGGCGATCATCGTCCCCCAGGCCAGCTCGCTTCGGAACCCACGTATCACTCTGCAGCAGGATGTCAAGGCGGCTATCAGTTGCAGCACCAGCCGGCACATTAACGCTAAGGGTGGTGAATCGATCAGGAAGCTCCCAGGTGCCAACCTCTCGCCCATCGATGAACAGTGTCAGATCGGGTCGCGGGGCTTGGGTCGGCGGACCGGACACGCGAAGGGTCAGGCTGGTAGCGTTCTGCGACACCGGGAGGGAGATGCGTGCCGCACCATCGGTCCAGCGGAAGGTCGTTCCCTTGGGTGAGACCTCTCGATCGTAGAAGCCCGCGAGCACATAGAACAGTTCACCTGGTCCCATCTCCAGATGACTAACCAGTTCCCTGTTAGCTTCTGGCACCAGCCGATACAGATCAATCCGCCAGTTCTGAGTCTCAACTTTGCGAGGCGCGTGCGTTGTGGGACGTTCGAGCCTGGGAAACTGAAACGTAAAATCGCCAGCCGGCTCCAAACCCACCTCCAGATCCGCGAGCCAGGGCGCCAGGCCCGTTATCGCCAGGTAGACCGGTCGGCCAGATGCGGACCACTGGTCCATCAGCTCGCCGATCATCTGCGGGTCAGGTGTTTCAATCTGCAAAACGAAGGCCGGCCGATCATACAGATACGTTAGCGGTTGGGCGACCGCCTGCCCTACGCCGGTTTGGTTGAACAGCACAACAGTGCCTGGCTCGAATCGGCCCGCCAGCCCCTCCACCTGGTCCCAAACGCCAGCATACTCGTCGTGGGCCAGCACGGGCCAAACATTCTGGGCCAACAAGAGGGCCAGGATCAGCACCAGACCGACACGGACACTCCGTCGCAGTGGCGCGGAGCCCGGTACAGGAATCCGAGTGACCAGGTACCCCATCAACAGACTGAGGGCCGGGAGCACTGCCGGCACAAAGCGCCGCACGCCCCATGGCTGAATCGGACGCGCACGAGGGGCAGGCAGGTAGAGCAAGACGTACAGGAGAGCGATCAGTAACAACACCTGAGCAGGCCGGCTGATCCCCTCCCGAGCCACCAGAACCGATCCGATAAGCGCGGCTGCTAACCCCAGTGGTGTGAAATACCAATTCAGCCACCGGATCGCATCGATGCCGACCGAGGCACGCGTCCCAACGACTAAAGCGAAAGCCCACATGCCAGCCATTATCGATCCCGCTACCCAGCGGGAAACACCAGATGTCGGAACATTGAACGGAATCGCCGTCGGGCGATACCAGGCGATAAAGACTGCTGCGACCCCGGCTGCCACGCCGAGAACAACCATGGCTCCAAGCCGAGGTGTGATATACAAGTGCATTAGAGACGTCACGTAAGATGAGGCAAACAGGGCTGCATGCAGCCCGGCCCACGCTAGTGTCAGCGCCAGCGGTACGAGAAACCAACGATGACCCACAACACGCCGCAACGGTTGCGGATGGCGCTGATCTTTTAGAAACCAGCCGGCAAAGCAGAGACCAATAGCGAGAATGGCAACCCAGGCATCGACTCGGATCAAAAGGAGTTGGCCCAAAGCAACACCAGCAGCGACACCAAAGTACCGCAACCGATGCGGCGTCTCGAGCCCTCCGTCAAGCCTGTCCTGAGCAAGGTCGAAGGGCTCAGGACGGTGCCTGTCGAGAGGCTGAAGAAACACGGCCTGCAGAAAAAGGCCGCCCGCAAGCCACGCCTGCATGAACATCTCCGAGGTTGGGTAGCGGGCATACCAGACCTGCGGGAAACTGAGCGTGAGCAGAAGCGCAGCGGTCAACCCAGCAACCGGCCCGAAGAGCCGGCGACTCAAAAGCGCAAAACCGCCAACCGCTAGAAGGCCGGCTAGAGGCGTCGCCCAATGCGCTGCGCGTGGTCCCGCGATCAATGCCAGCACCGCCATCCAAATCGAAGGTAGATGGAAGAAGCTGGGCTGCACGAGACCCCGCCCCCAGTGCCAGATGTGGAATGCGCCCTCATGCCGAATGTAGCTCGATTCGTAACGAACGAAGGGAAGCACCTGCTCCGCCGCGGCCGAAGACAGGGAAGGAAGAAGCGGATCGCGAATGGCCGGCCCACCTGTGCGCGCTAACGTCAGGCCGTGAATCACGTAGACGCCGGCATCGTCCATTACCAGAACCGCTTCGGCAGGACGAAAGAACAGCACCGCCGCAAGGATGAGGATGGCCATCAGGCCGGCAGCCCATGGGGAGAAGAGGGACTGGAGATTGGAGATTAGAGATTGGAGATTGGACACAGAAAAACGAATCTCCAATCTCCAATCTCTAGTCTCTATCGTCCGCAGACCCAGGCACGTGACAATAAGTCCACTAAGCAACGAAGCTAGGGAGAAGATGCCCAGTTCGGCCAGGACGGTGGCGAGGCCGGCAGAAATGAGAAGGCTGACGAAAATGTGCAGGAAAACGCGCTCCGCACGCTCCAAAAGGCCCGCCCCCTGGATGCCGAGAGCTCGCCATGTCAACCATCCCGGTACCCAAACCACCAGCGGGATGACGATCAGC
>JBHIAO010000492.1:0-4365 GCA_046758565.1 Anaerolineae bacterium
GGCTGCCAACCGTCGCGCAATCGCTGGATCATCTCATCGAGCTGGGCTTCATCAACCGGACCGAAATACACATCGTCTATGAGGACGGCCGGCGCATGATCACACGCGGCGATGCACCAGCCGGTACGCTCGACCGTAAACTCACCGTCCGCCGTCGTCTCGGCGAGTTCCACGTCCAGGCTGTTGCATAGGTGATCCAGTATCCCGTCTGCCCCCTTCAGAGCACACACGATATCGTCACACACGCGCACGGTGTGCTTGCCAATTGGATGGAAATAGAACAGGTGGTAGAATCCGCCGACACCGCGTACTTCCGTCGGGTCAAGCTCCAAAACGTGGGCAATTTCCACGACCCGCGTCTCGGAGATCCATCCGTCGTGTTCCTGTGCCAGCCAAAGGAGCGGTAGGACGGCCGATCGCTTGTCGGGATAGTGCGACAGAATCTCCTCGATCTCTTCGCCATACAGCCCGCGAAGACTGTGCTCTCTCTCAATAACCTGCTGATCTCCCATTCGTCCCTCTAAGTTCCCCTTAGTTCCCCTCAAGTTCCCCTTAGTTCCCCTTTTGTATTATCGATCAACCTCGCCCATGATGGGATCCAGGCTGGCAGTTACGGCCACAAGATCGGCGATGAGGCCACCCCTGGCCATCGGGGCCAACGACTGCAAATTCACAAACGATGGTGCCCGCATGTGCCAGCGGTACGGCTTGCCACTCCCGTCACTTACGACATAGAAGCCAAGTTCGCCGCGCGCCGCCTCAACGGCAGCATATGCTTCGCCGACAGGGGGCTTGAACCCCTCGGTCCACAGCTTGAAATGGTGAATCAAGGACTCCATGCTGGTATCGAGCTCTTCGCGCGGCGGCGGTGTCACTTTCCGATTGTTGGTGCACACAGGCTGGCCGGCCGTCTCCCGCACCTTGTCCAACACCTGCCACGCGATGCGCACACTCTGGCGCATTTCCTCTATTCGCACCAGATAGCGGGCATACACGTCACCCTCTTGCAGCACCGGCACGTCGAACTCGAACTCGTCATAGGAAGAATAGGGCATATCTCGGCGGAGGTCCCAATCGACACCAGAGGCACGTAGCGGGGGACCGCTCAAGCCCAGACCCAAGGCCGTTTCCGCATCAATCACCCCGACACCCTTTGTGCGCTCAAGCCAGATAGGATTGCGGGTCAGCAGTCCCTCGTACTCTGCCAGACGATCGGGAAACTCCGTCAGGAAGCTAGTCACCGCAGCATCGAAGCCCTCTGGAAGTTCCCAGGCCACCCCACCAACCCGGAAGTAGCTCCCCATCATTCGAGCGCCGGAAACCATTTCCATGATGTCCAGGATCGTCTCGCGCTCTCGGAAACAGTACAACATGACACTCATCGCACCGAGTTCGAGGCCATGGGTTCCTATGAAGACCAGATGGCTCGCCAGCCGATCCAGTTCGCACAGCAAGACCCGGACGTACTGAGCTCGCTTAGGCACGTCAATGCCCATCAATTGTTCCACCGCCAGCATAAAGGCCAGTTCATTGTTCAGCGGAGTCAGATAGCTCATGCGGTCAGTGAAGGTGATGGTTTTGTTATAGGTCTTGGACTCAGCCTCCTTTTCGATGCCGGTGTGCAGGAAGCCTACATCCGGCCTCACGTCGATGATACGCTCGCCCTCGAGTTCCACAATAAGCCGCAGCACGCCGTGCGTTGCCGGATGCTGCGGCCCCACGTTCAGGATCATGCGCCCCTCGAGCGGTTCTTCGACGACCTCCGCCCCGAACAGCGCCGTATCTTCCATCAACTCACTCATCTCCCAAGCCCAATCTCTAATCTCCAGTCTCTAGTCTCTAATCCTCAGCAAACGGCTTATCGCGGTAGATTTCATCCTGGTTGTGCGAAAACGCGACGGGTTCGTAACCCAGCGGATAGTCCTTGCGCAGTGGATGACCTTCCCAGTCTTCCGGCATGAGAATCCGCCGCAGATCGGGGTGGCCTTCAAACTCGATGCCGAACATGTCGTAGACTTCGCGCTCGAGGAAGTTGGCTCCCGGATAGACGCTGACAACTGACGGCGTTGGCACGTCATCCCCAACCAGCACCTTCAAACGCACCCGCCGCTTGTTCGGCATGGACAGTAGATGGTAGACGACTTCAAACCGTGGCAGACGCCCTAGAAAATCCACGGCCGTTAGATCGGAAAGAAAGTTGTACTGCATCTCCTCGTCGTCCCGCAGGAATTCGAGGATGTCAACGATTTTCTCGCGATCCACAACCACCGTCTGCTCGCCGGCCATCTCGCGAACTGCGACGACCGCATCAGGAAACCTCTCTTTAAGCCGATCAGCCGTCGGGCTAGAAGTATCAGTCGTCACGCTCAAGCCGGCTCCTTTTCAGCTTCCTTGGGCCAGATACCGAAGTCGGAGTTGTACTTCACGCCCCGGCCGCGCCACGGCTGCTTGAGCTGGTAGGCCGGCGGGTCCCCGCGCTCAATCTTCTTCTGCAACAGGACGATGCCATCAATCAACGCCTCTGGGCGCGGCGGACAGCCGGCCACGTACACATCCACCGGCACAATTTCGTCCACACCCTTCACGATGGCGTAGTTATTGAACACACCACCACAGGCCGCACAGTCCCCCATAGCAATGACCCATTTTGGCTCCGGCATCTGCTCATACAGCCGGCGCAACACCGGCGCCATCTTCACCGACACGCGGCCGGCAACAATCATGAGGTCGGATTGGCGAGGGGATGGCCGCATGAGCTCCATCCCGAAACGGGACATATCGTGACGCGAGGCCTGGGCATGCATCATCTCGATGGCACAACAGGCCAGACCATACATCAGTGGCCAGATGCTGCGTGAGCGCGCCCAACCAATGGCCTTCTCCAACGTGGTAGTTACCGCACCAAAACTGCCGGTCTTCTCATGCTGCAACGGAATCGCTTCCAATTTCGAATTGCGAATGCTTCGACTGGGCTCAGCACAAGTTTCGAAATTCGAATTCCCACTTACTGCCATTCCAACGCACCCTTCTTCCACAAGTAGAAGTATCCAATCAACAGAATCCCTATGAAAACGCCCATCTCAATTAGTCCGAACAACCCCAAGCGGCGATAGGTGATAGCCCAGGGGTAGAGGAAAACCGCTTCGATATCGAATAAGATGAACAGCGTGGCGATCAAGTAGAACTGGATTGGCATTCGCCGTTGAGCACGACCAATGGGGGTCATGCCCGACTCATACGGGGAAAGCTTGGTGGGAGTAGGTCGTCTGGGACCGACAAGCAGTCCCAACACAAGGACCAGGCCGGCCAATCCAGTTGCTAGAATAAGGAGTATGAGAATCGGCACGTAGTCAGCAAGCATGGGTCACTCCTCACATTATGGCCGACAAATGGAGCTTCCTTGAGCACAGGAGCAGGGGGATCGGCCAGTGGGGGTAAGTCGTTCCACAGCATCGTGGGCTGAGCCCTTCGGCGAGCTCAGGACAGGCTCACGACGAAGCCTCACCCCTGCTCCGTAATTCAGCTATTCTTCCCCATCGTCTTTGGCAGCTTGAGCTTCTTCCTCGCGCTTGCGGCGGGCTTCCAGGAACTTCTTGCGCGCTTCAAGCTTGCGCCGGCGCGCCTCGTCCACCTCTGACTCTTCGCCGCCCGCCGTGACAACTGCCGCCTCGGCTGCTTGTTTCTTTGCCTGTGCTGCTTCACGCTTGCGCCGCGCCTCTTCTCGCTTGCGCTTGGCCTCTTCTTTCTGTCGCCGTACTTCTTCCTCTTCAGCCCACGCCCGGGGATGTGTCTTGGCGTAGTAGTCAGTCGACACCAGCAAGTCATCCATGTCGTAGAGCCAGGCTTCGTGGCGCTCGTAACTGGATAGCTCAAACTCCTGGTTCATCTTGATGGCATCGAAGGGGCAATACTCAGCACAGAAGCCGCAGCTCATGCATATCGAGGCATCGATATAGAACTCCTCCGGCACCGGGACTGGACGGCCGTTCTCATCCTTCTGCTGAACAATCCATATGCATTGCGGTGGACACACTTTGGCACAAATGCCACACGCCGTACAAAGATTACCCCCATACTCAGCGCGCTCGCTATCCGGCTCCGGCTCGTAGATAAGCATCGGGATATTGCGGAAGCGTTCGGGAACTGGCACCTTCTCTTCGGGGTACTCGACGGTGAAGAGTCCACCGGGTTTGATGGGGTAGTTGCGCTCCACCTCGGCCAGTCCGCCAATCTCCGTGGCTCGCGGATAGGTATCATATCCGCGCAAGAAGGTGTTCACAAAACGCCTGAAAGTGACCTCCATGCCTCTTACGACGCCCGATCCAAACATGCTGCCTCCACAAATCAGTGAACAGTTATCAGTGA
>JBHIAO010000493.1:0-4349 GCA_046758565.1 Anaerolineae bacterium
GCGCATGCGGTTGCAGGTGCCGCAGTAGGGGTTGCTCACCGGGCTGATGAAGCCGACAATGCCCTGTGCCCCTACCAGCCGGAAGTTCTCGCTCTCGTCGGCCGGGTTCCCGTTGGGCACGTAAGTCAATTGCCCTAGCTCCGCTTCGACGCGGGCTTTCGTCTCGTCGCTGGTCACCAACTGGTCGATGGCGAACTGAGCTTCCGGGCCACCACCCAGGGGCATCAACTCGATGAACCGGACGTGCCAGTCATTCTCCAGCGTCAGCCGCGCCAGATCGATCACGTCCTCGTCGTTGTAGTCCCTTGCGACGACGCAGTTGAGCTTGATTGGGGTGAGGCCGGCCTCCTCAGCCGCCTCCAGGCCGGCCCACAGCCTGTCCAACCGGCCCCAACGCATGATCGCCGGCAGGCGCTCGGAGTTCAGCGTGTCGATGTGGACGTTCACCCGGCGCAGGCCGGCTTCGGCCAGGTCCTGCGCCATGTGGGGCAGCCGGATACCGTTGGTCGTTATGGTGATGTCTTCGACGCCGTCGATGGCCGCCACGCGACGCACGATTTCCACCAGCTCCGGCCGCAGCGTCGGTTCGCCGCCGGTGAACCGAATCTTTCGGAAGCCAACGCTGGCGGCCGCCCGAGCGATCAGCTCAATCTCATCGACAGTGAGCAATTGCTCATCCGGCAGAAAACGCAGCCCGTTTGTCGGCATGCAGTACACACACCGCAGGTTACAGCGATCGATCAGGGAAATACGCAGATAGTCGATGTGCCGGCCGAACTGGTCATGCAGTTGGATGGGTTGTGCAACGGTGGAAATCATTGTAGCCCCCATTCACTCCATTTCACGGGGAGATTAGAGATTGGAGATTAGCTTGACAATCTCCAATCTCCAATCTCCAATCTCTAGTGTATGTCGCCGATGACAAGCGCGGTGACGACATCGCCTTGCTTGAAATCGCCTTCGCCGTAGGGTAAGCGTAGTAGAGCATTGGCGCCGACCATGGAGAGCAGCCGGCCCGACCCCTGGAAACCAGTGGTGGCGGCGTACAACTGACCGTCCCGATCGGTGACGATAGCCCGCTGGAACTCTGTCCGAGCGGCGCTGTGGGACACGTCCTGTTCCAGAATAACCTTGCGTTCGGGGCGGAACACCTGGACGCAACCTTGCATCTTGCGCAAGGCCGGCCTTACGAAGACTTCGAACGACACCAGAGACGACACCGGGAACCCTGGCATGGCAAACACCGGCTTGCCGTAGACAGTTGCAAAGGTAACCGGCTTGCCCGGCTTGGTACACACGCGGCCAAAGTGAACCGTTCCCAGTTTCTCCAGCAGAGGCTTGACCAGATCCTTGTCCCCCATGGACACCCCGCCGGACGTGACCAGCGCATCGGCCTTTTCCAACCCTTGCAGTATCAGCTCTTCGAGTGTGGTCTCAACATCGCGGCCCAGGCCGATGACGTTGGGGGTACCGCCGGCCTCCGCCACAGCCGCCGCCAGGGTATAGCGATTGCTGTCGCGAATCTGGCCTGGTCCCGGCGGTTGAGTCGGTTCTACAAGCTCATCCCCGGTCGAAATCACAGCGACTGCCGGCTTGCGGTAAACTTTCGCTGTGGTCTGGCCAACCGTTGCCAACAGCCCGATCTCAGCCGGACCGAGGCGTGTACCCCGTTTCAAGACGAGTTGACCCCGCTTGATATCTTGCCCCGGTGGTCGGATGTCTGCGCCCGGCTCGATGTCTTCCTGGTGAATGATGACGCGTCCATTCCGCTCCTCTGTTCGTTCGACCATAACAACGGCATCGGCGCCGGGTGGGACGGGCGCACCGGTGGTAATCCGAACGACGGTGCCTGGTTCCACGTGCGGCCCGTCCATTGTGCCGGCCATCTGCTCCCCGACGAGCCGGCGCTCTCGCACGGTGTCGCCGGCGACAACAGCAAAACCGTCCTTGGCCGAGGCAGCGAAGGGGGGCATGTTCTCGGCCGCGTGCACGTCTTCAGCCAGCACGAATCCGAGAGCCTTGTCGAAGCGCATCCTGACAGGTTCCAGCGGTCGGGTGCGCTCAAAGATTCGCTGTTGGGCCTCTTCAACAGGGATCATTGGATACTTCGATGAGGGCACGTTAATTGACTCCTCGAATATCCGTTCGGCATCACGGGGTACTGGACAGCGTGAAACGTGATACGTAAAACGTGACACGGGTTCGAGAGAGTGTCTTCACGTTTCACGTTTTACGTTTCACGACTCGACATGCATACACATGCGGAAATCACTTCTCCTGTGCCCGGGATACCAGATTGCGACTTCATATCGTTATGACGGTTCATCATAACGATATCCAAAAAAATCAGTCTTCCGCGAAGACTTCCTGATAACGTTGTTGGACCAGGTCGTTAAGACCGCGGGTGAACTCACGAAATTGCTTCACGTACCGCTCGCCCGTCGGTGTGAGTTGTGCGCCCCCGCCGCCGGCACCACCCGTTTGCGTCTCCAGAACCGGTCTTCCGAGGCGCTCCTCAATCTCGCGCACCTTCTGCCAGGCCACTCGATAGGGCACGTTCATCTTCTCAGCACCGGCCGTAATCGACCCGGTCTCGGCAATGGCCTGCAGGAGGGCAACGCGCCAGGTACTGAGTACGACCTCGCCTTCCTCTTCAATCCAGAAATTAGCGCGCGGCTTCATCTTTGTTTCAATGGCGCAGGCTCTACTTGTGAAGTAGGCCACCAAGCTAGCTTACCTCTCCGTCTCTATTATAGGACAAACATTGAAATATTGCAAGGTTGACAAGGATACGCACCTCTGCTATACTAGCCACCACTTGCCCCTCCGTTGTGTACTTCTAACGATCAGATATGTTTCAACAGTTGACCGACAGGTTTTCCTTCGTTGGGGCCTTGATGTGGGTCCTTCGCATCGCGGTCATCGTCATCGTCGTCTGGGGTTCCTTCGTCAGCTTCACACGTGGGACCTATTCCCTGGCCCAGTGGCAAGATCTGGTCATCTTTGGCCTGGCTCAGGGAGGCGTCTATGCCTTGATCGCCCTGGGCTACACCATGGTGTACGGAATCCTGGGCTTCATTAACTTTGCCCACGGCGAGATCTTCATGAGCGGGGCTATGGTGGGGTTCTACGTGGCCGACTTCCTGGCCAACAATGGTCTGTGGGACGCCAATCCTTTCTTATCCCTCCTGATCGTGCTCGCGGTGTCCATGGCCACCTCCACTTTCCTGGCGGTGGTCCTGGAGCGGGTGGCCTACCGGCCGCTGCGCGGTGCGCCTCGCTTGATCCCACTGATCACCGCCATCGGCGCGTCGTTTTTCCTCCAGTACACCTTTCGAGGCCTCTTCGGGGCGGGGGTGAAATCCTACCCGGCGGTGCGTATCCTGAGCGGTCACATCTCTTTTCTTGGAATCCGAATTCTCAAGCTCCAATTGCTGGTCATTCTGGCGGCGACGTTGATGATGGTGTTGTTGTACTGGTTTGTGGAGAAAACCAAGACCGGTAGGGCTATGCGCGCGGTGGCAGAGGACAAGGAGATTGCCGCGCTCATGGGCGTTGACGTTGACCGGACGATCATGACCACCTTCGCCGTGGGAGGCCTGATGGCCGGCGCGGCCGCCCTTCTCTATTCCATCGTCTTCCGGCAGGTCTTCTTCTTCACCGGCTTTCTGCCCGGGATCAAGGCCTTTACTGCCGCCGTCCTGGGAGGGATCGGGAACATCGTGGGGGCCATGGCGGGGGGCCTGGTGCTGGGCATGGTGGAATCCATTGGGCCCATCCTGGTGCTGGGCGGGTGGGGTGTTCCCGCTCCTCATCAGTTGAAAGATGTGGTGGCTTTCATGGTGCTGGTCTTGGTCCTAATCTTCCGCCCTACCGGCTTGCTGGGCGAAAGATTGGCTGAGGAAAGGGCCTAGCCAGATGGCAGAGCATACCGAAGCCGTGCAGAAGACCCAGGTCGCTGAAAGACCAACCGCCCAGATTGCAGCCGCTAGAGCCCGAGACCTGGACTGGGGCCGGGTGCCGAGGCTGGCAGTCTGGGGGGGCTTGGCCGTCGTTCTGGTTGCCGCTATGGGGCTGGTGGAAGCCTTCGCCGAACGTCAGATCGTCCAGGGCATCCTGACCACTGGTTACGTGCTCCTCTTCGGGGTGCCCCTGGCCACCGGTTTCGTCGCCGGCCGGCCGCCACCGCAATTGGAAGGGATGCCGCCTCCGCGCCGGGGCATCCAGAACCCGCTGGCCGGGCTGGTGGCCGCGTTAGGCACTGCAGTGGTGATGGCTCTGTTCGTGGTCATCGCCAGCTCGGTCAACCTGCGGCCGGTACTGGTTAATGTCTCACCCAAGCTTCTGGA
>JBHIAO010000494.1:0-4348 GCA_046758565.1 Anaerolineae bacterium
GAAGGTTCAATATGCATGGCAGCGCTCGACGGCGTGGGTTTTGATGATAATCGCCATCGTCTTCTGGCTCTGGTTCGGGATCGGCTCGGCGTACGTTGAGAGAGCCGGCCCACTCAACTGGCTGATGCACATCCTGATGCCGGCCGGCATATTCATCCTGAGTATCCCCTCGACGAGCTCGGGACGTCGCCTGGGCCAGCGAGACCTGCACTGAGCTTGTCGAAGTGACGATTCCCGGCGTCTAAACGACGCGGGTTTTGGATCAGCGAACTCCAGGAGGCAGAATGAAAGCAGCCATTTTGTGGGAGCCCCGGACGCCGTTGGTGATCGAGAACGTGGTGCTGGAAGACCCTCGCCCCGGTGAGGTGTTGGTCCGGATCGCCGCCAGCGGCGTCTGTCACTCGGATTGGCATGTGGTCACCGGAGCGACAGCACACCCGATGCCGGTGGTGCTGGGGCACGAGGGGGCCGGCGTCGTTGAGACCGTGGGCAACGGCGTGACTCGTGTCCAGCCTGGCGACCATGTGATTCTGAACTGGGCGCCGGACTGCGGCGCGTGTTTCTACTGTCTGCGCGGCAAACCCAATCTGTGTGAAACCTTCGTCGAGCCGATCTGGGCCGGCACCATGTTGGATGGCACCACCCGGCTGCGGCTCAACGGACAGACGGTCTACCACTTCTCAGGTCTGGCTACCTTTGCCAAACGGGCCGTCGTTCCCCAAGAGACCTGCGTCCCCATTCGCCAGGACGTGTCGCTGAAGGTCGCGTCTCTCGTCGGTTGTGCTGTGACGACGGGCGTCGGGGCCGCCATGAACACCGTTCAGGTTCGGCCTGGCGACAGCGTTGTCGTCTACGGCTGTGGTGGTGCGGGATTGAACATCCTGCAGGGAGCCGCCTTGTGTGGTGCGGAAACCATCATCGCTGTGGATCGCGTGCCGGCCAAGATGGACCTCGCCAGAACCTTCGGCGCCACCCACACCCTGATGGCCGGCGGCGACACGGTGAAGATGATCCGGGACTTGACCAGCGGGCGCGGGGCCGATTATGCCTTCGAAGCGATCGGCATTCCGGCCATGCAGGAGGAGGCGCTTGAAGCAGTGCGTCCCGGCGGGACGTTGGTCCTGGTCGGGCTTGCGCCTCTGGGCTCATCTACCAACTTCCCGAGCGCGATCCTCGCACGGCAAGAGAAGAGCGTTGTAGGGTGTTACTACGGCACCGCCAACACCCGGCGCGATTTTCCCATGATTCTGGATTTGTACGTGGCCGGCAAGCTCAAGCTGGACGAGCTGATCTCCCGCGAGTATACTCTGGACGAGATCAACGAAGCCTATGAAGCCATGCTCAGCGGCGAGGTGGCCCGAGGGGTGATTGTGTCAGAGTAGTCGAGGGTGGCGGTCTGGTGAAGAAGTGCAATCGGCTGGATCAATGACATTGAAGGTTGTCGCAACTCCAATCGGAACAGCCAGGCACCCGGCAGGTGCGCCGGCTGAAAAGCATCAAGTCATCACCAGCATGTGTGGGATTTGCGATGCCGGCTGCGGTGTCAACGTGTACCTGGAAGATGGGGTGATCCAGCGAATTGCCCCCTTGCCCGATCATCATCCCAGGGGGAGTTGCTGCCCTCGGGGGACGCATTCCAGGGAGATCGTCTACTCGGAGGACCGGCTGCTTTACCCGATGAGGCGCGTCGGGCCAAAGGGTACCGATGCCTTTGAGCGCGTCAGTTGGGACGAAGCCATGGACACCATCGTGAGCCGGCTGCGCCAGGTAGCCGACCGCTATGGTCCCGAGGCGGTGTGCATGTACACCGGCCGCGGCAACTTCGAGCAGTCGCTGATGGACATCTTTGCGCCGGCCGGCACCCGTGAATCCTCAGCCTCTAGCCTGTTCTTCCCCTTCGGCTCGCCCAACACCACCGGGGTCGGTGCCATCTGCTACGTGGCCCACGGCAAGATTGCCCCTCAGGCGACCTTCGGAGCGTACACGCTGGACATGTTCAACGATATAGACCAGGCTGAGCTCATCGTCGTGTGGGGGGCCAACCCGGCCACGGACTCGCCGCCAATCATGCTCAAGCGCATCAAGCAGGCGCAAAGACGAGGAGCACAGGTCATCGTCATCGATCACCGGCGCACCAAGACGGCCAAAGCAACGGGAGCACGCTGGGTTGGCATCCGTCCCGGCACTGATGGGGCACTGGCACTGAGCATGATCCACGTGCTCGTCGAGGAGAACCTCTATGACCGCGAGTTCGTCGAGAACTGGACCCTGGGCTTTGATGAACTGCGGGACTACGTGCAGGCATTTCCGCCGGAGGTGGGAGAGACGATCACCTGGGTGCCGGCCCGGACCATCCGCGAGGTAGCTCGGGCCATCGCGACGGCCCGGGGCGCGGCTCAGGTGATGTACACCGGGCTGGAATACGCCAACAGCGGTGTGCAGAATATCCGCGCCGCGTTGATTCTGTGGGCGCTGGCCGGCCAGTTAGACGTGCCCGGCGGTATGGTTTTCAAGATGCCGGGGACGGACTTCGAAGTCCAAAGAGCCCTCGTCGCGCCACCCACCCATGTCGATCCCATCGGCAAGGACAAATATCCGCTGTATCATCACTTCCGAAACGAAGCCCACGCCATGGAGCTGCCTCCGGCGATCCTGGAGGGCGATCCCTACCCAATTCGGGCGATGTTCATTGGTGGTTCCTCGATCATTACCGCGTACCCGCAGCCCGACCTGTGGCGTCGTTGCTTCGAAGCCCTGGACTTCCTCGTCGTGGTGGACCGCTTCCTGACAGCAGACGCCCTCTACGCCGACATCGTGCTGCCGGCCACGACCATGTACGAAATCGAGTCCTATCACACCCACGGCTCGCACATCCAGCTCCGCCAGCGGGTCATCGAGCCGCTTGGCGAGGCGCGCAACGATTACTTGATCCGCGCGGAGTTGGCCCGGCGACTGGGATACGGCCACATGTATCCGCAGAGTGAGGAAGAAGTTCTGCGATTTGCGTTGGAGGGCACCGGCGTGGACGTGGACATGCTGCGGGAGAACCGGGTGGGGATTTCCAAGGCAGCACCTGAAATGGTGTACAAGAAGTGGGAGCATGGCTTACTCCGCCGGGATGGCCGGCCAGGCTTCGAAACACCTTCCGGCAAGTTTGAGATCACGTCGGGTCTGCTGGCCGCCCATGGCTACGATGCCCTGCCCATCTACACCGAGCCCGTGGAGGGCCCCCTCGCTGCACCGGAAGTGGCCAAGACCTACCCGCTAGTGTTCAACTCAGGCGCCCGGGTGCAGTCCGACTTTCGGTCGCAGCACCATAACATCGCCGGCTTGTTGAAGCTGCGACCAGAGCCGCTGGTCACCTTGCACCCGCGGGATGCCGAAGCGCGCGGCATTGCCGACGGCGATGAGGTGTTTGTGGTATCGCCCCGCGGACGGGTGCCGTTCAAAGCCCATGTGACGGAGGACATCGTGCCGGGGGTCGTCGAAGCCAACATGGGTGGCGGCAGTCCCATTGCGGCTGAGGCGTGGCGCCGAGCCAACGTCAACGAACTCACGGACATGGACAACCGTGATCCAATCTCTGGGTTCCCGGTCTACAAGGCGTTGCTGTGTGATGTGGTCAAATTCCACAGGACGTAGGGGCGGGGCAGGCGGTATGGGCGGCTCATTGACAAAGAACCTCGCACTCCGGCCTGCCTCGCCCCTACTGGGAAATCAGGTCGGCGGGTGATGAAGCTCTCCACCATTCCGCTCTTCAAACGGCGGGCGTCATGCGAACGAGAGGAATCATAATGAGACAGATAGTGGAATGTGTGCCGAACTTTAGCGAAGGGCGCCGCATGGAGATCGTTGATCAGATCGCCGAAGCCATTCGCCAGGCCGGCGGCGTGCAGGTGCTGGACGTGCAGGTGGATGCTGATCACAATCGATTGGTGATCAGCTTCGTGGGATCGCCGGCGGCCGTCGAGCAGGCGGCTTTCGCGGCCGTCCGGCGAGCCGCCGAGCTGATCGACATGGAACAGCATCGGGGTGAGCATCCCCGCATGGGTGCCGCTGACGTAGTGCCCTTCGTGCCCGTCGCCGGCGTCACCATGGATGACTGCATTGAGATCGCCCGGCGGGTGGGACAGCGCATCGGTGAGGAACTAGACATCCCCGTCTACCTCTACGAGGCCGCCGCCACGCGGCCGGAACGCCAGAACCTGGCCAATGTGCGCCGCGGTGAGTACGAGGGGCTCAAAGAGGCCATCCAGACGGATCCAGACCGCGCACCGGATTTCGGACCGCAGCGCCTGGGCCGGGCCGGCGCTACAGCCGTGGGCGCCCGCCCGCCACTGATCGCCTA
>JBHIAO010000495.1:0-4327 GCA_046758565.1 Anaerolineae bacterium
ACCCACGCCGACCCGTCGGTCGATCCACGTTTCGGGGTCGTCCAGGCATACGAGGCCGCCGAAGCAGCCGACGAGATCGAAGTGGGGTGGGAACGTCTCTTCTTCTCCTGGCCGGACATGCAGCCCGACGGGCCGAATCAGTGGGACGAGCCATACTTCGGCGATGCGGTCATCGACCAGGAAGTGGCCGCCGGCCGCGAACTAGTCGGACTCCTGATCAGCACGCCGGCCTGGGCCAGCGACGGAACACCGCTCGTCACCGTCCCTCGCGGCCTGTATCTCGCCTACGATGATCCGGGGAACACCTGGGGACAGTTCGTGGCCGGCATGGCCAGCCGCTACGCTGGACGTATCGACCGCTGGATCGTGTGGAACGAACCAGACATCTGGGACAAGGAGCACCCAGCATACACCTGGGACGGCACGGTCGAGGACTACTATCGACTGATGCAGGTGGCCTACCTGGCAGCGAGGGACGCCAACTCTGACGCGAAGATCCACGTGGGTGCTTTTACCTACTGGTGGGACGTCAACTACGGGCGCTGGCCTTACCTGCTGCGCTTCCTCGACGTGGTCGCCGCCGACCCGACAGGACCGGCAAACGACTACTACTTCGATGTGATGACGGTCCACGCCTATTTTCGGCCTGAGCAGGTCTACGATCTGGTGCAGTTCACGCGTCAGGCCATGCTGGACCGAGGGATCGATAAGCCAGTGTGGGTCAACGAGACCAACGCCCCACCCTCCAACGACCCAGTCAATCCCATCGATGGGCCACTGTTTCCGGTGCTGCTGCGGGAACAGCCGGCCTTCCTGATTCAGGCCTTCGCCATGGCGTTCGCCGCCGGTGCCGAGCGGGTCGCGGTCTACAAGATGTACGACGAGGCCGAGCTGTTCAGCGGCGAGCCATACGGGCTGTTGCGCCGCGATTTCACTCGCCGGCCAGCGCTGCAGGCCTTCGACACCATCAGCGACCACTTTGCCCACTTCACGACGGCGACGCTGCAACGCGCCGGCCCGGTCAACGCGGTGCGCCTGGAGCGCCCAACCGGCAGCACGACGGTGCTGTGGAATCGAAGCGACCGCGATTTGCTGGTTTGGGTCCCGGCGGCGACTCGCAGCGCCTACGTGATAGATGCGATGAATCGTCGGCGAATCGTGGGAGCCAGCAACGGCACATATCTGCTTCGTCTGCCGGGTACCATCTGTCAGCACGGCGACTGTTTCATTGGCGGGCCACCTCGGCTGCTCGTCGAGGCCGGCAGGACGCCGGCGGCCCCCATCGCGGTTCTGCCGTCTCGCCTCCAACCGTCAGCCGAAGCGGGCCGGCAGTCTGTTCCCCGCTGATCAGTAAGCAGTAACCAGTGATCAGTTTCTGCGTAACACTACTGATCACTGGTTACTGGTTACTGATCACTGGTCACTGGCTAGCGGCATATGACAGCCGTACAGCCATCGCGAACAATGGCGTAGTCCCACAGTTTGGGGAGGCCATTGCGCCGGACCAGTATCGCGTAGAGATCCTCACTCTCATTCCGATCATCTGTCCACACGACGATAAATTCATCCCGCCTCGGATTGTAGGCCAGAGCTGGGTCGGCCTGGTTAGCCTCGGCCCTGGTAATGCCCGAACTCCGACCTCGCGGAAGCCCGTTCGGGAACAGAAGGTTGCTGAACAGGTCCAGTCCAGTCTCCGCGGCATTGATGTCGCTCTGCCACACGGCCACGGCCGTGGTCGGCCCCAGGGCCGGCGCCTCCTGGTTCCCCGGTCCGGTCGCGACACCCCAGCTACCGCCCTCCGGCCCGCCGATGGGCAAGCCGGCGGCGAACAATAGCTTGCCGTAGATGTCCTTGTCTTCCGGACGGTTCTCTGTCCACAAGAGCAGGAAGCGATCACCATGGGGTGCGATGACTGGATCAATCTGGTCTCCGAGGGCCACAACCACCGGAAAGGCTTCACCGCGCGGTAGGCCACTGGTAAACAGTCCTTGGGCGAAGAGATCTCGGCCACCATCCTCGGTGCGGTCATCGGCCCACACCACGACGAAATCTTCTCGATGGCCACTGAAAGCCACTGCCGGATGCGTCTGATCACCCGGTCCGATGAATATTTCAAAAGGTCGTCCCTTTGGCAGGCCGCTCGTGAACACCAACTGACCGTAAATGTCCCATCCGTTGTTCGGGTCACGGTAGGCACTCCACACCATCAGGTATTCATCGCGAACATGGTTGTAAGTGATGGCCGCGTCCACGTCGTCGCCGGCCTCGCGCGTGATCCGGAAAGACGGACCAGCAAAGCCACCCTTCGGCAGGCCGTTCGTGAACAGCAGCTTCGTGTACAGATCAGCGCCACGGTCATCGTGCACCTCGGTCCAGATCAGGATGTACTCATCTCGATGCGGGTTGTAGGCAACCGTCGGGTTGCGCTGGTCGTACGCCGTGTGCTTCTTCGCCGCCGACACCGGGCCGGCTGCGCCAGCCATCGTTACAAACAACACTAACAACACAACAAAGCGCTTCAGAATCTTCATGCCTCTCTCCATCACATCCGCCGTAGCTCATATGAACGATTGCTCATATGATGGAGAGCTTACCCTGTCTCTTACCTCAAATGTTCTATTGACAAAAAGAAAACTTTTAGGTATACTTAATTAACTTAGATACTTTGGTTAGTTGGCGGGGAGCCTTGTATTTCCAGACAGCTTCCCGGAGGCTGGCACCTCGCTGAGCGAGCACAGCTTAAGGAGGGCAGAGGGAGATGAGAGCGAAATTGGCATGGGCGACGACTCTCCTGGTTGTCGCATTCATCGTTGCACTCTTTGGTCTTAGATGGAACGCAGAGGCCGTGGCGGAGATCGCAAAGGGGTTGTTTTTCATGCTCCTGATCTGGTTCATGGCATCCCACTTTGGCCGACGATCAACTGCTTAGCTGCAGCACGGAACTGCAAATCACGCCAGGGAACTATTTCGAGAGACTCTGCCGATAGTTTGAGTGGGGTTTCAAGGGGACCTTTTGACTCCGTACAGCTTCAGCATATAATTAGGCTCACCTCCGGGATTGTTGGAATGGGATTCTTGGGCTGGGCTTTGGTCAGCCGCAAGTTACTCTAACGGAGCGCTATGATCAACTCTTCGTTCACTGTCCCAGTCGAGAATCGCTACTTCGAGGACTACGTTGCCGGCTCGGTCCACGAGTTCGGCTCCATCGACGTTGAGGAGGGTGAGGTGATCGCCTTCGCCCAGCGATTCGACCCGCAAGTCTTCCACACCGATCCGGAAGCCGCCACGGAGACCATGTTCGGTGGTCTGATCGCCAGCGGATGGCACACCGCCGGCCTCATGATGCGGCTCTACGTCGATCACTACCTCTCGAAGGTGGCGAGTCTCGGCTCGCCGGGCGCTGATGAGCTGCGCTGGATCAAGCCCGTGCGCCCCGGCGACACGCTTTCGCTCCGCGTGACCATCCTGGAAACCAGACGCTCGCGCTCGAAGCCGAATTGGGGTATCGTCCGCTCCTTTGTCGAGGTGTTGAACCAGAACCGCGAGGTGGTGATGAGCATCAAGGCCGTGAACTTCTTGCTCTGCCGGAAGACGTCATGACGGGGAGGAGGGGCAGGAGATGACCAGGGTTAAGATTTGTGGGACAACACGCGAAGAGGACATACACCTGTGTGTGAGGTATGGAGTGGACGCCGTCGGCTTCGTGGTTGAGTATCCTGTAGAGGTACCATGGAACATAGCGAGGGAGCCAGCGAAGGAACTGATCTCCAAAGTACCTCCCTTCGTGTCGAGGGTTGTGGTGGTCGGTGGAGGCCTTGAGCACATCTTGTCCATCGCTGAGACGACAATGCCCGATGCCCTTCAGTTGCACGGGGACGAGTCGGTGGAGGAGACGGCGGCTATTGTGGACTATGCACGTGACCGTCAGATCCAGGTGATCAAGGCGGTCAGGGTCAAAGCCCGAAGCCAGGACATAGACGCCGACCAGGTTGTAAAGAACTGTAAAGAGTTTGCACAAACAGGCATTTCAGCTCTGTTGTTAGATTCAAGGACCGAGGCGATGCCGGCGGGAACGGGAGTGCCCTTTGACTGGGAGATCGCCAAACAGGTTAAAGATGCGCTTACTGTTCCCCTTATATTGGCCGGGGGGCTGAACGTGGAGAACGTTGGAAAAGCGCTTGAATGGGTAGACCCCTTCGGTGTCGATGTAATCAGTAGTGTGGAGGCAGAGCCAGGCCGGAAGCATGTAGACAAAGTGAGAGCATTTGTCGAGGCAGTCAGGAGCCTGGATAAGCGTCATAACAGATTGTCAGGGGCGTACTATCCC
>JBHIAO010000496.1:0-4315 GCA_046758565.1 Anaerolineae bacterium
TGTTCAACCAGCCTTTCTGGGAGCCGGCATCGGGCCCCCACGGTTGGCTTTACCGGGCCCTGGCGCTCCTGGTCATCGCCTGCCCGTGTGCGTTGGTCATCTCGACACCGGTGAGCATTATCAGCGCCATCAGCAACGCCGCGAGACACGGCATCCTGGTCAAGGGTGGTGCCTATCTGGAAGCAGCCGGCGCGCTGAGGGTTATCGCCTTCGACAAGACCGGAACACTGACACGCGGCCAGCCGGCGGTCAGTCAGATATGGTGTGCCGAGGGCACCTGCGCCGCCGGGCGAGCGCGCAGTGACCCTTCGACAAGCCCAGGACATAGTGGTGATGTTAAATGCGGAGATTGCGATGATGTACTGGCCCTAGCGGCTGCTGTCGAGAGCCGCTCCGAGCATCCGCTCGCACAGGCTATCACTCGGGCAGCCGCCGCCGAGGGACTCAGTGCAGTGTATGGCACGGCTGAGGACGTCACAGCCCTGGCCGGCCGTGGCGTGCGAGGCCGCGTCAACGGCAAGCAGGTCACCGTGGGGAGCCACCAGCACTTCGACCTGGCGTACCCGCACCACGACTTCCTCTGCCGGCAGATCGACGACGCCGAAGGCAACGGCCAGACCACCATGCTGGTCCACGACGGCGACGGTATCCGTGGTTTCATCGCTGTGGCCGACCAGGTTCGTCCAAGCAGTGTCCAGGTCGTTGCCAGGCTCCGCGCCGCTGGCATCGAGTGGATCACCATGCTTACCGGTGACAACGAAAGCACGGCCCAGGCAATTGGTAAGGAAGTTGGGGTTGACGAAGTACAAGCGAATCTGCTACCTGAGGATAAGGTAAAGGCTGTCGAGGCGCTATTGAAAGACTACGGGCAGGTCGCGATGGTGGGTGATGGCGTGAATGACGCGCCGGCCCTGGCGGCGGCTACTGTCGGTATCGCCATGGGTGGGGCCGGCACAGATCAGGCCCTGGAGACCGCGGACATTGCGTTGATGGCCGACGATTTGCACAAGTTACCGTTCGCCATCCAGTTGAGCCGGCGCACCCGGAGCATCATCCGGCAGAACGTGGCCCTGAGCCTGGTCATCAAGGGCATCTTCATGGCCCTGGCGCTTCCGGGCCTGGCCACCCTCTGGATGGCCGTCTTCGCCGACATGGGCGCATCCCTCATCGTCACTCTGAACGGCATGCGGTTGTTGCAGGAGTAGAAGGGTTACAGGTTATCAGGTTGCAGGTTACAGGTTAGGCAATTGCACTAACTGAAGCTTGTAACGCCAGGCACTCAGGGGGTTGCTCCGGGAAGGGCACCCCAGAACTGCACCCGTCCATCCGGGGTTACTGCTACTCCTAGCTTTTTGGGTGGTTGTTGCCAGTTTCCGCACCTCTTCTTCGGTGAGCCTCTGGACCTCAACCAATTCCTGCAACCGCGCCTCAGTACGCTGCTGGGCCTCGACCAGGTTCTGGACGGTTGCCTCCAGCCGCTCCAGCCGGCTCTCAGTGCGCTCTTGGGCCTCGGCCAGCTCACGGACAATGCGCGGCAACTCCAGTATATCATCCGCCAGCAACAACCGCCTTAGCTCTGTCCGCCACTCGGGGTGTTCGCCCAGCAGTCGTACGAGATCGAGATATTCTGTCACCGTGAACGGCATTCCCGCCTCCGCGCTGTTAGTCCTGAGTTACAATTTCGATGCACCAAGGATTATACTGCCTTCTTCCAAGTTGCGCAAAACATCTGACTCGCGGGCTAACTCAGGCCCCATGTGATTTCGATGCCCCGTTCGGCCAGAAGGCGCTGCACGGTGTCAAGATGCTCCCGATCCACGGCGGCCAGGGCCCGCCGGCCCGCCTGGAAGGGTTGAAAATAGGGCTTCAGTTCGGGGTCGGCGATTAGCTCTTTGAGAACGTCGTGATCGCGGAACTGGACGAGGGTGAGCGTGTCCATGGTCGCGTCGCCGTAGTATTTCCCCCAGGCTTTGATATCGATCACCAGTTCTCGCGGCAGCTCGCCGGCATGCACAGACTGCAAATCCTCGAGGATGCTGTCAACCGTGGTTCCCTTGACCCGCAATGCGTCGCGAACCGCCTGGCGTGTGATCTGCCAACCATCATCGACGATTTCGCTGTAAGGAGCCACACGTCCCAGGGCGTAGATGCTGGGCGCGGCATGCACGAAGCGCAGCCGGCCATCGGGGTTGGCACGCAGGTTGTCTGGTGCCTGACGTTGACCGGTGGCCGTGATGAGCGGCAACCAACCTCCCCTGCGCAGCGCCGCCGCCGTTTTCTTGACCGAGTTGGTTGAAAGAGTCACCGTGTCCGTCGCGCGCCGGCCGAGGGCATCTGCCAGCTCCGGATTCTCCAGCAGTCGGTCCAACATGGCTGCGTCGGCCGCCTGGGCCAGCGTCACGCCGCGACGAAACACGATGCGCTCGTGCAGAGCCTGCCACTCTTCCAGTGACCGGCGGACGTTGTCCGGCACCGGCGCTCCGCTCACCTTTTCCAGATAGCTGATGATCTGCGGGACGGGCCAGTCGCTTCGCTGACCCCGATAGACCGACTGACGAGTGAGTTTGTAGGTCATCACCCGATCGCCGCCCTGGGGCTCAGCAAATCGATCCAGGTTGATCAGCACCTGATCGGAGATGGGTTCCATGGCCAGGATCTGGAAGTTGGGTTGAACGACCACCCGACCGCCTTCTTCCGCGATCTTCACGGGCTGTCCCAGATCCAATACCCAGGCCCCCAGGTCTGTCAGTCGATAAGCCAGGGGCTGCGTCGGATTGTTGGGATCGAGCTTCACCTTGGCGTCGTAGCCCAAGTCGGTGAGCCCCATCCAGTGCAGCGGGCCGGCCACGATATGGGCGATGATCTCCGCCTCCACCTTTTCCCATCCGTCGGCCTCGTTCTTGATGTCAGACCAGGTAATGCCAAAGGGGTTGTTGCTACTGTGGTACGGCGTGGCGTAGACACTCTGGTAGTAGCTATAGTAGCTGTGATACCGGCGTTCCGGAAACAGAAACCCGTAGTCCCGCAGACGAACCACGTCGATCAGGCTTTCCATCTCCACCCAGCCGTCGGCCTCCAGCTCTCGCATGTAGTCCACGACCTTCTTGCGAATGTCCTTGAGCTGGAGTGGCGCCGCGTGGCTGTGATGATAACCTGAGGCGCGGGCCGGCAGGTGCAGCAACTCGTTCCAGCCGGTACCATCACGCCAGGCCTCAAAGGTACGCTTGACCCGGTCGGCCGGTGACATCCGCAGAAAAGCGGTATCCGGCACCGGTTCCAGGTTTCCAGAGCGACCTTGCCGAACCAGCCCCAAATCAGGCAGCAAACGGCGGATAAAATACAGCCGGCCGTTGTCTGCCTCGCCCTTACCGGGTCTGAGGTCAGCTTCGACACCCAGGGTTTCGTTGATGGCTTTGAGATCGGCCTTGTAGACGTAGCCCTGGGTGGTGAGCCGCAGCTCGTTCTGGCCGTGGATGTAACGCCAGAAACGACCCAGGTCCCGCTGAAACGCGCGGGCTGAGCCGGCCAGCACCTGTGGGGGCTCGGCTGTACTTGTCTTCGTCTTATCCAGATGTGGGGTCAGATCCGGCAAATGCTGGGCGATGGCCGGCGGGATTAGCACAATTCGCCCAGGGGTCCATTCAATCACGTTGCGGCTCACCTGGAGAGGTTCCCGACTGAAAACCAGACCGCGCAAGGCCAACCGGGCCAGGAGATCCTCGTAGCAGGGCGTCCCCCGATAGTCGGGGTCACCTTCGTACCAAGAGCTGTAGTAGCCGCCAGACCACCGCCGCTTGGTTGGGTCTGGCGTAGCCTTTACAGCGCCCGCCTTCAACAGGGTCTGTTTCAGACCGCTGGAGTGAACTTCGCCGCCGGCAGCCTGGACGAGGGCCAGCGTACGCCGCTCCAAAGACGTCACATCTGCCAACGCCCGGTGCACCGTCTCGGGCCGGCTGAGAACTCTGGCCAGTCCCTTGACATGCGGCGCTTTGGCCGGCGACGTGACCTCCAGGCCATGCTGCCTGGCCATGTGCCGCAGCACATCGATGTGGTAGGCTTCCAGAATCCGCTTCAGATCAGCCATCTGGTCATCTGGTCAAGTGGTCGATTGGTCGATTAGTCAGGTGGTCATTTGGTCGGTTAGTCAGGTGGTCATTTGGTCGGTTAGCCAGGTGGTCATTTGGTCAGTTTGACCAATCGACTACCCGACTATCCGACCACCCGACCAATCGACTATCCGACTATCTGACTACTTTCGGTGTGTACCCCTTCTTGATCAACTCCCCGACTAACGCGTCCACGGCGCTATCTTCCA
>JBHIAO010000497.1:0-4300 GCA_046758565.1 Anaerolineae bacterium
CCTTCGAGCGTCACACCCTCTCCTTCATCCTTCGCCTGTGGGTGGAGCCCGTGCAACAACCGGGCGAGCCCCGATGGCGGGGGCAGATTGAGCATGTGGACAGCGGGGAGAAGGTGTATTTTCAGGTGCCGGCGGCGCTGGTGGCGTTTCTGGCCCAGTCCCTGCGGGGATCCTCTCAACGTGAGGATAGGGAGAACACAACTCAGGAGGAAGGAGAAGGGCAATGAAAATCGAGAGTGCTTTACGTAGGATCAACTTGCTGATCCTGATGCTTGTCATGGGTCTGCCTTGGGCTGCGCCACCGGCCATGGCACAAGAGCAAAGCTGCTACCGGCTGGTGAAGGCGGAAACGCGTGCCGACCTTCCGAAGGAGGAGGACCTGCTTTGGTTTCAAAAGTACACGGATATCCAGCGCCTGGCGGATGGCAGCATCCTCGCAATAAGTAGGAGTGCTCGCTACGTATACTCGTGGCAGGTCTGGCCAGGTGAGACCAGAGCGCACTATGAATACAAATGGGATGGGCAGATACAGAATGCCCCTGACTTTACCTGGATAGCTCCACCACAGAACTGGTGTACCGGCCAGTCCGCCGAACTTGGGGGGTCCGTCATTGGCAACAAGCAGGCTCGTCTCTGGTACAAGACTTTTCCTGTCGATGCGGTCAAGGCGGTAGGACAACCTGCCGGCATGGACCCCTTGCAAGGCATCGTCATTAGCGAAGGTGATCGGGCAGCAGGGAGTATCTCCGCACAGGTGACGGCTCAGAACTGGGAAGATGGCTGGACGCTGGAGGTCTGGATGGGGCCTGGTTCCGGCGACACGATGGGGATTTTCTACTATTACGAACTCGTTGCCCCCGGCCAGGAACCGCCTGCAGGTGGAACCGGCGCCGATGGAACAGGAAGCGGCGGAACAGATACCGGTAGTGGCCAGAACTCGCGCTGCGGCCTGGGGCAGTACTGGGATGTCGTCGACACTGATGGAACGTGGTTCGGCGTCTGGACTCGTCGCGGTGACAGCAACGTTTTCGACGGACGCTGGACGCAGTCAGGGTATCAAGACGTAGTCGCGACGCTCACCATCCAGTTGGATGGCAATCAAGTCACGGTTGAGCGACAAGACATTGGCGACGCCAACAACTTCGGCGTCACAGGCTGCTCGTATACCGGAACGTTGGCGGCCGACGGTGTGAGCGTGAGCGGCAGCGCCACCTGCGCAACCCGCTCGGGCAGGAGGACTCCCCCCGTCAGATGGAGCGCTACCATCAACTGCGAGCCTTCTTCCGGCAGCGCCTCTACATCCGGGTCCGAGGGGCCGGCAGCGCCCGGCTCGCCGTGGGATACGCCAGCGGGTCAGAACTGCTTCGAGCAGTGGATCCGCGAAGCCATGTCGCGCCTGAACGCCTACGACGGAGACGACGAATTCAATGGCCGCAAACCGTGGCGCATCAATCGGTACGGTGTCCTCGAAGGCAACCCTCAAACCGGTCCAACGTCCGTGGCTGCCCCCGATAACTTCGCTGAGTACAACTACAACCGGTACTGGTGGATGTGGGATCAGTACCCGGCCGAGAGCATCTCAGACTGGCGATTACCCGAGTGGCGAGCAGCGCAGGTTCCGCCGCTGCGGGCATACGTACGGAACTGTGTGGGCAAAGCTGGCGGAACGGGCGGTGAAGTTTCTCCTGGCTCAACAGGCACCTCCTCCGTTCCAGGCGGCGGTGTCGCTCCACCGCCCTTTGGCTCTCCCGAGCCCGCCTCGGTCAGTCGCATGACTATTCAGGCCGGCCAGCGCCAGGTCGTGGAGGGGCAGTTGGTGAACGTGCCGGTCTGGCTCATCAAAGGGGCAGACGTGGCCAACATCAACTTCACCATCGGCTACAATGCCGGCGTCGCCGCCCCCGAGGGCGACCTGATCAAAGGCAACCTGCTGGCCAACGCGCTATTCAGCAGCAACAGCGGCGAAAGCGGGCTTATCCGCGCCGGCTTTGCCCAGACCAGCGGCATCAATGGCACGGGCACCGTGGCCTACATGCCGTTCCGCGCCGTCGGCAAGCCAGGCGACCGGACTGTGCTGGATGTTGGGGTGAGTACCATCAACAATCCCGGGGGAACCGTGCTGGCGATAGACCGGATTGACGGCCAAATCCTGATCGTTGGTCCAGATGGTGTAGTGCCGGGTGACTGCGACGGCGACGGATCGCTGACTGAACTGGACGCTCTGTGCGCTCTGCAGATGTCCGTGCAGTTGATCCCCGAACGCCTGACCCTGGACCTGGATACGGACAGCCAGGTGACGTCGCGGGATTCGGTGATCATTCTGCAGCGGGCTATCGGCAAATGATGGGAGGTACAGCCATGCGAAGGTCATTGATCTCTTTGAGTGTTGTCTTTCTTCTGTTGGGAGCGGTGCTGCTCAGCACCACCGCCGGCCACGCCGCGTCGGTTACCGTTCGCGTGGAATCGGCGCAGGCCGCATCGGGCAAGGAAGCAGAGATACCGATCACCGTCCAGGGCGCACCAGGCATCGGCGCCATGCATCTGGAGCTCACCTACGATCCAGCGGTGCTTGAAGCGAAGTCGGTGGACAAGGGTCCGCTGCTGGGAGACAACGCGCTTCTGGATTTCAACGCGTCGGAACCGGGCCGGCTGGTGATCGGTCTCGTGACTCTGGATAGCGTTGATGGAGATGGCACGGTGCTGGTAACGCGGTTCGCCGTAAGGGGGCAGGCGGAACAGAAGAGCCCTCTGAATCTGGAGAATGTGCGGGCGTGGGAGGGCGAGACGCGTCTGGACATTCTGGTGACCACTGAAGGGGGAGAGTTCGCGGTGAGCGGAGGCGGGTCGTCCGTTCTTCTACTGCTCGCTGCCCTGGCCGCCGTGCTGGTTCTCCTGTTGTTGCTGGTGGCCATGCGACGCCGGCGACGCCAGCAGCCGGCGCCGGCTCGGCCATCACCGCCGGCGGGTGTCGGAGCGAACTTCTGCAGCCAATGCGGTGCCCAACTGGAGGCCGGCCAACCCTTCTGCACGAACTGCGGGCACCGCGTCGCGGGGTAGATGCTGCCCTTGGAGACGATGTTCGGTGGGACCTCAACATGTCTGTGGGTCTTCTGGTTCCGACCGACGGAGCCGGCCACATGCCGCCAGCCGGCTGCTAGCTCCGAAGCCGAGTGGTGATATGGATTCGTCTAACCCAAGGAAAGGAGAACGCCATGCGCAGTGACCTCGGCCAACTTCCGGCGACTGGCCCAGAGCAAAGGGCTGCCGAGAAACGTCGCGGCATGCATCTATTCATCATTTTTATGGCGTTGTTGATCGGGGCCACAGGCCTCTATGTGTTCCTGCATGGGAGGTATCGTTCTGGTGGAACGCTCTTTCCGGAGACTGCAGCCAGAGCCTAGGCTCTGGCTGCAATTCGGGAAGTCACGGCAATGCTCAAGGATACGGCCGAGCTGGAACCTCTCCCTGAAAACGTACGCGCGATCATTGGGACCGCCGTCGGGCCACAACGCGCGGTGACCACAACTGTGTCACCATCCCCCAGCGCCCTGCCCTCGGCTTCGGCCACCGAGGAGACCTCGCCCGCCGCGACTGACACATCCGTCTCTGATCAGAGCCCGACCGGATTCGTCCCGGGCATTACGGAGTCGGTGCCGGCGGCGACCGAAACAGCAGCCTCTGGTGCGGGCTCCGGGGAACCGATCAGCGGCACCATGACAGTGCCGGCTGGCGCGACTGCGATGCCGACCAGCCAGAGCCCAACGCCATCCATCACCACTACCATGGAGGCGCGGCCGACTGCAACCCAGACAACACCTGTTGACCAGGATTTTGCCCAACTGACACAGGAACTGGCCGATCTGCTCAGAGAGGATTCGCAGGAACGAGCCAGGAGTCGGATCAAGGATCTCATTCCAGGCCTCGAAGCAGCTTTGGCCCAACTGCCATCGGTTGACACAACTGCCACTATCAGTCCAACCATAGCCGCTATCAAGGATGAAATCGCCCAGGATGAGTTCGATCCGACAGAACTGCGGATTCTGTTCACGCGCTTGGAGGACGAGGCCACGCGAGAGGGGGATCCATACTTCTGGTCCGTTGGTCTATTGCGCTGGCTGGAGCTCTTTTTCTGGGCCCTTTTTGGAACTCTGCTGTACCTTCTCAAACAGATTTACGCTCACTACCCTGATGATACGGTGCCACGCTATCGGGAGTTCACGCCGTGGTACTTCGTCACTGCTGTCAGAGGCCCCATCCTGGCGCTCTTGGTGATGTTCTTTATCACGAGTGTTGACGCCGG
>JBHIAO010000498.1:0-4296 GCA_046758565.1 Anaerolineae bacterium
GATGCGTGAGTGGTTCGCGTAGGCGTTTGATGATGCCCTCAATTCGGTCGATGGCGTCGTCGTAGGCTGCTGTCAGGTTGCCGTTTGTGTGGGCCAGGGCCATGATGAGGAGCTTGTGTTTGACGTGATCGAAGATGACCAGAGTGTCGGTGAACAGAAAGTGGCACAGCGGCAGGGCCAGGTCGTCGTCGGCGGTGGCCGGCAGGCGCTCGAAGAAGCGGATCAGGTCATAGCTCATGTAGCCCACAGCCCCACCGACAAAGCGTGGCAAGCCGGGTGTCTCCACGAGCTGGTATTGATTTAGTAGAGCTTCGACGGGGCTCAGCGGGTCCTGGTCGTCTTCCAGAGGTTGCGTTTCCACATCCCCGTTGTTCTGGAGCACGACGTGATCTTCGTAGCCGACCAGCCGGCGCTGTGGATCGGCGGCCAGGAACGAGTAGCGTCCAACCTGCTCGCCCCGCTCGACGCTTTCCAGCAGAAAGGCCGGCCCGCGGCCCCGCAGTTTCAGAAACACCGACACGGGAGTCTCCAGGTCGGCTGGCAGTTCCTGGTACACAGGAATCAGATTGCCTTGTTCTGCCAGTTGTTTGAATTGTTCGAATGTGGGTCTAATCATGAGTACATCTCCTCGCAAGTGAAACGTAAAACGTGAAACGTGAGAGCATTGACACGGACGGTGTCACGAGCTTCACGTTTTTGCGCATCACCCTTCGACAAGCTCAGGGCAGGCTGTTTCACCAACAGAAAACCTCCCGCCCCCAGCAGGGACGAGAGGTTTTTTCCTTCCCGTGGTGCCACCCTTATTAGGCCGGCTGCCACCAATCGCCCGTGGAAAGAAAAAATCCCACGGTGATACGCGGGATAGATTCTCTCAGAGCTTGGTAAAGCCAGCCTCACTCGTTGCAGGTACGGGAGCCCTAATCCATCACTGGGTCGACTCCGATACCCTCAGCCCTGATAACGGTGGCGACTCCGGCCTGGCATACTTAGTCGATTAGTCGTTCAGTCAATTGGTCGAGTAGTCAGTTGGTCGGTTGATCAAAGTGGTCAGATAGGCACTTTTCGACTAAGCGACCACCTGACTAACTGACCATTAGACTAATCTCCGTTCAGCCGGCAACTCCCAGGTCCATTCACCCTCGTCGTACGTACCGGCCTCGCACCTTCCGCCGACTCTCTGGGACGCCGTTGCGAGGGCTACTAGTCCTGTTCACAGTTGTTGGTGGTTTGGATTTTGACAGCAGTATAGCATGAAATGCACGACTTGTCAAACCCGCTATCTAACAGAAGATCGACAGTGAATGCCGGATAGCCCTTCGTCGCACAAGTAGGGGTGGGCGCGGCCGGCCGCGGGGGGAGATACGGCCGGGCGCACCCACTCCTACTTTCAGTTTAGCACACTGCTGGGGTTTTGTCAACGCGTCACTCACGGCAGCGGCGTTTGGAACGTTCCCTCGATGATGCTTGGAATATGTGACTGAGATTCTATGACGCGCTCGGCGACCCACGGATGGAGGATGCCGGCGCCGTCGGGTGGTGGGCCCCACTCGGGATGGCATCCAATGCCAATGGTGCGGTTGTGTTCATCGTAAAGGTAAATCCCGCACCAGAACCAGCGCTGAAAGTCTTCCTGCGGCACTGCGATCGTCAGATAATTCGACCAGGCCTGCGTGGACTGGAAGGGATCAAAGTACGGTGCATCGTTGGAAGTCTTGGGGAAAAGGAACAGCCATCCTTGTCCCTGGCCGATCCACCAGTATTCCGATTTGCCCACACCGTTGCGCCACTGCCATTCAGCACTGCTCCATGTGTCCGCCGTGGTACTCGTCAGTCGGAAGAAGGAAAGCTCGTCGGTCGCGATTAGTGTGCCCGGCATCTGAGGCGAGAGACCCACCTCGGCCTGGGTCGAAGCCGTTCCCGTGCCTCCGTCGTCATCGGTCACTGTGACGGTAATACTGAAGGCGCCAACCGTCAAGTATTGGTGCTGGGCAAAGAAGGTGCCGGTGGCCTGAGGTGCCTGATTCTGCTCGCTCACCGTCGCCCCTGTCGTCTGTCCATCACCCCAATCAACGACGGCGGTGTGCGCGTCGAGCCAGCCGGGATCTGTGAACGAGCCCAACACCGTGACGACCTCACCCAGGTACGGCTGCGTGGTTGAGATGCTAGTGATGCTGACGGCAGGGTTGACATTGCGGACCTCTACTGAGGCGGCTGCAATGTCACTGTGGCCCAGATTATCTACGGCCAGTATCCCGACGACAACTGACCCGTTGTCGCCAAACATCTGAGTCGCCGCCGCACCTGTTGCGTCGTCAAACTCACCGTCTCCGTTCAAGTCCCAGGCGATCTCGGCCAGACCGGAGCCGGCATCGACTGTTCCACTAGCATCGAACATTAACAGTGAGCCTTCATCGCCCACATAGGGGCCACCAATATCCACGGCCGGCGGCGTGGTGTCAAGGAAGGCCTGGACGGTCTGCGTCTGTCCGCGATTGCCGATGTTATCCGTGGCGAAGAAGTCGATTTCGTACTCGCGGTCAGGGCCGTCGATGACAAATGGCGTTTCATAGACGACAAACTCGGCGGCTGGCGCGATCGGCGCGCCGGTGATTCGAAACCGAATCTCACGTAGGCCGGCTCCGGGCGAGCCATCTGAGGCGAGGGCGTCATCGGCCTCCAATGTGTGTAGCGTCTCGTTGGTGATCCATGGCCGACCGAAGCCATCGACGTACACCGGTGTGCCGAGCGTCCAGGTTGTGATCGGCGACGCCGAGTCCAAGTGTTCGATTTGGAAGTTGATCTCTTCAACATTGCCGGCTGTATCGTGGCTGAAGAACTCAAGTCGGTAGCGACCATCGTAGCCCCTCAGGTTGAATGGGCCGTCGTACACGCGAAATGCAGGAGGTGGGCCAGCGGCCGCTACGCGGTAGAACCGCACCCTGGTCTGCACTGCGGTGGGCGGATCGACGTTGTCTATGGCCGTAAGGGTGTGCTGCGTGTTCGGGGAGACCCATAGAATCTCATCCGCGGTGTATTGTGGCGTGCCGACGGTGAGGACAGTGTCCGGTGGAGTCATGTCTCCTTGTTGCAGGACCGGTGAATGGCGTGTCATGGCGGGTGTGGCGGCTGTCGGTCGGTCAGCCGCCAGGACAACACCAGAGACGCTGAGCAGGATGAACAGTGATGCCAGCAGTATCATTCGATATTTCACAGCAGCCTCCTTCGGGGAATATGCGGGTGATCTGGTTTTGGCAGGCACTGGTCACTGTCCCGGGGGGTGGGCAGCTAGCTGGTGCTTTGCAGATGTTCTCACTTACCAAAACGCGGTGACTTGCACTTAGTTACTGGTGTCTAGTACAATGGGTTAAGTGATCACTCGGAGCTGCTGCGGCATGATTTCAAGCTCCAGATGCGTGGCTCGTGACGCAAGGATCTCGCCGTCAGCCTGAACTGGAAGGGGATAGGTGCTGTCAATCGTCACGTGCCGTGCTCGTGCCATGGTGACGGGTTCCTTATCGACGTGCATACCTTGCATGATATCGGGAATCAGCCGCAGGATGCCAACACGGCCCAGAGCACAGGCGATAGCAAGATCGAACCAGCCATCATCGACCTCGGCGTCGGGCGTCATCCAGAAACCACCGCCTTGACAACGACCGTTGGCCACGGCGACCTCGGTGGTGCGCTGGCTGATCAGATTCCCGTCGAGGTCGATCTCCATGTGTGGTGTCCTATAGGTCAGGGCCAGCGTTCGAATGACCGCGACCAGATACAGAGGCACGCCGGTCAACCAGTCGACTTTTTGGCTTTCGTAAGCTACCAGACCGGTGAACCCAATTCCCAGTATATTGATGAAATAGCCCGGCCGGCCATCGTCGGCTGAGAACACAGTCCGGCCGGCGGAAATCAACAGGTTGATCCGTCCCACGTCCACCACGCGGGTCCGGCGGCGACTGATCCGAGAGCAGGCGCTGGCCACATCTCCGGCCGGCAGGTCGAGCATCTTGACGAAATCGTTGCCTGATCCAGCCGGCACGATACCGAGGGTGACATCATCGGGGCCGGCGCCGGCGTGCATGAGCCCGTTGACGATCTCGTGGACAATGCCATCACCGCCTACAGCAATGACGGATCGATAGCCGGCCTCCACTGCCTCTCGCGCCAGCCGAACACCCTGACCGCGATCGTTGGTTTCGGCAGCATGGAAGTCGACATCATAGCGCCGCAGCGTCTCGACGACTGTGGGTTTTAGCCGTGCTACCAGGCCGCGCCCGGCGATCGGGTTAAAGATAGCAA
>JBHIAO010000499.1:0-4295 GCA_046758565.1 Anaerolineae bacterium
GAGTGGGCGGTCCAGAACCAGGTCATCAGCCTGGGTCCGGGCACCCACGTGCTCACCTCCAAGACCTTCCTGCCCTGGCACCCCGATCCAGACGATCCCATGTGGATGCGCATCACGCTGGCAGAGCGGCCAATCGGTCCTGTCGCCGCGCCTGTTGCGACTGCTGTAGATCCCATCCCGACCGATGGCAGCGCGCCGGCGGCGGGCTACAAGTACGGCGAGACGGAAGACTACCTCCTGGGCCACGTCACCGGTGAACCCCCCGACGTCTGGGTGGAGAAGGCGCTGCGGACCGTGGACTTCGACGAATCCGCCGCAGACGCCGCGGGGAACGCGCCGGCCCGGTTCTTCTTCCACGTCGAGTACGGCAACAGCGGAGGCAGCGCTGCTGCCGACGTGGTCATCGCCGACACGCTGCCCGTGAGCACCACCTACAAGGGATCCCACAGCGTGCCGGACATCGAGCCACCGACCGTGGTGACGCCGACCGTGTCCTGGAACGCGGGTACGCTGCACCCGGGTGACCACGGTGTCATCAACCTGTGGTTCCACGTGCCGGCGGACCTGGGCTGGGTGTTGCCACCCGGCACGGTGCTAACCAACACGGTGAGCATAACGACCAGCACGGCTGGCGACGACCCAGCGAACAACACCAGCGTCGTCACCGGAACGATCCCGTTGTTGCCGCCGCGCATCACGTGGCCCATCCCGGGTACCACCTGCAGCAGCGAAATCACCGTGACGGGCAAGAGCCAGCTCGGGACCTTCGTGGACCTGTACGTGAACGGCGTCTACACCGCCACGGCCAGTGTGGACAGCAGTGGCAACTGGGAGGTGCCCCTGACTCTGCCCGACGGTACGCACAGCATCTACGCCAAGGCCCGCACCCCCCTCGGCGACGAGAGCGCACCGTCCCCGACGGTGGTCGTCGTCGTGGACAGCACGCTGGCCTGGGACCCCATGAGCATGATCTTCAGCACAACATCACCGGACGGCTCGGCCTGGGTACAGCATATTCGCAACGCACAGGGGCGGGCGGATCCCAATGGCTGGAAGGTCTTCCTGCCCAAGGGGCCCGGTGCATCGCAGCAGTACACGGTCACGGTGCGCATCTGTTGCAGTGACCCGACCAGCGTCACGCTTACCGTGAGCAACACCGTCTACTCGATGACGGCCATCGGCGATGGTTGGTATCAGAGAGTCATTGACTCTCCCGACGATCCCACCACCCCCATCACACTTACCGTTGTCTGCGGCAGCGTGACGAGCGGTGGCAGCGGCTCCGGCCTGATTGATCCCGACGGCTATGTCTTCGACGTGGACTTAGGTCTGGCGGCCGGCAAGCTCACCGGCAAGACTGTCACCGCCCTCGAATACGATACCGGGACGGGCAGTTGGGACCGCTGGCCGGCTGAGCTCTACGAGAGCCAGACCAACCCGCAGGTCACCGGCGCCGACGGTTACTACAGCTTCTTCACCCCGCCAGGCGACTACCAGATCACGGTGGACGCCAGCACGGGCTACCAGGGCTACCGCTCCTGGACCCTGACGGTCATCAGCACACCCGTCCACCTGGACATCCCACTGACTCCGGTGTACGCTGACAAGCACTACGTGGTGACAATGGATGCCGCCGGCTTCGTTCCAGACACGCTGGAGGTGGTGCAGGGCTCGGTGGTGCAGTGGACGAACAACGAGGGATCAGCCGGCATCTGGCACAGCGCGACCAGCGACGTAGACGCCCGCACCGACGTGCGGGGCTGGGACTCCGGCCTGCTGGACTCTGGTGAGAGCTACAGCCGGCGGTTTGACACGCTGGGCACGTTCACCTACGCCGACAACGAGAACCCCAGCCTGGTGGGCACCATCAAGGTGTGTTACCTGTACGACTTCGACTGCGACGGCAAAGTTGGTGCAGGCGACCTCCAGACGGCGGCGCAAAAGTGGCGCACGGTGAGTGGCAAAGGCAACGGCTACGATGTGCGCTACGACGTCGATGGGAACGGCGTGATCAACATCATCGACATCCAGAAGACTGCCATGGAGTGGAACTGGACCGCGCCTTGATGGATTAGTGCCACGAAGGATCGAGCCGGGGTAGGCCAATGGCCCACCCCGGCTCCGTTTTTCGAACACTAATTTGACCGACCCAAGTTAAGGAGTTATAATTATGCGATGGGCGCCCAGGCATTCGAGATCCCTCACGACCACAACTCATGGGCGAGAAATTCTGGATACAAGACTTCGAGACAGGACTTGACCGCTTGCGGGTTCATTTCGTCACCGAGCGTGGTCAAGTCAAAGCCATCGTCGTGATTCAGTATGAAGCTTACATTGACGGCAAATGGCGACCAATTGTACGCTTTGATGAAGCACATGGGTACTTCCATCGAGATGTCATGTCTCCTACAGGTGAGCAGGAGAAAACCGCCAAACCGGGAAGTGACAAAGGACTTGCTCTGACGCAGGCCATTGAAGACATCAAGCGACAATGGCGTTCTTACCGGAAGGCGTATGAGGATGAATACTATGAGAACAAGTAATCAAGCCAGCACAACGGATAAGAATCTAGACCGGCTAGCTGAGTTTCTCAACCGCGAGATTGAACATCCGACTTTAATGGCCCAGATACCCAACGGAGCACATGTTTTTCACGGTACATACAGCGATAGCAATTTGACTGAAGCCAATCTAAGGTTAGCCACAAATACTCTGCTCGGCATGGCTCTGGGATATGTTGAGAAAGCCCCCCTGGTAATGGTGTTTGAATACAAACCTGGCCAGGAAACGCTAGTTGATTTGGCAAGCGAAGCACATAGGAGAAAGGTACAAACACTCATTCAAGCCTTCCGTAAACAGAGCCAACAGGAACTGAACACCAAAATCAGTGAACTGGCGGCGCTATGATGATCATCTTCCGTTTGCTGCTTGGCCGGCGTCCCCTCCACCGCCACTGAGTCGGTGGAAAAAACAAAATGTCCCACTTCGCTCAGCCTGGATTGCCAAACCTGTGGTGAGCGTAGCCGAACCATCCAGGCCATGCCCGCCGGATTTGGCAATCCGGCGGGAGCAGTCGGGATAATTATTTCTTCTCGAATCCCTTAACTTGACGCAGTTAGGCGGCCCTCACTCCAATTCGCCGGCAAGCAGACTTAGCGCAGTGTTACGTTGAGGCATGAATTCAATTCGGAGAGTGCCTCGTCCAGCGGACCATCGACCGCATCATCTTCCTGCGCATCTGCGAGGATCGGGGGATTGAGCCGTACGGCCAGTTGATGGCCCTGCAAAACGGCACCGAGGTCTACCAGCGCTTGCTCTACCTCTTCCGCCAGGCCGACGACCGTTACAACGCCGGCTTGTCCCACTTCGAACCGGAAAAGGGCCGACCCGCCGACTCCCTGGACGCCCTCACGCCTGGTCTGACCATCGACGACAAGGTGCTGAAGGACGTCTTCAAGCACCTGTACTACCCCGACAGCCCCTACGAGTTCTCGGTCCTGCCGGCGGACATCCTGGGCCAGGTGTACGAGCAGTTTCTGGGCAAGGTGATCCGCCGCCGAGCGCAAGCGCATCCTGCTGAACAACATCTACGGCGTGGACATCGACCCCCCAGGCGGTGGAGGTGACCAAGCTGTCGCTGCTGCTCAAGGTGCTGGAGGGGGAGACGGAGCAGAGCCTGAGCACCCAGCTCTCTTTCCTCCGCGAGCGCGCCCTGCCGGACCTGGAGCACAACATCAAGTGCGGCAACTCCCTGATCGGCCCCGACTTCTACGATGGCCGGCAGATGAGTTTGCTGGACGAGGAGGATCTGTACCGCCTCAACATCTTCGACTGGGAGGCGGAGTTTCCGGAGATTATCGCTGCGGGGGGCTTCGACGCCGTGATTGGGAATCCGCCGTACATCCGTATCCAGGGATGAAGGAATGGGCGCCGCTGGAGGTGGAGTACTACAAGCAGCGCTACACCGCCGCCAGCAAGGGCAACTACGACATCTACGCGGTGTTTGTGGAGCGGGGCCTGAGCCTGCTCAACGAGCGGGGCCGGCTGGGATTCATCCTGCCCCACAAGTTCTTCAACGCCAAATACGGCGAACCACTGCGCGGTCTGCTGGCCGCTGGGGAACACCTGAGCAAGGTCATTCATTTTGGCGACCAGCAGGTGTTCGCCGGCGCCACCACCTACACCTGCCTGCTGTTCCTGGACAAACAGGGCCGCGAACGCTTCCACTTCGTGAAAGCTCATGATTTGACGGAAGAAGAGATCAAGATCGTGGAAGGGGGAGTCGCATAGAAGGG
>JBHIAO010000500.1:0-4281 GCA_046758565.1 Anaerolineae bacterium
CTCGGCCCGCCCTTGAGCGGCCACACCGCCGCTGTGGTGAGCGTAGCCTTCAGCCCGGATGGCCAAACCTTGGCTTCGGGCAGTCGGGACAACACCATCATCCTGTGGGACACTTCGACTGTGCTCAGTGCAGGTGTAGCGTCGGGCGGAACCAGCGGCCAGCGCCTCGCCGGCCATTCCGACGTGGTGTGGAGCGTGGCCTTCAGCCCGGACGGGCAAACGTTGGCCTCCAGTAGTTGTGGAGAGTTGAGCGTCTACGAAGGCTGTAGGCAGGGTGAAATCCGTTTGTGGGACGTGGCGACCGGTCGCCTCATTGGCCAACCTCTCGCCGGGCATACTGATGTGGTGTGGAGTGTGGCCTTCAGTCCGGATGGCCAATCGTTGGCCTCGGGCAGTGACGACACCACCATCATGTTGTGGGATGTCAGCCTTGAGTCATGGCAGGCCCGCGCCTGCAGCATCGCCAATCGCAACCTGACCCGTGCAGAGTGGCGGCAATACCTGGGCGATGAGCCGTACCGCGAGACCTGCCCGGAGTCGTGAAACGTAAAACGTGATGCATGGTACGTGAAGCTCACGGAATACGCAACACGCAACACGCGGAGGAAGTTAGATGAAAACTACACATAAAACCTTTTTGGTACTGATGCTCGTCCTGATTCCCGTCCTGATGATCGCTTCGTGCACGTTCCAGCCGGCCGCGGCGCCAACGGCCACGCCGTTGTCTGCTACGCAAGAGCCAGCCATCATCGAGGTCAGTTTCGGGATCGGAGATGCTGCCCTGGATGCAAAGACACGCCACTCGCTGGAATCGTTGGTCGCGCTCTTCGAGAAATCCCATCCGAACATCAAGATCGTCCTCGACTCCTGGGGGTGGAATTCGCAAGAGTTCGCGGCTGATCTGGCGACGGGTAAGGTCCCTGCCACCATGAGCGTGCCCCCCACCGAAGCCCACATGCTGATAGACAGCAACTACGTGGCTGACATCACCGCCATGATGAGTGCATGGGCTGTTAGCCAGGACTTCAACCAGGCCGTCCTGGCCCCTTTCGTGAGGGCCGGCCGCATATACGCCGTGCCTACAAGTATCTACATCATGGGCCTTTTCTATGACAAGCAGTTGTTCAGGGGGGCCGGCCTGGTGGATAGCGACGGCGAGCCCGTGCCGCCAACCACCTGGGACGAGTTCATCGAGGCCGCCAAAGCCATCAAGGCTAAAACCGGGGCCGTCGGCTTCTGCATGTTCACGCAACATAATCAGGGTGGTTGGACCTTTATGAACTGGGGCTGGCAGGCTGGGGGCGAATTCGAGCGTCAGGAAGGTGATCAGTGGCAGGCGGTCTTCGACGAGCAACCCATTGTCGAGGCCATGCAACTCATCAAGGATCTGCGCTGGGAACACGATGTCCTACAAGATGAACTCCTGTTTGACGTTGGGCGAAGCTTCCCCATGGTAGCCAGTCATCAGTGCGGCATGGTCATGTTCACGCCAGACTGGTTCGAAATCGTGGTCAACGAACATGGGGGCAACCCGGATGACCTGGGGCTGACCATCCTCCCGGCCGGGCCGGCCAGCCGCGCCAACGTGATGGGCGGCGGCTATACTGTGATCAACGCCAAGACCTCACCCGAGGTGCAGCAGGCCGCCTTTGAGTGGATCACGTGGCGCATGTTCAGCCTTGAGGCGCTTGAAACCGAAATAAAGTCGAAAGGGGGGTTCGCGCGCTGGTCAATCAGCACTCGGAGCCTGATGTACAAACCCAGCAGTGGGGCGGCTCAACAGGAGCAAGAGTTGGTAGACAAATACCGCAATGTGCCTTACTTCAAGACCTATGTGGAAGAGGCCGGCAAGCACGCACGCCCCGAACCGCCCATCGCCACCCAGGAGCTTTACGCCGCGCTCGATGGGGTCATTCAGGCAGTTCTGACCGACGAGAACGCCGACCCCCAAGCCCTGTTGACTGAGGCTGTCCAGCAATTCCAGGCCGAATATCTGGATACCCTGGGAGAATGAAGCCCTCACTCCCAGAGCAGTAGTTTGCCTGGTGCTCCAATCTACGTATAATTCCTATGAGAACGATCAGCTTCTTGTCGGGAGGTATCAACATGAGCAGTCAATACGCCGAAGTCCTCAGTCCCACCAGGCAGAAGGGAAGTCCCCCCGCAGAACCGTTGCCCGAGCCACCACCTCTTGAGTCGGGCGACCACCTGTCCCGTGCCGAGTTCGAGCGGCGCTACGAGGCTCATCCCGAAATCAAAAAAGCCGAGCTCATCGAAGGAGTCGTCTACGTGGCATCCCCAGTCCGCTTTGAAAACCATGGCCGTCCGCACAGCATGGTCGTCGGCTGGCTGACCACCTATTGGGCCAGCACCCCCGGCGTGGTAGTCGGTGACAATGCTTCAATGCGGCTGGACAACGACAACGAACCGCAGCCCGACGCCATGGTGCGCCTGGAACCAGCGTTGGGCGGGCGCTCCCGCATCAGCGAGGACGACTACGTGGAAGGAGCCCCAGAGCTCATCGTGGAGGTCGCTGCCAGCAGTGCCGCCTACGATCTGAGTAGCAAGCTGCGGGTCTACCAACGCAACGGAGTACAGGAATACGTGGCCGTGCAGATTTACGAGCAGCGGGTGGACTGGTTCGTCTTGCGCGAGGGCGTCTACGAGCCACTGTCGCCAGATGACGCCGGCGTGCTGCGCAGTGAGGTGTTTCCGGGCCTCTGGCTCCAGCCGGCCGCCCTCCTGGCTGGAGATATCGCTGCAATGCTGAACGTCCTGCGCGAGGGGCTGGCCTCACAGGAGCACGCTGACTTCGTCGCGCGGTTGCAGGAATCCCCACCATAGCTCTCCGTGGATTCGGTAACGCCTGCCTATTCCCACAGCCGGCGCGACAGGCGCGTGATGACCTCGGGTTCATCCTCGGTGATGATGACCTCTTCTTCGATGCTACAGCCGGCCCACCCTGCGACAAAGATGCCCGGCTCGATGCACAGCACCATCCCCGGCTGCAGCTCGACGTCGCTGTGGGGCGTCAAGAGTGGTGCCTCGACCGTCTCCAGGCCGATGCCGTGGCCCATGAAGCGGGACATGTGCTCCGCATAGCCGGCATCCTCCATCACCGCCAGGCCGGCCCGCGCCATCTCGCCAACGGTCACGCCCGGGCGCGCGTGTTCCAGAGCGGCTGCCAGCGCATGCAGCACCGCCTCGCACATCGCCCGCTGTTCTGGAAGCGTGTCATAGCCCACGATGGTCGTCCGCAGAACGTCAAAGCCGTAGCCGTGCACCGCACCGATGATGTCGAGTGTGACCAGGTCACCTTTGGCCATCTTGCGGTCCAGCGCCTGGGGCCAGCGCGAGCCCCAGGCCGACCACGGGCCGGAGTGGACCCGCAGGTAGCGTACGAAATCGGCGCCGGCCTGCATGGCGGCCGCCGTGCCGGCCGCGTTCACCTCCGCCTCACTCGCCCCATAGCCGATCGTATCCAACGCCGCCCGCAGGCCAACGACAGCCGCATCCGCCGCCCGGCGCAGCAATTGCTGTTCTGCCGGGCTCTTGATCATGCGCTGGTTCTCGACGATGTCGTTGGCCGGCACCCACTCCACATCGGGCAGCCGCTCTGTCAGTGATCGGTACATCGATAGGGGCATGATGTCCTCGCCCACCAAGCCGATGGTGGCACCCGCTAGCCCCATTTCCGCAATGGCGCCGGCCACCGCGCGGGGGAGGTTGTTGTCCAACCGCACGTCTTCCACCGCGACCAGGTCCTCGCGGTAGGCTCGACCGTCGACAATCAGTGTTGGGTCGCCGGCGGCCGGCAGGACCAGGAACGCATGGCCCATGCCCTGCCAGTCGTCTATATCGGCCATGGTGGGGAAGGGTGGGAAGTGATTGGTCAGGTAGGCCAGGTTGCCGGGTCGATCGTAGAACGACCGTCCGACGACTAGCAGGCCGGCCAGCTCTCGTTCATCGACGACTGCCCGGGCGCGCTCGATTCGATCTTCAAATTCGATCTGCGGGATGCCGGGCACGTTCTTGTTGGATGGTGTCTCGTCCATCATCCTTCTTCCATCGGCAGGCGGTAATTTTAGGAACGTACTGCGTATTGCGTATTCCGTAGAGCAACTTCTTACGCAATACGCAATACGCAATGCGCCCCGCGAGCGTTATGCTGAGGCGTCAAATCCTGGTCGGATATTCACCCAATCACCACAACGTACACCTCTCCCGGCCCATGGGCGCCGATAGTCAGCGTCTGCTCGATGTCGCCGGTGCGGCTGGGGC
>JBHIAO010000501.1:0-4276 GCA_046758565.1 Anaerolineae bacterium
GGTCTGGGTGTACAGCCGCCGACTGCTACGTGGGGGAGCATGCTGAACCGAGCGCAGAACCTGCTGTTCCTGCGTGATCCGGTCAGTGGGTCGCCTATAGCATTGCACCTGATCATTGCGCCTGGCATATTGATTACACTGACGGTGCTTGCGCTCTACCTCGTCGGTGATGGTCTCCGTGATGCCCTGGACCCGATGATGAAGGGTACGCGCTGAGATCCTCCAGCAACCAACGTAGTGGCACGTCTGTGACGGGCAACCCCGCGAGTTTGAACCTTTGTAGGCTGAAACTGGTAGTTAGAATGACATAAGACAAGTTTCTTGGCAGGAGCCCTTCGGCAGGCTAAGGAACCTCGACATAAAACCACCAAGTTGATTCGTGTGTTGAACGTGTTTGCCTGATCTGGGAAGGGGGTGGGGCATACTGATACATCGCTTGAGCTGACCCACATCCAATCGGTTTCAAGCCAACAGTGATTCCTGACGACGGTGTAGGCCGGCTGACATGTCCGGCAGCGGCGCTGAGTGTAGGATGTCAGAGCACCCTGCCGAGTTCATCAGTGCGTCGGCCCAGGCTCTACTCGACATTCAGGAATCCCCATATCCAGTTGAGGAGGGGAAATGAAAAAGCTCACATTGTTGCTTGCTGTGCTCGTTGTGCTTGGCCTTCTCGCAGCCTGTTCTCAGCCGACCCCAGAGGTGAGGACGGAGGTCGTCAAAGAGACGGTAGTGGTCGAGAAAGTCGTCGAGAAAGAGGTCGTCGTCACGCCGGCTCCGCCACCGCCTGGCGAGAAGACGCTGGTCATCTGCCAGGGACAGGAGCCGGACACCCTGTACATCTATGGCGGTGCGATGCTGGCCGCCAGCCACATTCAGAACGCGGTGTATGACGGGCCGATTGACAACCGATCCTTCGACTACCAGCCGATCATCCTGGAGAAGTTGCCCAGTCTACAGGACGGGGATGCAGTCATCAACGCTGTCACCGTGACGGCTGGCGACATGGTCGTCAACGCCGCCGGCGATCCGGTGGCGCTAGCGGAGGGCGAGAGGATCCGCCCTGCCGGCTGCCGCGCTGCAGATTGCGAGATCGACTATGCGGGCGGCGAGGTTGAGATGGATCAGATGGTCGTCACCTTCAAGATGGTCGACGGCCTGCTGTGGTCGGACGGTCAACCACTGACAGCATCTGACTCGGTGTATTCCTTCAATCTGCAGGCCGACCCAGACACGCCAGCGCCAAGCAAGTACACCAACGAGCGCACGGCCTCCTACGAAGCGGCCGACGACCGGACTGCCGTGTGGACCGGCCTGCCCGGGTATCTCGACAGCACGTACTTTACCAACTTCTGGTCGCCGCTGCCCGAGCATCAACTTGGTTCGATGTCAGCGGCGGATATCGTCGAGTCCGAAGAGGCCTCGCGCACGCCCCTGGGCTGGGGCCCGTTCATCATTGAGGAATGGGTTGCCGGCAGCCACGTCACCGCTGTGAAGAACCCGAACTACTTCCGGGCGAAGGAAGGGCTGCCCAAGGTAGACAAGGTGGTCTTCCGTTTCGTGGGCGAGGAGCCAAACCCGGCCATTGCCCAGGTGGTAGCTGGCGACTGTGATATCCTCACGCAGGATACGCACCTGGACGATCAGAGTGAACTGCTGATCGAGCTCGAAAAACAGGGGCAGTTGATCCCGACGTTCATCACCGGCACGGTGTGGGAGCACGTGGACTTCGGCGTCAACCCAGTGGAGACCTACGACCGGCCCGACTTCTTCGAGGATGTACGCGTGCGCCAGGCCATCGCCATGTGTCTGGATCGGCAGGCGGTGGTGGACTCGGTGCTGTTTGGCAAATCCAAGGTCATCCACTCATACATCCCTGAAGAGCACCCGGTGTACAACCCGGATGTCAAGCAGTGGCCATATGACCCCGAAGCCGCCAAAGCCCTGTTGGAAGAAGTGGGTTGGACGGACACCGACGGTGACGGTATCCGCGAAGCCAAGGGCGTGGAAGGTGTTCCCGATGGCACCCTGTTGGCCTTCAAGTGGCAGAGCACCACGGCCGAGCTGCGGGTGGCGTACATGCAGATCTTCAAGGAGCAACTGGCCGAGTGCGGCATTGATCTGACCATCGAGAACCTGCCGGCCGGTCAGTATTTTGCCGACGGGCCCGAAGGGCCGCTGTTCGGCCGCCACTTCGACCTGGGGTCCTTCGCCTGGCTGACGGGCGTCGAGCCGCCATGTGATCTGTACCTCAGTACCCAGATCCCCAGCGAGGAGACCGGCTGGTCGGGCCAGAACGATCCGGGCTTCACGGATCCTGAGTACGACGCCGTGTGCAACGCTGCGCTGCAGGCCCTGCCCGGCACCACGGAGTACGAGGAGAACCACAAGCAGGCCCAGTTGCTGTTCTCCGAGAAGCTGCCGGTTGTTCCGTTGTTCCTGCGCCTAAAGCTTTCGGCTTACCGACCAGAGGTCGACGGCTTCATCATGGACCCGACCGCCAACAGCGAGACGTGGAACATCGAGAACTTCGATCTTAAGTAGTAAGCGAGCAGTCGCAGGGTTAATCTAAATACCGGGGGCGTACCCTGTGGCGTCCGGGTATTCGGTTGTCCTGACGACCGGGTAATCGCAGGGGATGGCAACACCCTCGGGTGTTGCCATCCCCGTATTCGACCCAATCTGTTGAAGCAGATTCGGTTACCCTCCCGCAGGTTTGACCACTTGCCAAGAACAGGTTCGCCCGATGTGCACACCCTCAGTCGCAACAGCTGTTGAATCGCAACCTGCGGGAGGGTTCGTGTGGGAAACTTGAAAGGTTGACATATGACCAACTACTTGATCAGGCGCCTGATTCAAATGACGTTCGTTGTGCTTCTGGCTACCATGGCGATTTACGTCCTGCTGAACGTCGCCCCCGGCGGCCCTCTCTCCGGTCTACGTCTTTCGGCCGATCGCAAACAGCGGGTCAGTGACGCCGACATCGCTCGTCTGGAAGCCTATCTGGGACTGGACAAACCGCTGTACCTGCGCTACGTTGCCTGGTTAGTCGGCGATGACTGGATGGGGGCCGACTGGATGTATCTGGGACTCCGCGGGTACCCCGTGAGCAAAGACCGACAGGTCCGTTTCTGGACTGATCCCGGCGTCGCCCTCATCAAGCCTGGTTACAGACTGTGGGTCTCCGGCGAGACGATAGGCGACGTCGTCGTTGAAGCCACCGCCATCGAGGCCAAGCCCAGGGGGACTCGGCCAGATGGTGTGATTGAGGGAACGGTCATCCGCGTGACTGGTTCATCGGTCGCACTGGACGCGGGTGGTATTCGTAAAGTGACGGTCAAAACGACTCCCGACACCCGTTTCACGATCCCCGACGCAGCCGAGCGTCCAGCCGAGGGTTCGTGGTTGAATCTCAGTTGGCTTATGGGACCGTATGGTTTGCTCGGCGGGTGGGCCGGGTTCCACGGCAACAATGCCGGCGTGCTTCGGCTGGACTGGGGTACCTCCTGGAAGATCGCTACCGGACAGCCGGTTTCGATGTTGGTCCGCAGCCGGCTGGGCAACACCCTCTTGCTCATGTCTTTGACCACAATATTCTCATTAATCGTCGCGCTGCCCATTGGCATTGTTTCGGCTGTCAGGCAGTACTCCCGTTTGGACTATACGGCGACCACCTTCGCCTTCTTCGGCTCGGCCATGCCCATTTTCTGGTTCGGGTTGATGCTGGTGCTGCTGCTCTCATACTCCTTCCGGACCTGGGGGTTACCCTACTTCCCGGCAGGTGGCATCGTCAGTGTTCGGACTCCCCCGAGTGGCAGTCTGCTCGGTATGCTCAATGCTCCCCCGGGCGGCTTTGTGGATCGGGCAGTCCACCTCATCATGCCCACCGTTGCCCTCTCGCTGCTGTACATGGCCGGTTGGAGCCGCTTTATGCGCTCCTCGATGCTGGAAGTGCTCCGGCAGGACTACGTGCGCACAGCCCGGGCCAAGGGCTTGATTGAACGTGTGGTGATTGCTAAGCACGCGCTGCGCAACGCGTTGATCCCAATGATTACCATCATCGTCTTCCAAATCCCGACCCTATTTGGCGGCGCGATCCTGACAGAAACCATCTTCAGTTATCCGGGCATGGGCCGGCTGTACTTCCAGGCCCTGGGGGCCAGTGACTGGCCAGTAGTAATGGTGTTGCTGTTCATCACGGCTATCCTCGTGGTGATGTCTATGCTGCTGCGCGATGTTCTCTACACTATCGTTGACCCGCGCATTCGTTTTGACTGAG
>JBHIAO010000502.1:0-4274 GCA_046758565.1 Anaerolineae bacterium
TTGCCGAGATCGGCACAACGGTGTAGCCCCAGGATTCGATCAGCGCCTTCTTCGCAGCGTCCTGCGTGGTCAGGTTCAACGCATCCGGTGTCACCAGGAGGATCGAGCCTGCGCCGCTCGCCTCCTCAGCGGCGAGAGCGGTGGTGGGCTCGGGGTCTACCCAGACCCGGTCGAAGCTGTCGTCGAAGTACAAGGTATGCGAGTTCGTGGTTGCGGACTTCCAGAAGATGTTTTCCAGGGTGAAATCGATGTTGCCGGTCCCGGTATTGACGTTGGACAGGTCGATCGACTTGACGCCGTCCTGCCAGACCTCGACGCGGCCATTGACGGGGTCGACAATGACCTTCATCTCGAGCCGATGCCATGCGCCAGTCGTCAAGGCGGGGCTGCCGGACTGCCACAGGACTGGGCTTTCGGTCTGGACGCCAAGCAAGGGCCTCATGTCCGTATCGGGTGCTCGAATGGCCAAAGTGGCCACCTTGGTGGTCCAGCCACCGGTGTAGAACGCGATTACCGTGATATCATTTTCGGCTGGGTAGGTAGTCGGGATGTAGACCCAGACGGTCGAGTGAAACCCACTTTGGCCGGTGAAGCTGTTCTCGACCCGCGCATGGCTGCTCCCACTCGGGTCGACGAAGGCCTCGGCGGCGTAGGTCCCGGTGTGGACGGTCGTGGTGACGACCGTGTTCGAGTCGCCGGTACCGGCCGAGACGCCGCTCCAACCGCTGAAGTCGCCGCTCTCGTACCCGTCGTAGAAGAAGAAGATGTTGGTCGGGGTCGCGGGCGGATTGGTGGCCCCGCCGTTACCGTAATAGACGTAATAGTTATCGTCTGAGGAGGACGCGCCGATGCCGGCCTGGAGTTTGAACCAGATCTGGGTGGAGGTGCTGTTCCATGCGGATCCGAAATCGAGGACACGGTCGAGTTCGACCCAGGAGGCACCATTCCAGTAGCCGATCCGGATGTCGTCACCGTCGGCTTGGGACTTGGTGGCCGCGACGAGAGCGGCGTGGTCAAAGGTCACCGACACTGAGTAAGCGCTGGGGACTGCGGCGCTCCCCGCTGTGACCGTGATCTTCTCGCGATACGGGTAGTTTGAATCCCACCACTCGCCCCCGGGCGCAGCCGCAAAGGTCTCGAATGGGATGAGCGCTAGCACCAGCAGGGCTACCACGCCAGGCAGGCAGGGCTGAATCAACCTTGTCCCGAACCGCTTCATCTCAATAGCTCTCTCTTCATAACAACCCTTCAATGGCCACGCAGGCCTCAATTGCGCGTCAAACTTCTCACCGTTATACTTGGCTCAATTCCTTTGTTAGACCAATCATTGGCGACTCATTGTATGCCTCCCTCTACCACCCGCTGGGCTGGGCCGAGGACACCGGTGGTCGTATCAGCTGCTGCTGGTTTCAATGCGGCCCGATAGGCCATCTCTCAGCCCTTTTCAAGACTTCCCCCGACGATCGCATGATAGAACTGTGCACTCCACATGACCCGGCTGTTAGAGAGCAATGCCCATGCCAGTCGGCCATCCTTCAGCCAACACAAGTATTTTGACGAGTTAGGAACCACCGTGGCAGGAGGCCGCGAGAGACCGAACTGCCCGAATATCGGACATCGCCCGCCCGCCCGCCTAACCCTGAAGCCCCCCCCTCACGGGATGAGCGCTATCCAGCAATATCAATGCCAAGGATGTCGAACGGAACGCCTGTGCCCATTGAGGCTTCCGCGGGACAGACGGCGAGGACCGGTCTGTTCCGTTATGGAGCAGGCTGGGGGAACGGATGCAGAAGGTGAGAAGAGCTTGGGGCTGTTCAGGAGAGGAGGTGGCTTCCCGCAAGGGACCTATTCTACTTCTACGCTTACCTCCACCACCCGCTGGGCTGGGCCGATGGGACTCGTGACCGGATCGGGTGCTGTTGGTTTTAATGCGGCCGCAACGATCACCCAAGGCTGGCTCGCGGACAGACCCTCCATCCAATCCAGGGTGAAGGTGCCAGCCGTTGTCGCTTTCAGGGTGCTCCCGGCTTGGGTGGAACTCCCCTTTACAAAGTTCCACCGCGGTGTCCGACCATTCTTGGCCACCATGTTCCAATTGCCCCCGGCATAATGGGAATCGACAATCCAGGCACCGGCATTGGTTGTTGTGATGTCCACGGTGGAAGTGGCCGAAGTGCCCTGGGCCCCAACGTGCCCCGCCTCAACGGGGTTGGTCTGGTCAACACCAGCGTAGGACGCAGAGGCGCCAGTAAATGTTCCGGTAGAAGCGGCAGTCAAATCGACGCTGACCGTGGAAGTCCCTGCGGGTGGGTTCAGCAGATACCACATCGATGCGACTCTGCCGGTGGCAAATATCTCCGTGCGTATCTCAGTGAGGGGGATGCCATTGTAGGTCACGCCAACGATCGCATTCGGATCATCTCCATAGCCGAACGACACTACGAGTATTCTGTCGGTTGCCGCCGCCGCGACTGTGTGTATCCATTGACACGGGTCACAGTTGCTTTGGCCAAAGGCCGTGAATCTATCAAAAGCGATACCCGACGTCCCATCCGCCCCACTCCCAACAGTCCCCGTCGATGCGATGAGGCACTGATCCTGGTACACCTTGCCTGGCTGTTCGCTCGAGGCTTTGCCCCGGATATTCGGCGCCGTTCCTCCAGTTTCGGTATAGCCGCTCGTGCGCTGATCCTGGCCTCCCCCCGGAGTCGCGGTCGGCCCACTCGTCCCCGTGGAACGGAAGGCCATGGCATCAATCACCCAGGCACTGGTGGCAACATTGCTGAGGTTTATGGTGGGGTTCGTGCTCGATCCGGCGGTAAAGGCACTGGCGGCAATGGGAGTGGTCTGGTCAACACCCGTGAGCGAGATGGCGCCACCGATTATTTTGGCTGGCGCCGACAGCGTGACCACCACGTTGTCGGTCCCCACTGCAGGTGCCACGAGCTGCCATATTTCGATTCGGGCGCTCGTCTCGTTAGACCGGGTGCCGACGAAAGTGAGCGGTGTCCCAGCGTAGGTGACGCCGCTGACGGTCTCGTTTTGCTGGTTGCGAATCGACACGCCGACAACCAGCATCCGGTTTGACCCCGAGACCGTATGAGACCAGGTAAAACTTGCGGCAGTCGAGTTCTGCACGACAGATCCCGCGGCATCAAACGCAATGCCCGGCGACGGAGCCCCGGCAGCGTTGACGACGACGGCCCCCATGGCCCAGTCCGTCGCCTCCGAGAGAGTCCAGTCCATCACGACGTCCGCGAAACTGGCCGAATGGCTCGCGGCCGTGGTCCCGGCAGCCCCTCTGCGGGCGCCGGTAAAACTGATTGGCGTGGTGCCGGCATAGTAGATGGTCTCCGACTCAATCGTGATGCTCCCGTGGGGGGCATAGCCGGCTGTGCTGACGACTGGAATCATGGTGTCGGCGGCCGTGATATCGGCGGAGAGGGCGGTGGGCGTGGGATTATATCGGATCCCCGTCACGCTGAAGGTCCCCCGGCCCAGGGAGACATTGGTAAACTGCAAGTTGTCGGAAATGGCCGCGCACTCGCCACCCTCTCGGGACAGATACCCCACGGCCCGATGGGCGCCGGCCTCGGCTAACGGAAGGGCCTGGGCTGATTCCACCTGATGGAGGGCAGACCAGCTTTCCGTCCCCACCAGCGAGACCACGACCCCCCCCATGAGGGAGAGGATCAACAGCGTCGCCACCGCGGCGATGAGGGCGGTCCCTTTTTCATTGGCAGCATGCATCATCTCCATCTCATTGCCCCGTCAGGTCCCGCACGAACGCCTGCCCGGTGACCGAGAGCGTCTGGCCGCCCTGCGCAAGGGTCAAGACCAGTAGGATCCTCCGCACGTTGTCGCGATCCGCGGCGCTCAGCGGCGGAATTAACTCGGTGTTACTCCCATCGAAATATCGGAACTGCAGACCCGAGACCTGATCGACCAAGGTGTCCGTGTTTCGCTCCACCGTACTCCCCGAGAGGGCGAAGGTGATCGTATTGGTCCAGGCGTCCACGAAAGTGATGCTGGTCGCATTGGCGCTGCTGATGTTGGGCGCATTGGTGGCCTTCTTCTGGATGTTGCGCATCTCCCGGACCATCCGGGTGGTGGCCTCCCGGGCCTGGGAGGTCAGGTCGGCTCGGGTCTCGACGGCCACGAAGCCCTGCACCCCCTGGCGGAAAGGAGAGACGAGGACTGCCGCCAGGATACCGACCACGAGGATCACCAGAACGAGTTCGATGAGCGTGAACCCCTCTTTCCCTTTCACGAAT
>JBHIAO010000503.1:0-4267 GCA_046758565.1 Anaerolineae bacterium
CCCGTTCGATGAGAAAGCCGACTAATGCAGCGATGACAAAGGCTGCCAGGACAGCGAATCCCAGCGGCAGGTTGAATAGCTCACTGCCAGTTTCATTTGCGCCTGCAAACCACCACGTCAAGTATACGCCCAGCATCAGCAGATGCCCCTGCGAGAAGTTAAAGATCTCAGACGATTTGTAGATCAGCACCACACCCAGCGCGATGAGGCCGATCACTCCTCCGTTGAGAATGCCAGTTACGATTGCCTGTGGTACAAGCACCCAATTCATGCGGCCTCCTCCAGGGTCATAATATGAACTGCTGTCTCGACAACCCCTGTGCGCCCGTCCCGATATTTCACCTCGGCCCGCACGCGTATCTCCTCGCCTCCGCCGTACATCGTGTCTATCATCAACTGGTAGCGATCCTCCATGTAGGCCCGCCGCAGCTTGCGGGTGCGCGTCAGCTCCGCCTCGTCGGGGTCGAACTCCTTGTGCAGCAGGACGAACTTCTGCACGCGGGCCGGCGGCGGCAGTGTCTGGTTGACCCGCTCTACATCGGCCCGGATCAGATCGTACACCTCCGGCTTCTGCGAGAGGTCCACCAAGGTAGTGTAGGCCAGGCCCTGCCTCTCCGCCCAGTGCCCCACGTTGTCAAAGTCAATGATGATGATGGTGGTGACATACGCCTTGTCCGCCCCGCCGACGGTCATCACGTCCCGGATGTAGGGGCTGAACTTCAGCCGGCCTTCGATGTACTGCGGCGAGAACCTCTCCCCATCGGCCAACTCCAGCAGGTCCTTGACCCGGTCGAGGTAGATCAGGTGCCCGTCCTGGTCAATGTAACCGGCGTCGCCGGTGTGGAACCAGCCATCGCGCAGCGTCTTGGCCGTCTCCTTTGGATCCTTGTAGTAGCCCACAAAGACACTGGCGCTCTTGATCAGGATCTCTCCGTTCTCGGCGATCTTGATCTGCACCCCGGGCACCGGCTTGCCCACGCTGGCGAATTTGAGGTCATCATCTCGGTGAACGGTGTGAAGAATTGCCTCGGTCGAGCCGTAGAGGTTTTTCAGGTTGACGCCGATGGCGCGAAAAAAGCGAACCGCGTCTGGGCTGAGGGCCGCGCCAGCGGTATAGGCCGAGCGTGTTCGGGACAGGCCCAGCTTGTCCCGCAGCGGTCGAAAGACGGCCACCTCCCCCAGGGCGTAGAGTAGCCGCCAGAGCAGGTTGACCTTGCGCTCCTCGAACCGCATATCGGCCACCCGGTAGCCGACCGGCGTGAAGACCCGGTATAAGAAGCGGTTGATCGCCGAGCTATCGCTCATGCGCATCTGCACCTGGGAGACCAGGCTCTCCCACAGGCGGGAGCCGAAAAGTAAAAAATGGGGACCGATCTCTCGAATGTTCTGGCGCACCGTCTCCGGCCCTTCGGGAAAGTTGACGACGTCACCGTTGACGACGTGACTGGTCAAACCCAGGGATTGCTCGGTGATCCAGGCCAGCGGCGAGAAGGAAACGTAATCGTCCGTGTCGAACGCCGGGTCTATTTCCATCATGTTGCGCGTCGAACCGAGCAGGTTGCGGTGGGCGATCATCGCCCCCTTGGGCAGCCCCGTCGTGCCTGAGGTGTAGGAAAAGATAGCGATATCGTCCCCGACTCCCTGGGCTACCAATTCCTCGTAGCGTCCGGGATGCGCCTCCTCATACTCGCGCCCCAAGGCCTCTACTTCTTCAAAAGCCATCAGCCAGAGTTCATCGTAGCTCCAGAGTCCCCGATCATCCCAGTAAATCACCCGCTTGACGTTGGGCACACGCTCCTGGATGTCCAACAGCTTGTCACACTGCTCCTGGTCGTGCGCCACGACAAAGACGGCGTCGCTGTGGTTGACGATGTATTCGATCTCCCGGGGGATGCAGTCGGTAAAGATACCGATGGCTGTGCCCCTGGCCGACTGGACCGCCAGCTCGGCCCAGTAATACTCGGGATCGTTGTCGCCGATGATGCAGACCTTATCGCCCCGCTGCAGGCCCAGGCTGACCAAGCCCAGGCAGAATGCCTTGACGTGCCGGAAAGAGTCGGCCCAGGTGTACTCTTGCCAGATGCCATACTCCTTTTTGCGCATGGCGACCTTTTCGTCGCCATACTGCTCCACTCTGGCCATAAAGTTCCTGGGCAGCGTTTCCAGGATGGTGCCATCTCCTCCCGTTGACCTGGTTCTCATCGCTACCTCCACTATCGCTGGCTTGCAATGGTTGGCATAGCGCTAGTCTCGTGTCCCAAATAGGCCTGGATCACCTTGGGGTCGCGCTTGATCTCGTCAGGCGCACCCTCGGCGATCTTGAGGCCAAAATCGAGCACTACTACCCGCTCGGCGATATCCATCACCAACCCCATGTCGTGCTCAATCAGCATGATGGTGGTCTGCTGTAGCTCGTGGATATCAAGAACAAAGCGGGCCATGTCTTCTTTTTCTTCCACATTCATGCCCGTCATTGGCTCATCAAGCAGCAGTAGTTTAGGCTCAAGCGCGAGTGCGCGGCCCAGTTCGACACGCTTGCGCAAACCATAGGGCAATGCGCCGACGATTGCCTTGCGGATGTGCTCAATTTCGAGGAAATCAATGATCTCCTCAACGACCCGCCGGTTATCTACTTCCTCCCGCTGTGCGCCAAGCCAGTAAAGCATGCTCCCCAGCACGGATTGGTGCATATGAATGTGGCGGGCAGCCAGTAGATTATCTACGGTGCTCAAGCCGGTGTAGAGCGCGATGGTCTGAAAGGTGCGGGCGATACCTAGTTGGGCGATGCGATGGGGTGGCAGACGGGTGAGGTCGTGACCTTCGAAGATGATCCGGCCTTTGTCTGGCCGGTAGAAGTTGTTTATACAGTTGAGCATCGAGGTCTTGCCAGCGCCGTTGGGGCCGATGATGGCCAGAATTTCCCCCTCCCGGACATCGAAACTGATGCCGGTCAGGGCCTGGATACCCCCGAAACTCAGCGAGACGTTCTGCACACTCAGGTGAACGGAATCAGCGGCCATAGGCATCCTTTCTGGCTGGCAGTCTCTGAGAGCGTGTTTGGAAATTCGGCGAACTCTTGATAGGCTGGTGATATAGAGCACTATCGAGGAATCGGTACTCCCTAATATACTATGAGTGCCTGAATCTGTCAAGTGAGGGTCCCTTGCGCTCGTCGGGAGTAGATAGTCGTCATTCTGCGCCAGCCACATCTTACTACAGGTTCATGGTTTAGGCAAATGAGGCCGTTTGACAGTGGAAGCGTTTGGATCACGAAGGTCACGAAAGGAGTGCAAAATCGCGAAGGGGCAGCACGTCAAACCGTTCTGGGGCAGCGGCGTATTCGTTCAACCAGCCGGGCAGTTGCCACAGGTCCTGGATGCGGGCTCCCGGCCACCCTTTGTAGAGGCCCAGCGGGTCGAGGTGCAGACCAGGAATCCCCACCCGGTTGGCTCCCCAGATATCGCTGTAGAACATATCCCCTACGAACAGCGCTTCCTCAGGCTGGAGGCCGAGGTCGTTCAAGGCCAGCTCGTAGATGCCGGGCTCCGGCTTCTCCACTCCCACGACATCAGAATCGTATACCCTCTCGAAATAACACTGCATCCCCAGATTGAGCAACTCCTGCTCCACTCTGCCATCGGCATTGGAGACGATGGACATGCGATACCCCTCGTCCTTCAACTGACCGAGGGTTTCCACGATCCAGGGGAAGGTAAATTCCCAGAGATTCCGCTGCTCGTGCCTGGCTTGGGCCATTTGCGCTGCCTGCTCCGCGCCCTCCGCCGACAGTCCCACCAACCGCAGAAGGATCTGGGAATAGGGTTCCGAAAGCCCCGACAGAAACCGTCGGTGGGTGCTGACGTAGGTGTCGAACCAGTGGACGAGGCGGAAGTGCTCTTCGTAGAACTGCTGCGCGTCAACCTGGAGACCGTGCTCACCCGCCAGCCGCGACAGATAGTCCTGATCTACAAACAGAAATGTACCACCGGCATCGAGCAATAGGTATGGCTTTGCTGACATCCTGATCATCCTGGACCTACCTTCTTCGACTCCCTGCGGTCTTTGTTTGATGGTGCATTCGTGCGTGCCTGCTCTTCCGCTTTTTGCTCGTAGTACCATCGGCATAGAGCAATAACCTGCGCGAACAACTCAGGTTCGTCAGAGATACAGTGCTCCTCGCCGTTCAAATAGAAGTATATCTTCCCATCATCCCAGCCCACAAGCTGAATCTTCTCGTTCATGGTCAGCCTCTGCTCTCCTTTCCAGC